>DATENZ010000042.1:0-29795 GCA_035274625.1 Gaiellaceae bacterium
GGCGCCGACGCCGCGGCCGCCGCCGAGCACGCCGCCGACGGCACCGATCCGCCGAGCGACACCTCCGGCAGCGCCGATTACCGCCGGCACCTGGCAAAGGTCCTCGTCCGGCGCGCCCTCGAGGAGGTCGCGAGCTAACGCGCAGAAGGCGGGCGGAGGACGCCCGTTGGCGAGACGAGCATCGCCTGCGCCTTGAAGTCCTGCTTCGAGAGCGTGCGCACGGCAGCGTGGGCGGCGTTGCTCGGGTCCGGCCGCGGGATTCCGGCCGGCGCGAGCGCGAGCGGCACGAGGTCGCCGGCCACCCACGCTCCCTCCCGCGTCAGGCTGACCTGGAGGATCGCGCTGACGCCGCTCATACCGGAGGTGTTCAGCGTCCCGAAGCCGACGAAGTTGCCGAGGGAGTAGGCGATCAGCCGGCCGCGGTACCACTCCATCCCGCGCAGGACGTGCGGGCCGTGGCCGACGACCAGGTCGGCCCCGGTGCGGACGACCGCGTGCGCGAACGCGACCGAGTTGCCGCGGTTCTCGCCGAGGAACCACTCGGTGCCCGGACGCACGTGACGGTGAGCCGCGCCCTCGGCGCCGGCATGCATCGTCACGACGACGACGTCCGCCCACTCGTCGGCCCGGCGCACGATGGCCTGCGCCGCGGGCAGGTCGAGGAGGCTCTGCGCCCACGGGTACGGGGCGAAGCCGAGCACGGCGACGCGGATGCCGTGCACGTTCGCGTAGGCGATCTCACCAGGCCGCCCCGTGGTCAGGAGGCCCGCGGCCCGGACGGCGGCGATCGTGTCCTCCTGGCCGGCGGCCCCGAAATCGAAGGCGTGGTTGTTCGCCAGGTTCATCACCGTGAACCCGGCGGCGCGGAGCATGCGCGCGTACGCCTGCGGTGCCCTGAAGGCGAAGCAGGCTGAGCTCCCCTCCGCGCATTTCGAGCCGCTCCGCTCTGTCAGCGTCCCCTCGAGGTTGCCGAGCACGACGTCGCCGTTCAGGTCGAGGCTGACCGCTCTGAAGTACGACTCGACGGGGCCCGCGATCATCGCGATGTCGCCCGTCGCAGTGAGCCGGAGGACGCTCGGCGCCGACTGCGCCACCCCTCCGGGCGCTGCGCCCCCCGCGAGGACGACCGCCGCGAGCGCGACCGCTCTAGACCATCTCGGCCTCGGGATGCGAGGCGTCCGTGAACTCACGGAACTCGCCCGTGACGAGATACGCGGTCTGCTCGCCGATGTCGACTGCATGGTCCCCGATGCGCTCCAGGCAGCGCGAGACGACCAGCATACGCAGGCCCCATTCGCGCTGCTCCGTGTCGAGTTCGAGGACGTGCTCGACTGTCCTCCGGTTCGCGCGGTCGATCAGCTCGTCCAGCTCGACCAAACCCTCGGCGCGCACGAGATCGCGGTGCTCGAAGGACCGGAGCGCGACGCGCGTCATCTCCTCCGCCCGCACGCCCATCTCCGCGAGCGCGGCGAGGATCCGCGACTCGCCCGACGACCCCGCGGCGAGCTTGGTCAGCTTCGCGACGGTCACGCAGTAGTCCGCCATCCGCTCCAGGTGCAGGTTGACGTGCAGCATCGCGAGGACGAGCCGCAGGTCGGTGGCGACCGGCGTCTGCCGCGCGAGCAGCGACTGGATCCCCTCCTCGATCGCGAAGTAGCGCGCGTCGACGTCGTCGTCGAACGCGATCACCTCGTCGGCGAGCTCGAGGTCCTGCTCGACGAGCGCGCGGCTCGCGGCCTGCACCGAGCGGACGACCAGCTCGCCCTCGGCCTGGAGCGACTCCTCGAGCTCCGCGAGCTCCTCGTGGAAGGTGACTCTCACCCGAACCGGCCGGTGACGTAGCCCTCCGTCCGCGGATCGGAGGGATGCGTGAAGATCTTCGCCGTCCGGTCGTACTCGACGAGCACGCCCGCGCGGTCGCCGTCGAGCTCCTCCAGGCTGAAGAAGGCGGTCATGTCCGCGACGCGCGCGGCCTGCTGCATGTTGTGCGTGACGATCACGAGCGTGTAGTCCCGCTTCAGCTCGTGCATCAGGTCCTCGATCGCCGAGGTCGAGATCGGGTCGAGCGCGGACGCGGGCTCGTCGAGGAGGATCACCTCGGGCTCGACGGCCAGCGCGCGTGCGATGCACAGGCGCTGCTGCTGCCCGCCCGAGAGTGCGAGCGCACTCCGCTTCAGCCGGTCCTTCACCTCGTCCCAGAGCGCAGCGCGGCGCAGGGCGCGCTCGACGCGGCCGTCGAGGTCGTCCTTCAGGCCGAGGACCTTCGGGGCGAAGGCGACGTTGTCGTAAATCGACTTCGGGAACGGGTTCGGCTTCTGGAAGACCATCCCGATCCGGCGGCGGACCTCGACGGGGTCGGCATCCGGCCCGTACAGATCCTCGCCGTGATATCGCACCTGGCCCTGGAGCCGGACCCCCGGGACGAGCTCGTTCATGCGGTTCAGGCAGCGGATGAAGGTGCTCTTGCCGCATCCGGACGGCCCGATCACGGCCGTGATCAGGTTCCGGTAGATCTCGAGCGTCACGTCCCGGACGGCGACGTTCGAGCCGTAGGCGACGGTCAGGCGCTCGATGTCGAAGACGGCCTCGCGCGGCGCCACCTCCGGCCGCACGACGACCTCGACCGGAGCAAGCTCGACCGGCACGTCCGGAGTGTCGCGCAGCCGGTGCGGCCAAGTGGTCGAAGGACTGTGAACCTCTCGTAACGGAGTGGTGAACGGGGCCCGAACGGTCGGCGCACGGCGTCATGCTGGCGCCGGTGGAGCTGCCGGTCCCCGTTCTCGCGTCGCGCCGCCGGCTCGGCGACCGGATCGGCGATGTGGCGCTGCACGCCGTCGCCGCGCTCGCCGGCCTCGGCTCCGTCGCGCTCGTCGGGCTGATCGCGTACCGCGTCGTCTACGGCGCCTGGCCCGCGATCCAGAAGTTCGGGATCGCGTTTGTCTGGCACCAGACCTGGGACCCGGTCAAGAGCAGCTTCGGCGCGCTCGACTTCCTCGTCGGAACGGCGGTGACGTCCTTTGCCGCCGTGCTCGTCGCCGCACCGCTCGCGATCGCGATCGCCCTCTTCCTGACGGAGCTCGCCCCGCCCGCCCTCCGGGGCGTGATCGGCTCGCTGGTCGAGATGCTCGCCGCGGTCCCGAGCGTCGTGCTCGGGTTGTGGGGGATCTTCGTCCTCAGCCCGTTCCTGCACCAGCACGTGGAGCCGTTCCTCCACCGCACGATCGGGTTCATCCCGCTCTTCGGCGAGCCGAGCCCGGGCGGCGGGGACATGTTCACGGCGATCGTCGTCCTGACGATCATGATCGTCCCGATCACGGCGAGCGTCAGCCGCGAGCTGTTCAAGAGCGTCCCGCAGGAGCTGAAGGAGGGCGCCTACGGCCTCGGACTGACGCGCTGGGAGATGGTGCGCGGCGTCGTGTTCCCCTACACCCGGGGCGGTATCGTCGCGGCGGTCCTGCTGGGGATGGGGCGGGCGGTCGGCGAGGCGATCGCCGTGACCCAGGTGATCGGCGGCCTGACGACGATCCCGACCTCGCTCTTCCAGTCGGCGGACACGCTGGCGAGCCGCATCGCCGCCCAGTACCAGGCGGCGGCGACGAACATCCACGTCGCGTCGATCGTCTACCTCGCCGTCGTCCTGCTCGCATTCGCGCTCCTGACGAACCTCGTCGCCCAGGCGATCGTCAGCCGCTTCGAGTTCCAGCGGACGGGCGGGAGCTGATGACGGCGCAGCCGGGCATCCTCCTCTCCGCGGGCGGCCGCGTCCGCCGCCGGAAGCGCGTCAACAGGGCGGTCGAGGGCATCTGGCTGCTCGCCTCCGTCCTCGCGGTCGCGGTGCTCGTCGTCGTCACCGGCTCCGTCCTCGTGCGCGGCATCCCGGCGCTGAACCTCGACCTGTTCACGAAGACGCCGGTCACCTTCGGCGAGACGGGAGGCGGAATCGCCCACGCCTTCATCGGCAGCCTTGTCCTCGTCGGCCTCGCGGCGGCCATGGCGCTGCCCGCCGGCGTCCTCTCCGCGATCTACGTCAACGAGTTCGCCGACCGGCGCGTCGCGCGCGGGATCAAGCTCGTGCTCGACGTCCTCAACGGGCTGCCCTCGATCGTGATCGGGATCTTCCTCTTCGCTCTGCTCGTCGTCGGCCGCGGCCAGAACGGGTTCATCGGGGCGATGGCGCTCGCGATCATCATGCTCCCGCTCATCTCCAGGTCGACGCAGGAGGTGCTCGCGCTCGTGCCGGGGCACCTGCGCGAGGCAAGCCTCGCGCTCGGCGTCAGCAAGTGGCGGACGATCGTCGGAGTCATCCTGCCGACGACGCTCAGCGCGATCCTCACGGGCGCGACTCTCGCGATCGCGCGTGCGGCGGGGGAGACGGCGCCGCTCCTCTTCACCAGCTCGCTCTTCGGCGACTGGGTCTCGGGCAATCCCGGGCACGCGGTCGCCTCGGTGCCGGTGATCATCTTCGAGTACTCGGAGGCGCCCGACCCGCACCTGAACGACCAGGCGTGGGCGGCGGCGTTCGTGCTGATCACCTTCGTGCTGCTGACGAGCCTCGCCTCCCGGGCTCTCCTGGCTCGAAGTCGACGCAAGCTGGAGCGCTGATCCGCCGAAAAGCGTGCGACCTTCGGCGGTCGAGTTCACCGCTCTTTCACCACCGCTTCACCGCACGTCTGCCCACGGGCGACGCGGCGGCGCGGACACTGGCCGCGTTGCCGACGCAAAGGAGAGAGGGAGGAATGAGAACGAGGGTTCTGTCAGTCGCCGCGCTCGCGGCGGCCGCGCTCGTCGCGACCACGACTGCGCTCGCAGGCGGCTCGGCCGGGAAGGACAGCGGCGTCCTCACGGGGGCAGGCGCGACCTTCCCGTTTCCGCTGATCTCGCAGTGGCAGAAGGACTACGAGTCGAAGACGGGCGTGAAGATCAACTACAACCCGATCGGCTCCGGCGGCGGGATCGCAGCGATCACCGGCCGCACGGTCGACTTCGGCACCAGCGACGCGCCGCTGTCTCCGGACCAGATGTCGGCCTGCAAGGGCTGCGTCCAGATTCCGTGGGTGCTGTCCTCGACGGCTGTCCTCTACAACCTGCCGGGGCTGCCGAACAACCTGAAGCTGACGGGGACGATCGTCGCGGGCATCTACCTCGGCAAGATCACGCACTGGAACGACGCTGCGATCAAGAAGGTGAACCCGGGCATCAACCTGCCCGACACGAAGGTCACCCCGGTCTGGCGCTCGGACGGGTCCGGGACGACTTACAACTTCACCGACTACCTGGCAAGCGTCAGCGCCGAGTTCAAGTCGAAGGTCGGAAACTCGACCCAGGTCAGCTGGCCGACTGGAGTGGGGGGCCGCGGCTCGTCGGGCGTCGCCGGGGTGGTCAAGAACACCCCTGGCGCAGTCGGCTACGCCGATATCGCCTACGCGTTGACGAACAAGATCCAGTTCGCGCGCGTCCAGAACCGGGACGGCAAGTTCGTCACGCCGGGTCTGCGCGCGATCAGCGCGGCGGCCTCGCTCGTCAAAGAGGTGCCGACCACGAACGAGATGCACATCGTCAACCCGCCGAAGGGCAACCCGCTCGCCTACCCGATCTGCACCTTCTCCTACGTGCTCCTGCCGACGAAGACGGACAAGGCCGCTGCTCTGCGGAAGTTCGTCTTCTACGCGCTCACGCAGGGCCAGAAGCTCGGGCCGAGGCTGCTCTTCGTTCCGGTTCCCAAGGTCGTCCTCGTGGCCGCGGAGAAGACGCTGAAGCGAGTCCAGGCTTAGAAGATCGCTTGGATCGGCCAGTAGAAGGCCGCCGCAACCAGCGCCGCTGCGGGGATCGTCAGGAACCAGGCCATGACGATGTTCCCGGCGATCCCCCAGCGAACCGCCGAGAGGCGCCGCGTCGAGCCGGCGCCGAGGACGGCGCCCGAGATCACGTGCGTCGTCGAGAGCGGGTAGCCGAGGCGCGTCGCCACGTCGATCACCGCGCCCGCCGAGACCTGCGCCGAGAACCCGGCCGCCGGCTCCATCTTGTAGAGGCGCTGGCCGAGCGTGCGCATGATCCGCCAGCCGCCTACGTAGGTGCCGAGCGCGATCGCGAGCCCCGCGGCGATCTTCACCCACGTCGGAATGTAGAAGTGGTCGATCGACCCGTGGGCGAAGAGGGCGAGCGCGATCACGCCCATCGTCTTCTGCGCGTCGTTCGCGCCGTGCGTGTACGCGACGAACGTGCCGGAGAGCAGCTGGCCGAGGCGGAAGCCGCGGTTCGCAGCGGCCGCCGGCACCCGCTGGAAGATCCAGAAGATCAGGATCAGCAGCACGAAGGCGACGCCGAACGCGATCGTCGGCGCGAGGAAGGCCGGGAGCACGACCTTGTGCGCGAGCCCGTGCCACTGCACGCCCTTCGTCCACGACTGCGCCATTGCCGCGCCGACGAGGCCGCCGATCAGCGCGTGCGACGAGCTCGACGGCAGCCCGAACCACCAGGTCAGCAGGTTCCATGCGATCGCTCCGATCAGGGCCGCCAGCACCGTCCGTGTATTGGCGAGGCCGGTGTCGATGATCCCCTTGCCGACCGTCTTCGCGACGGCGGTCGTCACGAACGCGCCGATCAGGTTTGCGACCGACGCGACCGCGACCGCCACCCGCGGCGATAGCGCCCGCGTCGAGATCGAGGTGGCGACGGCGTTCGCCGTGTCGTGGAAGCCGTTCGTGAAGTCGAAGCCGAGCGCGACGACGATCGCGACGACGAGGAGAACGTCTTCCACGTTAGTGCCCCTTCCAGCGATAGTCAGGCCGCCTCTGGCGGCGCCCGGAACCGCCAAGCGGCGTCCTCAGTCGCGCCAATATCTCCTTTCGATATTGGCGCTCCCTGCGTCCTTGCCTGGCAGCCCCGGTCGCGCGCCAGAAACGGGAGACCATCACTGGAAGGGGCACCGCCTAGCGGTTCTTGACGAGGATCGCCTCGAGCACGTCGGCGGCGTTCTCGCAGGCGTCCACGGCCTCCTCGAGCCCCTCGTGGATGTCCTTCCAGCGGATCACCGTCAACGCGTCGTCGCCCGAGCGGAAGAGTGCCCCGACCGCGTCGCGGAGGAGCCGGTCGCCCTCGTCCTCGAGCGCGCGCAGCTCGATCAGCTGGCTGCTCGAGTCCTTGAAGCCCTCGAGGAGGTGCATCGCCTCGTCGAGCTGGATCGTCGCGCGGAGGGCGACGTCCGCCTGCTGGCGCGCCACTTCCGGCACCTTCTCGACCCCCCACGAGCCGAGGTTGTCGGCGGTCTCGTCGAGGAAGTCGCAGATGTCGTCGATCGCCGTCGCGAGCCGGTAGATGTCGTCCCGGTCGAACGGCGTCACGAACGTCTTGTTGATCAGCGTGACGACCTCGTGGGTCAGGTCGTCGCCGGTGTGCTCATGCTCCTTGATCCGGCCGATCAGCTCCGCGCCGTCCTCCGGAAAGCGGCCGAGGAGCTCGACGAGGAGGCGCGCGATCTCGACTGCGTTCGACGACGCGCTGCAGAAGAGATCGAAGAACTCGCGCCGTTGTGGGGTGAGCCGGAGTCGCATGTCGCCGGGCTTGTATCAGAGGCGCGCCGGAAACGCGCACGTGACGGTGAGGCCGCCGCCCGGGGTCTCCGTTGCGTCGACCGTACCGCCGGCGGCGACGACGACGTGCTTCACGATCGCGAGCCCCAGCCCGGTCCCGAGCCTCGATCGGGCCCGGTCGGATCGGTAGAAGCGCTCGAAGAGCCGCGGCAGCTCGTCGTTCGAGACGCCGGCGCCGTCGTCGGCGACCACGAGGTACCGCTCGCCCGCGCGCTCGCCGCAGGACACGGCGCACGTGGCGCCGTCGCCGGCGTACCGGATCGCGTTTGCGACCAGATTCTCGACGACGACCTGCAGCATGCGCGCGCGGAGCGGGAGCTCGAACGAGGCCGCGCACTCGACGCGCAGCGAGACGCCGGCCCGCTCCGCCCGCTCGGCCGCCTCGGCGAGCACCTGCTCGATGACCGGCAGGGCCCGGATCGAGCCGAGCGCCACGACGGCCCGTCCGCTCTCGAGCTCGCTGAGGAAGAGGACGTCGTCGATCAGCTCGCCCATCCGCTCGACCTCGAACCGCGCCTGGTCGATCAGCCCGGTGTAGTCGGCGCCCGGGAGCTGCGCGCTCTCCAGCAGCACGAGCAGCCGCGCGAGCGGCGTGCGGAGCTCGTGAGAGACGGCGGCGGTGAAACCGGCGCGCAGCTCCTGGTAGGCGGCGAGGTCGCCCTGCCCGCTGAGGTAGAGGAGCGTCTCGCGTCGGCCGTCCACGTCGTACGGGATCTCGAAGGGCCGTCGCCCTGCGAGCTGCAGCAGCTCGTCCGGGAACGGTGCTCCCTCGACCAGCCCCTCCAGTGACTCCCGTGCGCGCCGGCTCGTGGCCACGACGCGCCGCGCCTCGTCGAGCACGACGACGATCTCCCGGCTCTCCTCGACCAGCACGTGTGCGCGCTTGGCGTCGGCGCGGTCGGCAGGCAGAGACGGCTGCCGGCGGAGTCGCTTCACCAGAGTTTCACCAGTTGTTCACCGGCCCGTCGTCGGGCCCCGGTCTATCGTAGGGACGATGCCTCGGGTGCTGATCGTCGAGGACGACGAGGTGATCGCGGACGGGATGGCGCGGCACCTCGAGGCCGGAGGCTTCGACGCGGTCACCGTCGCCAAGGGGGAGCAAGGGCTCGCGCGGCTGCGGTACGAGAAGCCCGATGTCTGCGTCCTCGACCTGATGCTGCCCGGCCAGGACGGCTGGAGCGTGATCGAGAACGCGCGCTCGGAGGGGATCGGCACTCCGATCGTCGTGGTGAGCGCGCGCGGCACAGAGCACGACCGCGTGCACGCCCTCGAGATCGGGGCCGACGACTACCTCGTCAAGCCGTTCTCGATGAAGGAGCTCGTGGCGCGCGTGCGCGCAGCCGCCCGGAGGGGCGTCCGTCCCCAGGAGGCGCCGCGCGGCGAGCCGATCCAGGTCGAGGAGCTGCTGATCGACCCGCGCGACGTGCAGGCGTACGTCGGCGGCGAGAGCGCCGAGCTGACCCCGACCGAGTTCCGGCTCCTGTATGCCCTGGCGCTCGAGCAGGGGAGGGTCGTGACGCGCGACGAGCTGCTCCAGCGGCTCTGGGGCCGCCGCGAGACGCACCGCGACCGCACCGTGGACGTGTTCGTGAAGAAGCTGCGCGAGAAGCTCGACCGCCCGGCGGCGGACCACAGCTTCATCCAGACCCGCTACGGCGTCGGCTACAAGTTCGAGCCGGTTCCGAAGTAGCGGCTGATGCGGATCTGCTCGCTGTTACCGAGCGCGACGGAGATCATCGCCGACCTCGGGCTCGCCGACTCGCTGGTCGGGGTCTCGGACGAATGCCGCTGGCCGCCGGAGGTCGTCGGCAAGCCCGTCGTCTCCGCGGCCAAGATCGACGCCTCGACGCTCTCGAGCATCGAGATCGATCGCGCGGTTCGGCAGTCGGTCGGCGACGGCGCCTCGCTGTACGCGCTGGACGCGGATCTGCTCGACGAGCTCGAGCCCGACCTGATCGTGACCCAGGATCTGTGTGCGGTCTGCGCAGTCTCGGGCGACGATCTCGCCGCCGCGTGCCCTGTCGGGGCGGAGGTGCTGTCCCTCGACCCCCGGACGCTCGAGGAGGTTGCGGAGTCGGTTCTGAAGCTGGGTCGCCGCCTCGGGGCGACGAGCGTCGGGGAGGGCATCGTCGCGCGGATGTGGAGCGTGATCGACGACGCCTCGCGCCGCGTGCACGGATTGCCGCGGCGGCGCGTGTTCTTTGCGGAGTGGATCGATCCGCCCTTCTCCGCGGGCCACTGGCTGCCGGAGATGGTCGCGCGCGCCGGCGGTACGGACGTGCTCGGCACGGCCGGCGCGCCGTCGCGGTCGACGTCGTGGCCCGAGGTGGTCGAGCTCGACCCGGAGCTCGTCGTCCTCGGCCCGTGCGGATTCGGCGCGGAGCAGGCCGCCGAGCGTGCGGCCGGGCTGCAGCTCCCGTGTCCGGCCGTGGCGGTGGACGGAGACGGCTACTACTCCCGTCCCGCGCCTCGTCTCGCCCAGGGCGTGGCGCAGCTGGCGCACCTGTTCCACCCGGACGCCGTCGAGGACCCGGGCCTGCCGGCGATCCGGCTCGACTCAGGCTAGGGCTTGGCGATGCGGCGGAACCGGCGCGCGATCCGGTAGCTTGCCGCAGCGACCGCGCCCGCTGCGACCGTGACGATGTTCGTGGTCATGCAGCCTCGGCAGACGCCGCAGCAGGCCTGCGCTGCCGGAGTGAGATCGGGCACGCGGTTGAGCACCGGCAGGGCGCGGGTCTTCGCTTGTTCGAGCACTTCTCGGAGTGTAGGCGGTCAGTTGCTGCTCAGATAGGTGTTGATCTGGCGCTCGCCGCGCGTCATCGCCCACGTGTGGTTGGCGCGAAAGAGCGGGCGCAGCACGGGGGTCAGGTAGGTGATCAGCCGCTTGTTCACCTCGGGGCGCCAGTCGAGCACCGCCTCCACGCCCTCGGCCGTCTCCGTCAGCTGCCACTCGCCGGTACCGTCGAAGTCGCCGGAGAGGCGCGAGAGGATCCGGGTCGGCCGCTCGGCCTCCATCACCTCCAGCCCGAAGCGCACCTTGTACGGCAGGAACGCCTTGACGAGGAGCCGGTTGCGCTTCCCCGGCCGCGGCTCGCCCGCGTCGCCCTCGGAGCGGAGCACGAAGTCGGTCCACCAGCGCTGGTACCCGAGCGGGTCGCCGACCGTCTCGTACACGCGCTCGATCGGAGCGCGGACGAGCCAGCGGTCGAGGAACCGGTACTGAGCTTGCATCCGCCGATTCTTTCGCAGAACGGCGGCGTTAGGTTCGCTCGGTCGGCTCCTCGTCGCAGTACTTCTCGCGGAGCCGCTGGAAGTCGCGGCGATAGAGGATCGTGACGACCTCGCCGTAGCGCTCGCGCAGCTTCCGCACCTTCTGGTTCTTCTTGTTCACGTTCGACTGCTTCATCGCCGTGCACTCGATGTAGGCGTCGGCGTCCGGGAGGTAGAAGTCCGGCGTGATCGCCTCGCGAACGGAGCCGTCGGGGCCGTGCTCGAGGGGGAACGTGTGCGGCTCGTAATCCCACGGGATGCCGCTGTCGTCGAGCAGCTCCGCCAGCTCCTCCTCGGTCGGGTGCGCGAACTGCGGCGGTTGCTGGCCGCGGTAGAAGCGGAACCGCATATCCGCCTGATTTCCCTGGACGCGCGGGAGAAACGCGCGGCTAGGGCTTCGGCGGCGCCAGCTCGAGCGTGCTGAGCTGACGAGCAGTCGTCCGCTTGCGCGACGACATCGTGTAGGCGAACGGGTGGTGGAAGGCGACCATCGCGTCCTCGGCCGGTACTTCGAGCTCGCCGTGCCTGCCCGTGTGGACCTGGTCGACGGTGACCTTCACGCGGCCGGTCAACCGGTTCCACAGGAGCGTGATCTCGAGCCCGTCGTTGCGGCGGTCGGCGAGGTCGATCCACTCCTCCGCTGCCGTTGCTGTGTTCTCGTAATCCATGGCGCGGAGGTTCGCCGACGCCGGACGCCGGCGGAATGGGGGTGGCCTGCGTCTTGCGGTACGGCTAGCCCTACTACCTTTCCGGCCATGACCACACGTGAGGTGCGAACGAGAGGCCGAGCGGTACGCCTGTCGAGCGAGGACCGCGTGCTTTGGCCGGACGACGGCATCACGAAGGGCGACCTCTGGGACTACTACGACGCCGTCTCGGGCGTGCTCGTCCCTCATCTCCGCGACCGTCCGTTCACGATGAAGCGCTTCCGCGAGGGGATCCGCGGGCCGGGCTTCTTCCAGAAGCAGGCGCCGAAGGGGATGCCGGACTGGATCCCGACGCGGCGCTTCCGGACGTTCCCGCGCGAGGGCGGGTCGCGCGAGGTCGACTTCCCGCTCGTCAACAGCCGCGAGGCGCTCCTCTGGATGGTGCAGTTCCACTGCATCGACATGAACGCCTGGTACTCGCGCGTCGACAAGCCGGACCGGCCGGACTTCGTCCTCTTCGATCTCGATCCGCCGGACGACGGGTTCTCCGACGCGGTCCACGTCGCGCTGCTCGTCCGCGACGGGCTCGCCGAGCTGGGCCTGGAGGGCCACCCGAAGACGAGCGGCGCCGGCGGGATGCACGTCCTCGTCCCGATCGCGCGGCGCGCGCGGTTCGAGGAGACACACGAGTTCGCGGGGCTCCTCGCGAAGCGGCTCGAGGAGCGGCATCCGGGCGTGGTGACGACGGAGTGGCTGAAGGAGAAGCGGCAGGGCGTCTTCGTCGACTACCACCAGAACGGCTCCGGCAAGACGATCGCGTCGGCCTACTCCGTGCGCCCGAAGCCGGGCGCGCCGGTCTCGACGCCGCTCGGGTGGGAGGAGCTGACGCCCGACCTCGACGATCGCGCCTTCACCATGGACGCCGTGCTCGAGCGCGTCGAGCGGCACGGCGACCTGTTCGCGCCCGTGCTGGAGCAGCATCAGCCGCTGGCGTCCGCACTGCGAGAGCTCAGACGTTCGCACTAGAGGTCGTTGCTCGCTAGGCGAGTAGTACGGCGAGCCCCTTGATAGGAGGCCGCTAGCGTCCGCTGCTCAGACGACGACGCCGCACTCGGCGAGCCGCCGGAAGACGAGCGCGGCCGCCATCGAGCCCTCGCCGACCGCGGCGGCGACGCGCTTGGTCGAGCCGTGGCGGACGTCTCCCGCGGCGAACAGCCCGACCCGGCTCGTCTCGAGGGGCAGGGGATCCCGCTCGAGCGGCCACCCTTCTGGCCGCGCACCGTCCGTGAGGAGGTCGTCGCCGGTGAGGATGTAGCCGCCGGCGTCGGTGAGCACGTGCTCCGCCGGGCACCAGTCCGTGTGGGGCCGGCCGCCGATGCAGATGAACACGGCGTCCGCTGGCGCGTCGCGGGATCGCCCGCTCGCATCGGTGACGGTGGCGCCGGTGAGCCGGCCGTCCGTCGCGTGCACGGCGCTGAGCTGGGTCTCGAGGCGGACGTCGATCGACGGATGCCGCTCGATGCGCTCGACGAGGTACGCAGAGAGCTTCGCGCCGAGCCGAGGGCCGCGAACGAGCATCGTCACGTGCGCGCCGGCGTTCGCGAAGTTCAGCACCGCCTGACCGGCGGAGTTGCCGGCGCCGATCACGACGACGCGCTGCCCGGCGGACTGCGCAGCCTCGCTCCGGCCCGCCCCGTAGTAGACGCCGTGCCCGAGCAGCTCGTCGACGCCCTCGACGTCCAGGCGGCGCCACTCCATCCCGGTCGTGGCGAGCACGACCGACGCCGTCACCTCGCCGCCGCGGTCGAGGCGCAGCGCGACCGGCTCGTCTGGTGCGCTCACGGTGCTCCCGAGTACGCCCTGGAGCACCATCACCTCCGCGCCGAACTGCTCTGCCTGCCGCCCCGCACGGCGCGCGAGCTCGGCGCCGCCGATGCCTTCCGGGAATCCGAAGAAGTTCTCGATCAGCGAGGTGTGAGAGGCCTGCCCGCCCGGCACGTCACGCTCGAACACGATCGTCGAGAGCCCGTCGGAGGCTGCGTATACGGCGGCGGCGAGACCCGCGGGGCCGGCCCCGATGACGACGAGGTCGTAGTGCGAGCGTCTCGGCGGGTCGAGGTGGTGCCACGCCTTCGCGATCGACTCCACCGTCGCTGCGGTATGCACCTCGCCCGCATCGACGAGGACCGGCAGCGGCGGGTCGACGAGACCGAGCTCGGCGAGGAACCCGTCGGCTTCGGGCGACCCCGCCTCGAACCACTCGTGCGGCTGGGCGACCCGCGTGAGGAAGTCCCGCAGGCGATGGTGCTCGGGATCGAGCCGGCGGCCGACGACTTGCACCGCGGGACGGATCGGGCTCACTGCGCGAACGCTACTCGGCCGCCCCGGTCAGGCCGGTTCGAGCTGAGGCCTCGGTCGCCTCAGTCGCGTTGCTCGGGCTGCTCGCGCCGCTGTCGGGAGACCGACGCCCCCCAGCGGCGGACCGCGTCGCCTGCGGAGCCGACCCCTCCGAACCACGCGAAGAGGATCCAGCTCCCCACGTTCGCCACTGCAATCCCGATCCACAGAACCACGTCGCTTCCTCCTCCTTTCGCGACTCAGGGTTGCAGCCGCCGCCGGCCTGCACCAGCGAGCTGCCAGGCGTTCCGAAGTGTGGCCAGCCGTACTGCCGGTGGCGCTACGACGTCGCTGCGATCTCGGTGCGCAGTGCCTTCAGAGCGAAGGCGACGATCTCGGAGAAGGTCGGGAACGGCTGGATCGTGTCCGCGAGCACCTCAAGCGGAACCCGGGCTCGGATCGCGAGCGTGACCTGCTGAAGCCACTCGCCCGCCTCCGGGCCGAGGGCGTACGCACCCGTCAGCCGCTCGCCGTCGCTGAGCAGCGTCAGGAACCCGTTCGAGTCGGCGTAGGCGCGCGTGTAGGTGGCGGTCTTCGGAACGTCCGCCACCCGGTAGGTGCCGCTGAACTCCGCCTCGGTCGCGCCGACGGCCGCCGCCTGCGGGTCGGTGTAGACGACTCGCGGCACCGCGTCGTAGTTCGCGTCTCTGGCCTCGCCGAGGATGTTCGAGGCGACGACGTCGCCCTGGTATTCGCCGACGTGGGTCAGCGGCCAGATGCCGGTGACGTCGCCGATCGCCCAGATGCGCTCGGCCGCCCGGAGGCGCGCGTCCACCGGGATCCCGCGGGGGTCGGCCTCGATGCCGACGGTCTCGAGGCCGATTCTGTCGACCCTTGGCCGGCGGCCGGTCGCGACGAGCAGCCGGTCGCCCCGGAGCGTGGTGCCGTCGTCGAGCTCGAGGACGTACTCGTCGCCCTCGCGCCGGGCGGCCGACGCGTGTACGCCGAGCCTGACCTCGACGCCGTCGCGGCGCAGGACCTCGGCGAGCCCCTCACCGAGCGCGGCGGGCTCGCGGGCAAGCACGTGCTCGGACCCTTCGATCAGAGCGACCTCGCCGCCGAGGCGGCGGATCGCCTGCGCGAGCTCGACTCCCACAGGTCCGCCGCCCAGGATCAATAGGCGCCGCGGGACCTCCTTCAGCCCCGTCGCTTCGCGACTCGTCCACACGCCGTCGAGCTCTTGCAGGCCGGGCACGGGCGGCACGAATGCGTCGGCCCCGTTGGCGAGGACCACGTGCTCGGCCGTGTGCCGCACGCCGTCGACGTCGACGACGCCGGGCCCGGCGAGGCGACCGTTCCCACGGAGCAGGTCGATCCCGCGATCGGCGAGCCAGCGCTCCTGCCCCGCGTCGGAGTAGTCCGAGACCATGAAATCGCGCCAGCCGAGCGCTGCCTCGACGTCGATCTCGGCGGTCGCGAGCGCCTCACGGGCGCCATGCACCGCCTCGCCGGGGCGCAGGAGCGTCTTCGACGGGATGCAGGCCCAGTAGGAGCACTCGCCCCCGACGAGCTCGCGCTCGACGACGGCGACCCGGAGACCGCCTTCGGCGAGGGCGCCGGCGCAATGCTCGCCCGGCGCTCCTCCGCCGAGGACGATCACGTCGTAGTCGCTCATAGCCAGCTGCGCGCCGTCGCGGCGACCGAAGTGCTGCTCATCTCGACCTCCATCCTAAATCGGGGACATCCGGCCGGCCGCCTCCGTCACCGCCCGGAGACGTTCCGCGTGCGCGCGCGTCAGCTCGCCCGGCCGGAGCTGCCAGCGCCAGTTGCCGTCGGCCTTCCCGGGCATGTTCATTCGGGCTTCGCTGCCGAGGCCGACGACGTCCTGGGCCTGGACGATCGCGAGCTCCGCGCGTGACGAGAACGCCGCCTCGATCAGCTCCCAACCGGGCTCCACTCCAGGCAGGCCGGTCGCGCGCCGGATCCTCCGCGGCAGTGACTGCCACCAGCCCACCGCGGTGTCGACGTCGTGCGTCCCGGTGTAGACGACGCTGCGCTCCCGGTGGTTCTCCAGCCGGTGCGGGTTCGACGGCGGCCCGTCGTAGGCGAACTGCATCACGACCATGCCGGGGATCGCGAGCTCGTCGCGCAGCCGGTAGACGCTCGCCGTGATCAGGCCGAGGTCCTCCGCGACGAGCGGCAGCTCCCCGAGCTCAGACGTCGCGGCCCGGAAGAGCTCGGCCCCGGGCCCTCGCCGCCAGCGGCCGTTCTTCGCCGTCCTGTGCCCTTCCGGGACCGCCCAGTAGGACACGAACCCGCGGAAGTGGTCGATCCGGGCGACGTCGTACAGCTCGAACGTCCGGCGCAGACGCTCGATCCACCAGCGGTAGCCCTGCGCCCGCATCGCCTGCCAGTCGTAGAGCGGGTTCCCCCAGAGCTGACCCGTCGCGCTGAGAGCATCGGGAGGCGCGCCCGCGACGACGCCCTCCTGGAAGAGCTCCGGATGCGCCGCCGTGTCGGCGCCGCCGCGTGCGACATAGATCGGGACGTCGCCGAGCAACCGGACTCCGCGATCCGCCGCGTACCGCCGCAGCGCGCCCCACTCGCGGTCGAAGCGGAGCTGGTCGCCGATCGCACCGTTGCCGGCGAAGGCCGCCCAGTCGCCGATCCAGTAGCGCTCGCGCGTGACGAGCTCCTCGAGCTCGTCCGCCGCGACGCGCGCGGCCGGCTGCTCCAGGAAGCCGGCGTGCGCGGCGAAGGCGGAGGCCGACGAGTAGGGCGAGCCCCACCGGTCCGGGGGCCCGAGCGGCAGCAGCGCCCACCACGACTGGCCCGCGGCCTCGAGCCAGTCGACGAAGCGGTAGGCGTCGCGCCCGAGCCGCCCGCCCGGCAGCGAGGAGACGTGCAGCAACATGCCGCTCGATCGCCGAATCCGCATACGGTTTTAGATCCTTCGCTGCTGAAAGCTCACGCTAGGCCATGCCTCTTCCCAAGACCAAGCCTCCACGAATCCAGATCGAGGACGTCTGGCCGCAGATCGACTGCGGACGCTATCCCGTCAAGCGGTCGGTCGGCGAGGACGTCGAGGTCTGGGCGACGATCTTCCGCGACGGCCACGACGTGCTCGGCGCCGCCGTGCTCTACCGCGGTCCCGGCGAGGAGGAGTGGCGCGAGGCGCCGATGCAGCGCGACGTCGAGCCGGACCGGTGGACGGGCACCTTCACCGTCGGCACGTGTGGCCGCTGGGAGTTCACCGTTCAGGCGTGGGTCGACCGCTTCGAGTCCTGGCGCGACGAGCTGCGGCGCAAGGTCGAGGCCGGCCAGGCCGACCTGGCGAGCGAGCTCCAGGAGGGCGCGGCGCTGCTGGCCCGTCCGGAGCTCGACGTCCAGACCGGGCTCGCCGGCACCGAAAGCGACCGCTCGGAGGTGACGCAGCTCGTGCAGCCGCTCGTCGTCGACGCCGATCGCGTGCGGGCGCGCTTCGGCTCGTGGTACGAGCTCTTCCCGCGCTCCTTCGGAGGCTTCGCCGGCGTCGCCAAGGTGCTGCCGCGCATCGCCGAGCTCGGCTTCGACGTCGTCTACTTCCCGCCGATCCACCCGATCGGGCACACGAACCGCAAGGGTCCCAACAACGCGCTCGACGCCGAGGCCGGCGACCC
This sequence comes from Gaiellaceae bacterium, assembly GCA_035274625.1. Taxonomy (GTDB): domain Bacteria; phylum Actinomycetota; class Thermoleophilia; order Gaiellales; family Gaiellaceae; genus DATBLE01. The sequence continues at coordinate 17,503 of DATENZ010000042.1, forward strand.
CGGCAGCCCCTGGGCGATCGGCTCGGAGGAGGGCGGCCACACGGCCGTGCACCCCGAGCTCGGCACCCTCGACGACTTCGACCGGCTGGTCGCCCGCGCGCGCGAGGCCGGCATCGAGATCGCCCTCGACTTCGCGATCCAGTGCTCGCCGGACCACCCGTGGCTGAAGGAGCATCCGGACTGGTTCCACCGCCGGCCGGACGGGACGCTCAAGTACGCCGAGAACCCGCCCAAGCGCTACCAGGACATCTACAACGTCAACTTCGAGAGCGAGGACTGGGAGGGGCTCTGGGCCGCGCTCCGCGACGTCGTCCTGTTCTGGGTCGGCCACGGCGTCAAGGTCTTCCGGGTCGACAACCCGCACACGAAGCCGCTGCCGTTCTGGGAGTGGCTGATCTCGGAGGTGCGCACGGCCGATGCCGAGGTCGTCTTCCTCTCCGAGGCGTTCACGCGCCCGCCGATGATGGCGGCGCTGGCCAAGGCCGGGTTCAGCCAGTCGTACACCTACTTCACCTGGAAGAACACGAAGGGCGAGTTGATCGAGTACATGACGCAGATCACGCGCTCGACGCTGCCGGAGTTCTTCCGGCCGAACTTCTTCGCGAACACGCCCGACATCCTCCACGAGTACCTGCAGCGCGGCGGCCGGCCGGCGTTCGAGGCGAGGCTCGTCCTCGCGGCGACGCTCTCGCCGAGCTACGGGATCTACTCGGGCTACGAGCACTTCGAGAACGTGCCGGTGCGCGAGGGCAGCGAGGAGTACCTGAACTCGGAGAAGTACGAGGCGAAGCCGCGCGACCTGGACGGCCCGCTGCTCCCGCTCGTCGAGCGCCTGAACCGCGTCCGGCGCGAGAACCCGGCGCTGCAACGCGTCGAGGGGATCGACTTCCTCGAGACCGAGAGCGAGCACCTGATCGCGTATGCCCGGCGCGTCGCCGGCAACGTCCTGCTCGTCTGCGTCAACCTCGACCCGCGGGCGGAGCACGAGGGCGTGGTCGTGATTCCGGTGATGCTCGGCCTCCCGCCGGCCTTCGCCGCCACCGAGCTGCTGACGGACGAGGAGTTCCACTGGCGCATCGGCCGGAACTACGTTCGCCTCGGCCCCGGCCAGTCGCACGTGCTTAGGGTGGAGACGAAGTGACGGCGGGATCTCGATGACCAGGTTTGTAGTCAGCTCGAGGCGGCGCCGGGCTTTGCCCGGTGCCGCCCGCTTCCGCCCGCTTCCGACGACCAGCCTCGCGCCGGACGGATCTCAGAAGATCGTCGCCGCGAAGCGCCGGATCTTCTGAGATGTCAGAGCCGGGGCATTGGTTCGAGCGGGATCCGCTGTGGTTCAAGCGGGCCGTCTTCTACGAGATCCACATCCGCGGGTTCTTCGACGGCAACGACGACGGCTTCGGCGACTTCCGCGGGCTGATCGACAAGCTCGACTACATGCAGTGGCTCGGGATCGACTGCATCTGGCTCCTGCCCATGTACCAGTCCCCGCTCCGCGACGGCGGCTACGACATCGCCGACTTCTTCACCATCCATCCGGACTACGGGACGGTCGACGACTTCAAGTCCCTCGTCGAGGCGGCGCACCAGCGCGGGATCCGCGTGATCGCCGACCTGGTGATGAACCACACCTCGAGCGACCACCCGTGGTTCCAGGAGTCACGCTCGAGCCCCGACTCCCCAAAGCGGGACTGGTACGTCTGGTCGGACACCGACCAGATCTACCAGGACGCGCGGATCATCTTCATCGACACGGAGCCGTCGAACTGGACGTGGGACCCGATCGGCGGCGCCTACTACTGGCACCGCTTCTTCTCACATCAGCCGGACCTGAACTACGACAACCCCGAGGTCCAGGAGGCGATGCTGAACGTCCTGCGCTTCTGGCTCGACCTCGGCATCGACGGCTTCAGGCTCGACGCCGTCCCGTACCTGTACGAGCGCGAAGGGACCATCTGCGAGAACCTGAAGGAGACCCACGACTACCTGAAGCGCGTGCGGACCGAGGTGGACGCGCGCTATCCGGACCGAGTGCTCCTCGCCGAGGCGAACCAGTGGCCGGAGGACGTCGTTGCCTATTTCGGTAACGGAGACGAGTGCCACATGGCGTTCCACTTCCCGGTCATGCCGCGGATGTTCATGTCGCTGCGCCGGGAGGAGGCGAGGCCGATCCTCGAGATCCTCGACCGGACGCCGGCCATTCCGGAGAGCGCACAGTGGGGCCTCTTCCTCCGGAACCACGACGAGCTGACCCTGGAGATGGTCACCGACGAGGAGCGGGACTACATGTACTCCGAGTACGCGAAGGACCCGCGGATGAAGCTGAACCTCGGCATCCGCCGGCGCCTGGCGCCGTTGCTCGACAACGGCCGCGACGAGATCGAGCTGATGCACGCGATCCTGTTCTCGCTCCCGGGGGCGCCGGTCCTGTACTACGGCGACGAGATCGGGATGGGCGACAACGTCTACCTCGGGGACCGCGACGGCGTCCGGACGCCGATGCAGTGGACGAGCGACCGGAACGGCGGCTTCTCGCGCGCGGACTTCGCGCAGCTCTATCTCCCGCCGCTGATGGATCCCGTCTACGGCTTCCAGGCGGTCAACATCGAGGCGCAGCTCCGCACGCCGACCTCGCTGCTGCGCTGGCTGCACCGGTTCATCGGCCTCCGCAAGGAGCACCCGGTCTTCGGCCTCGGCACCTACGAGCCGCTCCGGCCCGAGAACCCGAGGATTTTTGCCCACGTCAGGCGGTACGAAGAGGACATCGTGCTCTGCGTCCACAACCTCGCCCGCTCGGCCCAGGCGGTCGAGCTCGACCTGGCCGACTTCGAGGGCCTCGTGCCCGAGGAGATGCTCGGCCGCTCGCGGTTTCCGCGCATCGGCACCCTGCCGTACCTGCTTACACTCGCTCCGCGAGGCTGGTTCTGGTTCCAGCTGAGGAGGGAGGAGCGATGAAGTCGCCGTCCGAGCTCGGCGAGCAGGAGCTGATCGAGTACATCGCCGGCCAGCGGTGGTACGGCTCGAAGGGGCGCGAGGTCGCCCGCGCCGCCGTCGTCGACTGCGGCGAGCTGCCCGGCGTGCTGATCGCGTTGATCGAGGTGCAGTTCCCCGAGGGGACGCACGAGCTCTACCAGCTCGTCGCCGGCGACGAGCTCGACGGCCTCGCCGAGCCGGCGGTCGCGCGCGAGGTGATCCACCTCCTGCGCACCGGGAAGCCGCAGCCGACGACCGGCGAGGGGACGATCGAGTTCCACGCGCTCGAAGGGTTCGCCGGCCTCGGCACCGAGCTCACGTCGGCGCGGCTGATCCAGAGCGAGCAGTCGAACAGCTCCGTCGTCTTCGACGAGGACGTGATCCTCAAGGTCTTTCGGCGGCTCGAGGCCGGGATCAACCCGGAGCTGGAGATGCTCCGCTTCCTGACCGAGCGCGGCTTCCGGAACATCGCGCCGCTCGGCGGCTGGTACGCGTACATCGGCCGTCCGGTCGAGGCGACGCTCGGGCTGCTCCAGGAGTTCGTGCGCGATGCGCAGGACGGGTGGGAGCTGGCCCTCGACGAGCTCGCCGAGGTGCCGGAGCGCTTCCTCGGGCGCCTCCGCCGGCTGGGCGAGGTGACCGGGGAGATGCACACGCTGCTGGCCTCGGATTCGAGCGACCCCAGCTTCTGCCCCGAGGAGCCGAGCCCGGAGTCGCTCGGCCTGCTGACGGCGACGATCGACGAGGAAATCGAGCGCGTCTTCATGGAGCTGCCCGAGGACGTGGAGTCGCTCGAGCCGATCCGCGGGCGCGGGCAGGACGTGCGCGAACGGCTCCGCCAGCGCACGCACGCCGGCGCCGCGGGCCGCGTCATCAGGCACCACGGGGACTTCCACCTCGGCCAGACCCTCTGGGCGCCCGAGCCGCCCGGGCTCGAAGGGCGGCGGGGGGCGCTGCCGACCGCGCTGCCGGCGTCGGGCGACTGGGTGATCCTCGACTTCGAAGGTGAGCCGGCACGGTCGCTCCCGGAGCGGCGCCGGAAGCGCTCGCCGCTACGCGACGTCGCCGGCATGCTGCGCTCCTTCGCCTACGCGGCGTCGGCGGTCGAGATCATCCGCGGCGAGCCGGCCCCGCCGGGCTGGGAGGAGCGCGCGCGGGCGGAGTTCCTCGACGGCTACCTCGAGACCGTCGACGCGGCGATCATCCCGCCGGGTCGCGAGGCCATGGACAAGCTGCTCTCGGTGTTCGAGCTCGAGAAAGCGGTGTACGAGCTGCGCTACGAGCTGAACATGCGGCCCGACTGGCTGCCGATCCCGGTCGCCGGCATCCTGCGCATGCTCGAGGAGGAGCCGGTAACGACGTGACGTCGTACGCCGACTGGGTACTCCAACCGACGTTGCCCGACCGGAGCGCACCCGCGACCGCGTCCTGCGTGGTCTGCGGCACGCAGCGCAGCGGGACGTGGCTGCTCTGCGGGCTGCTCGCGAGCACGGGCGCAGCGGGGCGCCCGCACGAGTGGTTCTCGCCCGTGACCGCGAGGCCGGCGCGAGACCAGTGGCAGGTGGACACGGAGGACGACTACCTCGAGGCCGTGCTCCGTGCCGGGACGACCGACAACGGGATATTCGGCGTCAAGGTGATGTGGAACGACGTCGGCCGGCTCGAGCAGGCGCTGCCGCGCCTTCCCGATCCGCACTACGTCTGGCTCCGCCGGGACGACGTCGTCGCCCAGGCCGTCTCCTGGGCGCTGGCGGGGCAGAGCGGGCTCTACCACGAATGGGACGGAGCAGGCCCGCAGCGGGAGCCGCCCTTCGATCGCAAGGAGGTCGACGGCTTCGTCCAGCTCGTCAAGGCACACACCGCGGGGTGGGCCGAGTGGTTCCGCAACCGCGGGATCGAGCCGCTGCTCCTGCGCTACGAGGATCTGCTCGCGCGCCCGACCGACGAGACGGAGCGCGTCCTCGCGTTCCTGGGGGTGGAGACGCAGGGGCCGATCGCCGTCCAGACGCGCGCGTCCGCGAACGGGCATGCCGAGGACTGGATCCGGCGCTATCGGGAAACGGCACAGGCATGACCAAGGTCTGGGAGCTCGCGGACCCGCACGCCTACCTCGGCGCGCACCCGGCCAAGAACGGCGTCGTCATCCGCGCGTACCGGCCGGACGCGGAATCGGTGCGCGTGCGCGCGGCGAACGGCTCGGCGGTCGACCTCGAGCGGCAGCACGGAGACGGCCTCTTCGAAGGCGTGATCGAAGGCGTCTCGCTCCCGCTCGACTACGAGCTCGAGGTGCGGTACCCCGCCGGCGACACGTACGTCCTGCGCGACCCGTACGCGTTCATGCCGACGGTCGGCGACCTCGACCTGCACCTCGCCGCGGAGGGGCGGCACGAGGAGCTGTACGCGCGGCTCGGGGCGCACCCGCGCGAGCTCGAGGGCGTGGACGGGTGCGCGTTCGCGGTGTGGGCGCCGAACGCGCGGTCGGTCAGCGTGGTCGGGGACTTCAACGGCTGGGACGGCCGCCTGCACCCGATGCGCTCGCTGGGCCCGGCCGGAATCTGGGAGCTCTTCGTACCCGGAGTCCCGGAGGGCGCGAGGTACAAGTTCGAGATCCGGACGAGAGAGGGCCGGCTCCGCCTCAAAGCGGATCCGTTTGCGTTCCGAACCGAGGTGCCGCCCAAGAACGCCTCGGTCGCGTTCGAGTCGCGGTACGAGTGGCGCGATGCGGACTGGCTGGAGCGCCGGCGCTCGCAGGATCTGCTCCGGCAGCCGATGTCGATCTACGAGGTGCACCTCGGGTCGTGGCGGCTCAACCCGGTCGAGGGCAGCCGCCCGCTGAGCTACCTCGAGCTCGCGGACGAGCTGGCGGAGTACGCGACCGGCATGGGGTTCACGCACGTGGAGCTGCTGCCGGTGATGGAGCACCCGTACGCGCCCTCGTGGGGGTACCAGGTCACGGGCCACTTCGCGCCGACGTCGCGCTTCGGCTCGCCGGACGACTTCCGCGCCTTCGTCGACCGGATGCACGCGGCGGGAGTCGGCGTGATCCTGGACTGGGTGCCGGCGCACTTCCCGCGCGACGACTGGGCGCTCGCGCGCTTCGACGGCACCGCGCTGTACGAGCACGAGGATCCGCGCCGCGGCGAGCATCCGGACTGGGGCACGCTCGTCTTCAACTTCGCGCGCAACGAGGTGCGCAACTTCCTGCTTGCCAGCGCGCTCTACTGGCTGCGCGAGCACCACGCCGACGGACTGCGGGTGGACGCGGTCGCGTCGATGCTCTACCTCGACTACTCGCGGAAGGCGGGCGAGTGGGTCCCGAACGTGCACGGCGGCAACGAGGATCTCGACGCGATCGACTTCCTGCGCGAGCTGAACAACGTGGCGCACGGCCGCGAGCCGGGAGTGGCGATGGTCGCGGAGGAGTCGACCGCCTGGCCGGGAGTCTCGCGGCCGGTCTACACGGGCGGGCTCGGCTTCGGGTTCAAGTGGAACATGGGCTGGATGCACGACACGCTCGCGTACTTCGAGCGCGACCCGGTGCACCGTGCTCACCATCACCACGAGCTGACGTTCAGCCTCGTCTACGCCTGGACGGAGAACTTCGTCCTGCCGCTCTCGCACGACGAGGTCGTCCACGGCAAGGGCTCGCTGCTCGGGAAGATGCCCGGCGACCCGTGGCAGAAGCACGCGAACCTGCGTGCGCTGTACGCGTACATGTGGGCGCACCCCGGCAAGAAGCTCCTGTTCATGGGCGGCGAGTTCGCGCAGGAGCGCGAGTGGCGCTCGGAGGGCTCGCTCGACTGGCACCTGCTCGAGCGCCCGGAGCACTCGGGCATGCAGTCGCTCGTCCGCGACCTGAACCTCCACTACCGCGACGAGCCGGCGCTGTGGGAGGTCGACTTCGAGGCGGCCGGCTTCCGCTGGCTGGAGCCGAACGACGCTGCGAACAACGTCCTCGCGTTCATGCGCCTGTCGGCGAGCGGCGAGCGCGCGCTCGCCTGCGTGTGCAACCTCTCGCCGGTGCCGCGGTACGGCTACCGGCTCGGGCTACCTCGCGAGGGGCGGTGGCGCGAGCTGGTCAACACCGACTCGGAGCTCTACGGCGGCTCCGGCGTCGGCAACCTCGGCGGGGTCACGGCCGAGGCGAAGCCGTGGCACGACCAGCCGTTCTCGGCCGAGCTGACGCTGCCGCCGCTCGGCGTCGTCTGGCTCGTGCCCGAGGGGTAGCCCAGCGGGATCACTGGCGTCTTCCATGAGCGCCAGGATCCGACGCCACGGTAAACGCTGCGCGGCGGGCTCGCCGATGGCGACGATCGACTGAGCTAGCGCGAATCGTCGCCGAGGAAGAAGGAACCGAACGACCCGGCGACCGAGGCGACGACCAGCACGGCCCAGAACTCGAGGATGACGTCGACGACGCGGCCCGCCGCCGTCACCGGGTTCCTCAGCTGCGACGACACCGTCAGCAGCTGAACCGTCGAGAAGAACAGCGCGTCGCCGAAGCCGTGGATCTCCGAGCCGTCCGCGGTGCGCTCGAGGCGCCACATGAGCACGGCGCCGATCGCGTCGATCGCAAGCGTGAGCACGAGCACCATGGTCAGCCGGGCGACGAGGCGCCGGTGTCGTTCGCTCCAGCTCACGAGGCGGCGAAGCTCCTCGCCGATCACCCCGCCAGTCTTGCCCTCCGCACGGACGTCAGGGATAGATCGTCCGGGCGCGGCCGCGCTCGATTCGGAAGACCGTCCCGGTGAGGGTGACACCGACGATGCGGTGGTGCGCGTCGAACGCGAGCCGGCCCGGCTGGACGACGCTCGCGAGCGTCGTCAGGTGGCCGTCCGGCCAGAGATGCGAGACCCGGTTGCCGGTGAACTCGCTGATGAACCAGCCGCCGGCCGATGCGGGCAGCGCCGAGCTCGGGTTGCCGAGGCCGGTCGCGAGAACCTCGACCTTCCCGCTGGTCGCGTCGAGGTGGAGCACGCGGCCGGCGTACGACTCGGGCAGAAGGAACCCGTCCGGGGCGACCAGGAACTCGTGGATCCCGCGCGTCGCAGTGAGCAGGACCTGCCTGGTCCCGTCCCGTAGGCGCACGAGCGTCGTCTCCTCTGTGCCGGGAACGTTCTCGCTCGCGTAGAGGCTGCCGTCCGGTCCGACGGCGATCCCGAGGAGGTAGTTCTTGGCGGTTGCGTAGATGCTCGTCTTCCCGGTGCGCGGGTCGAGCGTGAGCACCTTCTCGGGCGAGGTGACGAGGATGCGCCCGTCGCGGAGGCGCGCAAGCTCGCGTGCCTGGAACACGTGCGCGACCACGCGGGCGGCCCGCCGTGCCGGGTCGATCGAGTAGACGAGGCCCGCCGGCAGGTCGGTGACGAGCAGCCGGCCGCCGGCGACGGGCAAGACGTCGAACGGCTGTGAGAGCCTCGGCCGCGTCGCCGCCGTCGTTCGCGCCGGCGGCGGCCGGAGCGGGACGACCGACGTCCGGCCGTCGGGAAGCACGCGCCGGAGCGTTCCCGTCGGGCGGGAGTCCTCGCCCGATTCCGTCACGTAGACGATGCCGCTGCGCGCGCGTGCGAGGCTGTACGGCTTGTGCAGGCCGGTGGCGACGACGGAGATCGCGCCTGCCGGGTCGACGCGCAGCAGCCGGCCGCTGCCGTACTCGACCGTCAGCAGCGAGCCCGACGGCTCTGCCGCGATGCCGAGCGCGGTGGAGACGCGGTCGGTGAGGAGCATGGTCGTGCCCGTCGCCGGGTCGATGCGCAGGATGCGGTTGTTGCCGGTGTCGCTGAGCGCGAGCGCACCGTCGGGGAGGAGGCCGAACCCGTGCGGCGCGCTCACGCTCACGCGCCACGGCCGTGCCTTCCCTCCCGCGAGCACGCCGACCGAGGTCTCGTTCGCGTATGCGATCCGCCCGTCGGGGAGCGGTACGAACGGGCTGACGCTCAGCGACGCGAGCTTCGTCCGCGGCCGGAGGCGGTAGAGACCGCTGGTGCCGGACACGAGGACGGAGCCGTTGCGGGCGTACGCCAGTCCCCACGGGGCCGGGATCCCGGTCGCGTAGACGCTCGTCGAACCGGTCTCGGGGTTCACGCGGAGCACGTGGTTGCGCGTGCCGCGTTCGACGACGAGCAGCGCGCCGTCCTTCATCACCAGCACCTGCGCAGGGTTGGCGAGCCGGTACTGCGGGGCTGCGGCGGCGAGCGCGAGAGCCACGACAAAGTGCAACAAGATTGCGGTTTATACCGCAATATTGTCGTAGCCGTAAAACGTGCGCCACTGAGTCTCTTGTTCTCGCGCTCCCTCCTCCTCGACCTCTACGCGGCGTTCCACAAGTCCGGTCAGATCGTCGACCGGGCGGTCGACGGAACCGGAATCTCGCCCGAGGACTACGCCTTCGTCTCGATCATCGGCGATCGGGTCGTGACGCCGACGGAGCTGGCGCGGGAGTTCGGCCTCTCGCTGAGCACGGTTCTCTTCCGGGCGACGCGGAACGTCGAGCTCGGCTTCGTCGAGCGCGTGACGAACCCGCACGACGGCAGATCGTTCCTCCTCCGGCTGACGCCGCGCGGGCGGCGGGCGCGCGAGCGGGCGGGGGCGAACCTGCGCCGGGCGGTCACCAGGCTCGAGGCCCGGCTCGACCGCCCCGCCGCGGAGATCCAGGAAGCGCTGCTCGAGTTGCAGCGGGCATTCGACCTCGAGCTGGCCGAGAGCGAGGTGCAGAGCCGCCGGTAGCCTCGGGGCGTGCGGGTCTTCGCAAGGCTCTTCCGCCTCATCTGGGGCGCCGACGTCGACCGCGCCCTACGGCCGCTGCTCGCGGTCACGTTCGTCGGCTCGACGGCGTTCTCGGCCGGCTGGTCGTTCGTCGGGATCTGGGCGATCGATCACCTCGGCGCGACGTCGCGTCAGATCGGCGTCGCCTACCTGATCGCCGCGGTCGGCGGCTTCGTCGCCGGCTACCTCGGCGGGCACGCGTCGGACTACGTCGGGCGCCGGCCGATGATCCTCGCCGGCTGGGCGCTGCTGGCGCTGGCCTTCCTCTCGTACACCCTCGTCGGGCACCACGTCTGGCTCGGGCTCGGGCTGGCGACGTTCGCCGGGATCGGCGGTTCGATCGGCAGCGGTGCCGACCAGGCGATGGTGGCCGACCTCGTCCCGCCCGAGCGGCACGAGGCGGCCTACGCCTCGGTGCGCGTGACGAACAACCTCGGCGTCGTGTTCGGTCCCGCGATCGGCGGATTGCTGCTGATCGGCCGCCACTGGCCCGTGCTCTTCGCCGGCGTCACGGTGATGTCGGTGATCGCGATCGTGATCGGCTACCGGTACCTGCCGCGCCAGGGCGCCTACGCGCCGACGGAGCCGCCGACGCGCGGCTCCTTCGACGCGATCCGCCGCGACCACGCCTTCCTGCTGTTCCTGCTCTCCGGCGGGCTCGCCTACCTGACCTACATCGCCTACGAGACCGTGCTCCCGATCTCGGCGGTCGACACGCACGGCATCTCGCCGGCCGCGTGGGGGTTCATGGTGATCGTCAACCCGGCGCTGGTGACGCTGTTCCAGCTGCGCGTCACACGGTGGACGGCCGGCTACCCCGCCGGGCCGAAGCTGGTCACGGCCATGCTGCTGATGGGCGGCTCGTTCCTTCTGCTGCTGCTCGGCGGGTCGGTCGCGATGTTCCTCGTTGTTTTGTTCGTGTTCGTAATCGGAGAGATGCTGTGGGTGCCGACGTCGCAGGCAATCGTCGCCCGGCTCGCGCCCGAGGACATCCGCGGGGCCTACATGGGCGCCTTCGGGAGCACGGGCGCGTTCGGGTTCGCGCTCGGTCCGTTCACGGGGCTCCAGCTGCGCGGGGCTTACGGCGACGACGCCGCCTGGTACTTCTTCGCCGCGGTCTCGGTGGCCGCGGCTGCGTGTGGGGCGGCCGCGGTACGCGGCGCCTCGACCCGCCGGCGCGAGGCGATCTCGGTCGCATGATGGGCCGGCTCGGGGTCGTGCCCCGCGCGCCCGGGGTGGTCGAGGCGCGCGTCTGGGCGCCGCACGCGTCATGGGTCGGAATCCGGATCGGCGGTGAGACGCACCGCCTGGAGCTCGAGGCCGACGGCACGTTCGCCGGGAGCCTGCGAGCCGCGCCGGGCGACGATTACCTCGTCGTCCTCGACGGCGACCGCGCGCTCCCCGACCCGTGCTCGCGCTTCCAGCCGGAGGGCGTCGAGGGCCCGTCGCGGATCGTCGAGCTAGCGCCGGCGACCCGGCGGGGACTGTCCCTCGACGAGCTCGTCGTCTACGAGCTCCACGTCGGCGCGTTCTCGAGCGAGGGGACGTTCGACGGCGTCGTGCCGCACCTGCCCGAGCTGCGGGAGCTCGGCGTGACGGCGATCGAGGTGATGCCGGTCGCGACGTTCCCCGGAGAGCGCGGGTGGGGGTACGACGGGGTGTACGCGTACGCGCCCCATCCCGCCTACGGCGGGCCGGCCGGGCTCGCACGGCTCGTCGAGGCCGCGCACCGCGAGGGGCTGGGCGTGATCCTCGACGTCGTCTACAACCACCTCGGGCCCGGCAACGAGAAGGTGACCGCGTTCGGGCCGTACCTGACCGACCGGCACTCGACCTTCTGGGGCGACGGCCTCGACTTCGAGCAGCGCGGTGTCCGGGAGTGGGCGATCCAGAACGCGCTCCAGTGGGTCGACGAGTACGGGATCGACGGGTTGCGGCTCGACGCCGTCCACGCGATCCGCGACGACTCGCCCCGCCACGTGCTCGCGGAGCTCGCCGAGCGCGTGCACGCGACCGCCCCGCGCGCGCTCGTCATCTCCGAGACGGCGGTCGACGACGACGCGCCGATCGTGGAGTGGGGGCACGACGCGCGCTGGGCGGATGGTCTGCACCACGCGCTGCACGCACTCCTGACCGGAGAGCGCGAGGGGTACTACGGGGACTACGGCTCCGTGGCGGACGTGGTCGCGGAGCTCGGCCGGCGGCCGGCGGCAGCGCACGTCGTCTGCGCACAGAACCACGACCAGGTCGGCAACCGCGCGTTCGGCGACCGCGTGCCGCCGGAGCTGCTGCGTGTCGCGTCTTCCGTGGTGCTGTTCTCCGCGCAGACGCCGCTCCTGTTCATGGGGGAGGAGTACGGCGAGCCGAATCCGTTCCAGTTCTTCACTGACCACATCGACCCGGCGATCGCGGAGGCGACCCGGGAGGGGCGAAAGCGCGAGTTCGCCGCGTACTCCGCCTTCTCGGGGGAGGACATTCCGGACCCGCAGGATCCGGAGACGTTCCGGCGCTCGAAGCTGTCGCGGCGCGAGGCTCCGGGGATGCGCGACCACTACCGCAGG
>DATENZ010000043.1:0-2329 GCA_035274625.1 Gaiellaceae bacterium
AGAGCGGCCCGCGGCCAAACCGAAGCCCAAACCGCCCGCCAAGGACCGGAGCCGCGCCGCGCCCCGGCGCCGCCAACCTCCCCGCCGCGCGCCGCTCCCGGCCGCGAAGCGCGAGCTGCTCGTCTCGGTCGACGTAACCGAGCAGCGCGTCGCCGTCCTCGAGGACGGGCGCGTCGCCGAGGTCTACCTCGAGCGGCCAGAGCGGCGGTCGATCGCGGGGAACATCTACAAGGGCGTCGTCGACAACGTCCTGCCCGGGATGGAGGCCGCGTTCGTCGAGATCGGCCTCGAGAAGAACGGCTTCCTGTTCGTCGACGAGATCGTCGGGCCCGAGCTCGAGGGGCGGCGTCCACGCGGGCGGCGCATCACCGACCTGATCAGCCGCGGCGAGGAGGTGCTCGTCCAGGCGGTCAAGGACCCGATGAAGACGAAGGGCGCGCGGCTGACGACCGAGATCTCGCTGCCGGGCCGCTTCGTCGTCTACGTCCCGAGCGGCGAGGGCCTGGGCGTCTCCCGCCGCGTCGAGGAGGACGAGCGGACGCGGCTGCGCGACATCGTCAAGGAGATCGCGCCGAAGCAGGGTGGGGTGATCGTCCGGACCGCCGCGGAGGGCGCGTCCGCCGACGACGTGCGGCTCGACCTCGAGTTCCTGATGAAGCTCTGGAAGCAGATCCAGACGCGCGCGAAGGAGGCGAAGGCGCCCGCACTCATCTTCCAGGAGGCCGAGCTGCCGCTGCGGGTCACGCGTGATCTCTTCACCGGCGACTTCGAGCGCGCTCTGGTCGACGACGACCGGACGCTGAAGCGGATCCACGGCTACCTGAAGAAGACCTCGCCGCACATGGCCGAGCGCGTCACGCGCTACCGCGAGAAACCGCCGCTGTTCGAGGCGTACGGCGTCGACGCCGAGATCCGCTCGACGCTGTCGCGCCGGGTCGACCTCCCATCCGGCGGCTACCTGATCTTCGACTACGCCGAGGCCTTCACGGTCATCGACGTCAACACCGGCCGCTTTGTCGGCTCGCGCTCCAAGTCGTCCGGCGCGCGGCTCGAGGACACGGTCACGAAGAACAACCTCGAGGCGGTCAAGGAGGTCGTCCGCCAGCTCCGCCTACGCGACATCGGCGGGATCATCGTCATCGACTTCATCGACATGGCGAACCCGAAGAACCGTGCCTCGGTCGAGGAGGCGCTGCAGCAGGAGCTCGAGCGCGACCGGACGAAGACCTACGTCGTCGAGATCTCGCCCCTCGGGCTAGTCGAGATGACGCGCCAGAACGTGACGGACGGGCCGCGCGAGATCCTCACGCGCAAGTGTCCCACCTGCGCGGGCGAAGGCGTGGTCGTCTCGGAGGCGACCGCAGTCGTCGACGCGGAGCGCCGCCTGCGCAACCTCGCCGCCTCGAAGCCCCGCACGAAGGCGTTCAAGGTCGAGCTGAACGCGCATGTCACCGAGCTGCTGATCGGCCCCGGCGCACAGCGGCTCCAGGAGATCGAGGCGCAGACGAAGCGCCGCTTCTACCTCCTGGGGAAGGACGACGCGCCGCACGACCACCTGAAGGTGATCGAGGAAGGAACGATCGAGAAGCTCGCGCCCGAGTCGCCGTTCGAGGAGGGGCAGGGACTCGATGTCCGCCTCGTCGAGGTCGGCCGCCACGACGCCGGCGCAGGAGTTGCGAAGCTCGACGGCTTCGCAGTGTGTGTGGGCGGCGCGGCGAAGCTCGTCGGGAAGACGGTGCCGGTCCGGGTCGAGCGGGTGCTCGACGGGACGGCGTACGCCGTTCTGACCGAGGCCGCCGCGAAGGTGGTTCCCGCGCCGATCACGGCGGAGGCACAGGCGGAGAAGCCGACCCGCGCCTCGCGCGCGAAGAAGGCCGACGCGGTCGCCGAGCCCGAGCCGCACCCGGAGGATGAGGAGCCGGAGGCGGTCGCCGACGAGGCTTCGCCCGAGGACGAGGCCGAGGCAGAGGTCGGCGCCGAGGACGAGGCCGGGGACGACGAACCCGCTGCTCCGGCGAAGAAGAAGACCCGGCGCGGTTCCCGAGGCGGGCGTGGGCGGAAGAAGAAGCCGGCGGCCGCGGCCGCGGAAGCGGTCGATGCCGTCGCCGAGGAGCCGCCCGCGGACGAGCCGTCCGCCGAGGAGCCCGCTGTCGACGAAGAGACGGAGCCCGGCACGCCGGCGAAGAAGAAGACCCGGCGCGGTTCTCGCGGCGGCCGGGGCCGGAAGCGGCCCGCGACCGCCGCGGCGACGAACGGCCAGGGCGAGACCGAGGCGGCCACGCCGACCATCCACGTGCCGTCGCCCGATCTGGGTGAGAGCGCAGACGTC
>DATENZ010000044.1:0-8386 GCA_035274625.1 Gaiellaceae bacterium
GTCGCGGCCGGCGTGGAGGTGGAGGGCGCCGCAGCACTCCTGTCCCGGGGGCGCGATCACCTCGCAGCCCTCGGCCGCGAGGACGCGCGCCGTTGCCGCGTTGACGTCGCCGAAGACGACGCGCTGCACGCAGCCGAGCAGCAGACCGACGCGGCCTCGCCGCTCGCCGACCGCGGGGGTCACCTCGGGCGGCTGCTCCGACGACCGCCAGGGCGGCTTCAGCGCGGCGAACGCCCGCAGGCGGCCCGGAAGCCGCCTGGGAGTCAGCGCCAGCGCGACCTCCAGCCGCGCCGGGTACGGCACGGTCGCGAAGATCAGCGCCCGCTGCACCCGCTCGCCGAGCGACCGCTCGTAGTTGCGCTCGATGTGCGCACGCGTCTGCTCGATCAGCCGGTCGTACTTCACGCCGGAGGGACAGGAGGTCACGCAGGCCATGCACCCGAGGCAGCGGTCGAAGTGCTGGACGGTCGTGTCCGAGAGCGGGATCGTCCCCTCGACGAGGCCGCTCATCAGGAGGATCCGCCCGCGCGGGGAGTCCATCTCCTCCTGCCAGAGCGGGCCGTAGGTCGGGCAGGTCGGCAGGCAGAAGCCGCAGTGGACGCAGTCGGAGATCAGCTGCGGGTCCATCAGACGAACACCCCCGCCGGATCGAACTGCGCCCGCACGCGCTCGGCGAGCGCCACCTCGGCCGGATCACGTGGATCCGGCAAAGGCTCGGGCACGTACGCGACCCCGGCCGAGACCCGGACGACGCCCTCCGCGAGCCCGCCGAGCGTCGCTGCCAGCTCGCCCGGCGGGAACGCGAGCCGGCCCTGCGCCCACGCCTGCCGCGCCTCCAGCTCCTCCCAGGTCGCGCCGTAGTCCTCGTCGCCGCCGACGAGCGCCTGCGCCGCCTCGAACTGGGCGCCCACCGCCTGCCGCGACCCCTCGAAGAGCACCACGAGCCACCCCGGCCAGAGGACGTCGACGGCGGACGGCGCCAGCGCGGAGTGCAGGATCGAGCGCGCCTTCGCCGCGGCGTCCTCCGCCGACTCCAACGAAACGACGAGCGTGCGCGACACGACCGGCCTCGGGTGCAGGCGCAGCGCGGCGCGGGCGATCAGGCCGAGCTTCCCCTCCGACCCGCAGAAGATCTTGCCGAGGTCGTAGCCGGCGACGTTCTTCACGACCTTGCCGCCGGAGCTCGCGACCAGTCCGTCGCCGAGGACGACGGTGACACCGATGACGAGGTCGCGTGCGCTGCCGTAGCGATGACGGCGGGGGCCGGACAGATTCGCGGCGATGCATGCCCCGATCGTCGGGTTCCCGGGCGGGTCGAGCGCGAGCATCTGGCCGTGGCCGGCGAGCCGGTCGTTCAGGTCGCGGACGCGGACGCCGGCCTCGACGATCGCCGTCAGGTCACCGGCCTCGTGCTCGAGCACCTGGTCGAGCCGCCGCGTCGACAGAACGACGTCGCCGCCCTCGCGGCCGATGGAGACCCGCGTTCCCTCCGTCGCCGCCCGGGCCAGCATCTCCGCCGCCTCGTGGACGCTCCAGATCTCAGAAACGGTCGGCAAGCCCCGCCTTCTCGAGCGGATGCGCGCGGTACGGACCAGGGACCTCGCCGCACAATCGCGGCGTCGGGATCACCTTCCCCGGATTGCAGATCCCGGACGGGTCGAAGGCGTGCCGGAGGCGCTGCATCGCCTCCAGGTCGTCGGCGCCGAAGAGGAGCGGCATGGAGCAGACCTTGTCCGCGCCGATCCCGTGCTCGCCGGTCAGCGATCCCCCGGCGTCGATGCACGCCTCGAGGATCGCCTCGGCCAGCACCCGCGCCCGCTCCGGCTCTCCCTCGACGCGGCCGTCGTAGAGGACGAGCGGGTGGAGGTTGCCGTCGCCGGCGTGGAAGACGTTCGCGACGCGCAGGCCGTGCTCCGCCTCCAGCTGCCCGATCCGGCGCAGCACATCGGGCAGCTTCGTTCGCGGGACGACCCCGTCCTGCACGTAGTAGTCGTTCGAGACCCGCCCCATCGCCGCGAACGCGGACTTGCGGCCCTTCCAGAGGAGCGCACGCTCGTGATCGTCGGCGGCGGTCCGGATCTCCCAGGCGCCGGACGCGCGGCAGATCTCCTCCACCGCCGCCAGGTCCTCCTCGACCTGCGCCGCCGGGCCGTCGAGCTCCACGAGGAGAATCGCGTGCGCCTCCGGGTACCCCGGATGCACGGCCGCCTCCGCCGCCTCGATCGTCAGCCGGTCCATGATCTCCATCGCCGAGGCGAGGACGCCGGCGCCCACCACCCCCGACACCGCCGCGCCCGCCGCGTCGGTCGAGTCGAACGCGGCCAACACGGTGCGCACGACCTGCGGCCGGCGCAGGATCCGCAATGTGATCCTGGTCGCGATCCCGAGCGTCCCCTCGGAGCCGACGAAGGCGCCGAGGAGATCCGGGCCCGGCGAGTCGAGCGCCCGCCCGCCGAGACGGACGAGCTCGCCGTCGGGCAGCACGACGAGCAAACCCGTGACGTGGTTGACCGTGAACCCGTACTTGAGGCAGTGGGCGCCGCCGGAGTTCTCGGCGACGTTGCCGCCGATGGTGCAGACCTGCTGGCTCGACGGGTCCGGCGCGTAGTAGTAGCCCGCGCCGATCACCGCCTCGGTCACCTGCAGGTTCGTCACGCCCGGCTCGACGACGACGCGCTCGCCCTCGAGATCGATCTCGAGGATCCGGTTCATGCGCGCCAGCGAGATGACGACGCCCTCCGCGACCGGCAGCGCTCCGCCGGAGAGGCCGGTGCCGGCGCCGCGGGCGACGAACGGAATCCCCTCCGCGTGGCAGGCGCGCACGACCGCCTGCACCTCCTCGGTCGTCCGCGGCAGCACGACGAGCGACGGCACGACGCGGTGCCCGGTCAACCCGTCGCACTCGTAGGTCTTCAGCTGCTCGCGCTCGGAGATCACCGCTTCTCCGGGCAGCACCGCGCGGATCGCCTCGACGAACGTCACGTGCCCACGCTAACGCCAGACATCGGTGATGCCAACGCGCCGCGCGTGCAGCCGCGGATTCGCGAGGTCGTACCGCGGGACGTACCCGATCGTCCACCCGCGTTCGCGGGTGTCCGCGTACCCGACGAGGAAGCCGCTCCCGGCGCACTCGTAGCGGACGCGCTCGCCGCCGAGCCGGAGCGTCGCGCCCGAGACGGCGATCACGCAGCGCTTCGCGTTCGCCGTCCAGATGCCCCACGGCGCGTACGCCGGCATCCGGCGCGCGGGTGCGGGGGGCAGACGACGGATCAGGTCGACCTGCCTGACGTTCTTCGACCAGGGGTCGAGCGGGCAGAGCACCATCCCGGCCCGGCTCCTGGGCGAGAAGCAGGGATCGATGAAGTGCTCGTCGGCGAAGCAGCGCCACGCATCCGGCCGCGGCGTCGAGCGGGCCGGCCCGACGCAGTGGCCCGCCACGTCCTCCGTGACGAGGAGGCCGGGCGCGATGCGGCCGTCGCGAAACCAGACGGTGTCGTGGACGACGGTCTGCGGGGCCGGCGCGGCAAGCGCCGTCGACGCCGCCGCGAGGGCCACGAGCGCGAGACGAGCGAGCACCCATCCATCTTCGCAGCCGCCGGTTAGAGTCCGGCTCCGATGTCCGATCTCCCGGCAGGTGTGGAGCTCCGCGGCGAGCGCGACGACGAGATCCTCTCGGGGGAGGCGCTCGCGTTCGTCGCCGACCTCGAGCGGACGTTCGGCGACCGCCGGCGGGAGCTCCTCGGCCGGCGAGCGGAGCGGCAGGAGCGGCTGCTCGGCGGCGAGCTGCCGGACTTCCTGGCGGAGACGCGGGCGGTCCGCGAAGACAAGTCGTGGCGCGTCGCCGAGGCGCCGCCCGACCTCCAAAACCGCCGCGTCGAGATCACCGGTCCGACCGACCGGAAGATGGTGATCAACGCGCTCAACTCCGGCGCACGCATCTTCATGGCCGACTTCGAGGATGCGAACTCGCCGAGCTGGCAGAACCTCGTCGAGGGCCAGCGCAACCTGATCGAAGCGATCGAGCGCACGATCTCGCTGGACACGGGCGAGAAGAGCTACCGGCTGAACGACGAGGTCGCGACGCTCCTCGTCCGGCCGCGGGGCTGGCATCTACCGGAGCGGCACGTCCTCGTCGACGGCGAGCCGATGTCGGGCAGCCTGTTCGACTTCGGCCTGTACATGTTCCACAGCGCGAGGCGCGCGCTCGACCGCGGGACGGGGCCGTACTTCTACCTCCCGAAGCTCGAGAGCCACCTCGAGGCGCGGCTCTGGAACGACGTCTTCGTGCAGGCCCAGGACGCACTCGGGATCCCGCGCGGAACGATCCGCGCGACCGTCCTGATCGAGACGATCCTCGCCGCGTTCGAGATGGAGGAGATCCTCTACGAGCTGCGCGAGCACTCCGCCGGCCTGAACGCGGGCCGCTGGGACTACATCTTCAGCGTGATCAAGAAGTTCCGGCACCGCGACGACTTCGTCCTGCCCGACCGCTCCGCGGTGACGATGACGGTGCCGTTCATGCGCGCGTACACGCAGCTCCTCGTCAAGACCTGCCACAAGCGCGGCGCGTTCGCGATCGGCGGGATGGCAGCGTTCATCCCCAGCCGGCGCGACGCGGAGGTGAACGAGACCGCGCTCGCGAAGGTGCACGAGGACAAGCAGCGTGAGGCCGGTGACGGCTTCGACGGCACCTGGGTCGCGCATCCCGATCTCGTCCCGACCGCGGCCGAGGAGTTCGACGCGGTGCTCGGCGGGCGGCCGAACCAGCTCGACCGGCAGCGGCCGGACGTCTCGGTCGCCGCGGCCGATCTGTTGTCAGTACCGGATACGCCCGGCGAGCTGACCGAGGCCGGGATCCGGCAGAACGTCTCGGTCGGCATCCAGTACCTCGCGTCGTGGCTCCGCGGAACAGGCGCGGCGGCGATCTTCAACCTGATGGAGGACGTGGCGACGGCGGAGATCTCGCGGTCGCAGATCTGGCAGTGGACGCAACACGGTCGAGTCGAACGGGAGCGCGTGCTGGCGATCGCCGACGAGGAGGTTGCGTCGCTGCCCGCCCAGGACCGTCTGGACGAGGCGCGGCGCGTGTTCGAGCAGGTCGCGCTCGACGACGAGTTCGTCGAGTTCCTGACGCTGCCGGCGTACGAGCTCTTGTAGCTAGTCGCCCTGGGCGCAGGCGGGCGCGCCGAGCTTCTTCCCGAGGTCGTCGCTCTCGTTGCCGATCGTCTCGGCCTTCGTCCCGAGCTCCTGGATCTTGCCGACGTCGTTCTTCTCCGCGGCGTCGATCAGCCCGCCGATCAGGCCGCTCAGCTCCTTGCCCTTCGCGACGAACTGGTCGTGGAGCTTCGCGAGCTCGGCGGGCGGCTGGAGATCCTCGGCCTTCGCGATCGCCTTGTCGAACTCGTCGCGGAGCTGCGGGCCTTTCGTGCCGAGCTCCTCGAGGCTGCCGGGCTCGCCGATCTTCTTGACGCTCGCGTCGTAGTCGGCGCAGATCTTGTTCAGCTGCTTCCCGAACTCCTCGGCGGTGAGCGCCGAGCCTCCTCCGCCGCCGCACGCGGCGAGGCATGCGACGAGCGCGGTCAGCGCGGCTCCGACGACCAGCCGGTTCACGCCTCTCCTCTTCCGGGCAGCGCCGCCGACTCCTCCACCGGATGGCGCATCCAGACGTTCGGCTCGACGTAGACGCCGCGGCCGCCCTGGAAACGGACGGGAACGAGCGCGCCCGGCACGACGTACTCCCCGTCGGCGGGGAACTCGAGGCCGGTCCACTCCTCCCACTCCGCGACCGTGCCCGTGACGAGCATCGACTCGGGGCAGACCTCGAGCAGCTCCGCTCCGAGGCGCGCGTGCAGGCGGATCCACGGGTCCCACGGCAGGCCGTCCGCACGCGTCCAGCGCGCGTACTGCTCGAGCGGGATGAGCGGGTAGCGGTCCTTCAGCGTCGGGCGGACCGGCGCGATCAGCGCCGGGAATCCGGCGCGCGCGGCGACGGCGCGCATCCCGTCGATCACTACTCCGCTCAGCCCCTCGCCCTGGCGGCGGCGGTCGACGATCGCGACGAGCGCCGAGAGGACGTCGGGCTCCTCCGCGGGCCCGTCGCCGAACCTTCGCTCCAGCATGTCGTCGACGCCGCCGGGCAGGCGGGTGCGCATCGACGTCGGCATCGTCTGCGCGCGGCCGACGACGGCGTCGCGCTCGTCGTCGTAGAGGACGAGCTGAAAGTCCGGCAGCTCCTCCCGGAGCCGGTGCCAGTAGCGGTTTGTGACGTCGGCGTTGTGGATGAACTCCGCGAACGTGCTCTCGACCTCGCCCGCGCGATCGGCGAGGTCGGGGCGCTCCGAGTACGTGAACACCTGCACGGGCGCGAGTCTACGATTCAGCGCGATGGACACCTGGCTCGCAGTCGCCAGCCGGCGCGAGGTGCGCGAGTTCTCGGACCGTGAGCTTCCGGACGAGGTCGTCCAGCGGATCCTCGACGCCGGCCGGCTCGCGGGGAGCGCGATGAACCGCCAGCCGTGGCGCTTCCTCGTCGTCGACGACGCCGAGGCGCGCGAGCGGCTCGCACAGGCGGTGTACGCACCGGCCAACGTCCAGGGGGCTCAACTCGTCGTCGCGATCCTCGCCAAAGGCAGCCTGGACACCGGCCGAGCGGTGCAGAACATGCTCCTCGTCGCCTGGAACGACGGCGTCGGCTCGGTCCCGAACGGCCTCGCAGATCCGGACGCGGGCCGCGCCGCGCTCGGGCTCGCCCCCGACGACGACCTCGGCGTCGTGCTCACCTTCGGCTACCCGGCGCGGCCGCGCGATCCGTCGCGCCACGCGCCCGAGGAGTGGAGCGCGCGCGCGAACCGCAAGTCGCTGGACGAGCTCGTCGAGCGGCGCTGACCGCGGCCGAGTTTTAACCAAACCTTTACGGCAGCACGCGGTCGTTCCTCATCTCGGCCGGGTATTCCATCGGAGGACGATGTTGTTCGATGAAAGGGGTCACTGATGGCAGCGAAAGAGCGCGCCCGTTCGGGGCTTGGTCCGCGCACCGCAATCCTCGCCGCGGCGCTCGCCGCGACCGCGCTGCTCGTGTTCGCCGGCAGCGGGTCGGCCGCGGCGCAAGCCGCACCCGTTCTCCAAGCCGCGCCGTTCGTCTCGGGCATTGAGCAGGACGGGAAGGAGCTGACCGCCGACCACGGCCAGTGGGCCGGCACTCCCACCGACTACGACTACCAGTGGCAGCGCTGCAACTCCGGCGGCTCGGGGTGCAGCGACATCTCCGGCGCGGACAACCAGAAGTACACGCTCGGATCGGCCGACGTCGGCAACCGCGTCCGCGTCGGCGTCACCGCGACGAATGCGGACGGAAGCACGGGCCCGGTGTACTCGGCCCCCACGGGCGAGATCGCCGCGGCCGGTACGGCGCCCGCGAACACCGCGCTCCCGTCGATCTCGGGCACGCCGCAGGACAACCAGACGCTGACCGCGAGCAACGGGACGTGGACCGGAACGAGCCCGATCACGTACAGCTACAGCTGGCAGCGCTGCGACTCGGCCGGAAACAACTGCTCGGCGATCGGCCAGTCGAGCCAGACGTACAGGGTGAGCTCGACCGACGTCGGCCACCGAATCCGGGTCGCCGTCACGGCGAAGAACGGCATGGGGTCGGCATCCGCGACCTCCGCCGCGACCGACGTCGCGACGGCCGCCGGAACCGCCCCGGCGAGCACCGCCGTGCCGACGATCACCGGCACCCCGCAGGACAACCAGACCCTGACGGCGATCGGCGGAACCTGGAACGGGACCGCCCCGGTCGCGCTCACGTACCAGTGGCTGCGCTGCGATGCGAACGGCGACGCCTGCGCGGCGATCCCGGGAGCGAGCGGATCGACGTACAAGGGAACGACGGCCGATGTCGGCCATCGTCTGCGCGTGGCCGTCACCGGCAAGAACGCGTTCGGGTCGGCGACGGCGACGTCCGCCCCCACCGGCGTCGTCACCGCCTCGGGCCCGGCCGGAGCGATCAGGCTCCCGAACGGTACGACGTCGATCCCGGTGACGAGTGTGTCCTTGCCCGACCGCCTGACCGTGAGCCGGGCCGTGTTCAACCCGCCGGCGATCCCGTCTCGCACGGCCCCGGTGACGGCGCGCTTCCGCGTCGTCGATTCGAAGGGGTACGTCGTCCGCGACGCGCTCGTCTACGCGGTCGGCGTGCCGGCGAACAGGGTGACCGCGCCGAGCGAGGTGAAGACCGACCAGGATGGCTGGGCGACGGTCGTCTTCCAGCCGCTGCGCGGCCTGCCGATGCGCCAGGGCGCCCTGCTGACGATCTTCGTCCGGGCGCGGAAGCCGGGCGAGAGCGTGCTCAGCGGTGTCTCGACGCGGCGCCTGCTCTCGGTCC
>DATENZ010000045.1:0-7807 GCA_035274625.1 Gaiellaceae bacterium
GGCGACGCCCGCGGCGGCGCCGCCCTCTCCGTCCGGGCGGTGACCGGCCGGCCGGTGAAGCTCGCGTCCGTCGGCGAGAAGCTCGACCAGCTCGAGTGGTTCCACCCCGACCGGATGGCATCGCGGATCCTCGGCATGGGCGACGTGCTCACCCTGATCGAGAAGGCGGAGGCGGCGGTCGAGGCGGACGAGCAGGAAGCGATGGAGCAGCGGCTGCGCGCCGGGGAGTTCACCTTCGACGACTTCCTGGCGAGCTACAAGATGCTGCGCCGGATGGGGCCGCTGAAGGGCGTGCTCTCGATGATCCCGGGGCTCGGCAAGCAGCTCCAGGGGCTCGACATCGACGAGCGCGAGGTTGCACGCGTCGAGGCGATCATCCTGTCGATGACGCCGCGGGAGCGGAGCTTCCCGCACGTGATCGACGGCTCGCGCCGTCAGCGAATCGCGCGCGGCAGCGGCACGACGGTGACCGAGGTGTCGCGCCTGCTGAACGCGCGCAAGGAGATGCAGAAGGTGATGAAGCAGATGAGCCGCGGTAAGGTGCCCGCGCTTCCCGGCTTCAGCGGGAAGCGCTAGAAAGGAGAGGAATGGCAGTACGAATCAGGCTGACCCGAGTCGGGTCGAAGAAGAACCCGATCTACCGGGTCGTCGTCGCGGACGCGCGGTCCCCGCGCGACGGGAAGTTCATCGAGATCGTCGGGCGGTACAACCCCCAGTCCGACCCGTCGCTGATCGAGTTCGACGAGACCAAGGTGAAGGACTGGCTCGCGAAGGGGGCCCAGCCGTCGGAGACCGTCGCGCGGCTGCTCAAGGCGAAGAACATCGCCTGACGCACGTGGACACCGCCCGCGACCTGGTCGAGTACCTGGCGCGCCGGCTCGTCGACAAGCCCGACGCCGTGCGCGTCGAGGAGACCGAAGAGGACGGCGCGCTCGTCCTCCGGCTGCACGTCGCCTCCGAGGATCTCGGGCGCGTGATCGGGCGCGGCGGCCGGATCGCCCGTGCCCTGCGCACCGTCGTCCGTGCGAGCGGCGCCCGCGGCGACCGCCGGATCCTGCTCGAGATCGTTGAGTGAGCAGCTCGTCACGGTCGGCCGTGTTGGCCGGCCGCACGGGCTCGACGGCTCGTTCGTCGTCGAGCACCCGAGCGAGAACGAAGGCCTCTACGAGCCGGGCGCCCGCCTGTACGCGGACGGCGAGGAGGTGACCGTCGCCGACCGGAAGCGGTCGGGCGGGCGGCTCGTCGTCAGGCTGGATCCGCCGGTGCCTCGAGGCGCCGTGCTGGCGGTGCCGCGCTCGGTGCTGCCGCCGCCGGAGCCGGATTCGTACTACGTCTTCGAGCTGGTCGGGCTCGACGTGGTCGAGGAGGGCGGCCGCAGGCTCGGGGCGGTCGAGGACGTGAGACCCGGCGTCGCGAACGACGTGCTCGAGCTCGACTCCGGCCTTGCGCTGCCGATGCACGAGGCCTGCGTTCGCAGCGTGGACCTCGACGCCGGCCGCATCGTGGTCGCTCCTGGATTCGCAGACGGGTAACCTCAACCGCCGTTGCAGCTCGACGTCTTCACGCTGGTTCCGCACGCATTCGGGTGGCTGACCGAGCAACGGCCGCTCGCGAACGTGCTCGGGACGGAGCTCGAGCTCCGCCTGTTCAACTATCGAGACACGACGCCGCTCGCGAACGGCCAGGTGGACGACTCGCCCTACGGCGGCGGGTCCGGAATGGTGCTGCGGGTCGACGTCGCCGCCGCGGCGCTCGACGCGGTCTACGGCGGCGTCCCGGAGCACCGCGTGATCGCGCTGACGCCGCAGGGCCGCGCGCTCGATCAGGGCGTGGTCGAGGAGCTCGCTGCGGAGGAGCGGGTGACGCTCCTCTCCACGCGTTTCGAGGGCTTCGACGAGCGAATCCTGGCGCACCTCGCCTCTGATGCGATCTCGATCGGCCCCTACGTCCTCTCGGGCGGCGAGCTGCCGGCGATGGTCGTCCTCGACGCGATCGCCCGGCTCCTCCCGGGCGCGCTGAGCGAGGGGTCTGCCGTCCGCGAGACGTTCTCGCCCGACCTCGAGGGCGGGCTCGAGTACCCGCAGTACACACGGCCTCCCGAGTTCCGCGGCTGGCGTGTCCCCGAGATCCTGCTCTCGGGGGACCACGGGCGCATCGAGTCTTGGCGTCGCGAGGAGAGCCGAGCCCGGAGCGCGCGGTGAACGACCTCTACGCCGTCCTCGGGCTGAACCCGAATGCCTCGCCGGACGAGATCCGCGACGCGTACTACCGGCGTCTCAGCTTCGACGGGATCGATACCGAGGCAGACGCAATCCGCGCGCGCGAGCTGCGCGAGGCCTACGAGGTCCTGTCGGATCCCGACCGGCGGCGGAGCTACGACGCCTCGCGTGGAGTCTGGCACGTGCCACCCGCGCCCGACTCCGTCGCGGAGCCGCAGCCGCGAGTGGTCGAGGACAAGCGACCGCTGAACCCGGTCACGCGGGCGACGCGCCGGCTGCCGCGCGGCTGGCGGATCCTGATCGACTGGATCGTGACGATCATCGGCGCGGTCGCGATCGTGCTCGCGATCAAGGCGTGGGTCGTCAATCCGTACCGGATCCCGTCGTCGTCGATGGAGCCGACGCTCCACTGCGCGCGGCCCGGGTCCGGGTGCGAGGCCCACTTCTCGGACCGCGTGCTCGCGAACCGGTTCATCTACCACTTCCGCAAGCCGCACCGGGGCGACATCATTGTCTTCAAGACGCCGCCGCTCGCCAAGGAGCGCTGTGGCGCCGGCGGTACGTTCGTCAAGCGCCTGGTCGCCCTCCCTGGCGAGACGTGGGAGGAGAAGAACGGCTTCATCTACATCAACGGCAAGAAGCTCGTCGAGCCCTACGTGAAGCCGGATCGCCGCGACTCTTCGACGTCGTACCCGCCGCGCCAGATCCCGACCGGGATGTACTTCATGATGGGCGACAACCGGACGCAGTCCTGCGACTCACGTGAGTGGGGCCCGGTTCCCCGGAAGAACCTCATCGGCGAAGTGTTCGCCGTCTACTGGCCTCCGAACCGAATCGGATTTCGATAGCGGGAGAGATAGCAGGAGAACCCATGGTTCTCCCGCTGGCCCTCTCCTTCGCCCGCTCGCGTCGCTCGCATCGCCTGCTGACGGCCTGCCTTTCGATGCCGCGCCCGCGCATGTCGGTCGCGGCGGCGACGGGTGTTCCCGAAAGCTCGTGACCATTCGCTAGGATTCTCCGTCGGCTTTCGGGCCGCTTTCCTATGAGCAAGACGATCGAGCTCCTCGAGCAGCGTCAGCTGCGCAAAGACCGGCCGCGGTTCAAGGCCGGCGACACCGTTCGTGTGCACTTTCAGGTGATCGAGGGTCAGCGCCGCCGCATCCAGGTCTTCGAGGGGATCGTGATCAAGCGCCAGGGCGCCGGCGTGCGGGAGACCTTCACGGTCCGCAAGCAGTCGTTCGGCGTCGGAGTCGAGCGGACGTTCCCGCTCCACTCGCCGAAGATCGAGCGGATCGAGGTCGTCCAGATCGGCGACGTGAACCGGGCGAAGCTCTACTACTTGCGCGGGAAAGTGGGTAAGAAGGCGCGCGTCCGGGCTGTTCAGCGGAGGGACAAGCTATCCTCGCTCGATGGCGGCCAGCCGGTCGGGGAGGAGCTCGAACAGCAGGCCGAGCAGCCGGTCGCAGCCGCCGAGGAGTCGGTCGCAGCCGCCGAGGAGTCCGTCGCAGCCGCCGAGGAGTCCGTCGCAGCCGCCGACGAGCCCGTTGCAGCTGCCGACGAAGCTGCCGGCGATGCGGAAGCCGCCCCCGAGCCGGAGCCGGTCGAAGCAGGCGCGGAAACCGGGAAAGAGGCTTCTTAGCTTCGATCGCCGCCTCGGCGCGCGGTTCGTCGCCGGCGCCGACGAAGCGGGACGCGGCTCGCTGGCCGGGCCGCTCGTCGTCGCGGGCGTCCTGCTCGACTACGCGGAGCTCCGCGATCATCGCGTCCGGCCGCTGGCGCTGCTGAACGACTCGAAGCAGGTCGACGCGGCACAGCGTGAGGAGCTGTTCCGCGCGATCCTCTCGTGCGCGCGCCGCATCGCCGTCCGCGTCGTGTCGCACGCGGAGATCGATCGAACCGGGCTGCACCGCTCGAACCTGGCGGGTCTCCGGGCCGTGCTCTGGGAGCTGACGCCGCCGGCCGAGGCGTGCCTCGTCGACGGCTTCCGGCTCGGCCCCGCTGCCCCCACCCATACCGCGGTGGTCGACGGCGACGAGCGCAGCGCCGCGATCGCCGCCGCCTCCGTCGTCGCGAAGGTGACGCGAGACCGGCTGATGCGCCGCCTCGACGCGCTGTACCCGCACTACGGCTTCGTCTCGCACGTCGGATACATCACGCCGAGCCATTCGGCCGTCGTTCGCCAGCGCGGCCCGTGCGAGATCCACCGGCTTTCGTTCCAGGCGCTCTGCTACCTCCCGACCGACGAAGCCCTCGCAGCGATCCACGAGGGCTAAGGGTCGCGACGCCGAGCGTCGCGCACGGCTTCATTACCGCGTGCGCGGCTACCGCGTGCTCGCAGCGAACGCGTGGGCAGGCGGTTACGAGCTCGATCTCGTCCTGCGGCGGGGGCGCCGGATCGTCTTCTGCGAGGTGAAGGCCAAGAGCGGAAGTCGGTACGGCGAGCCGCTGGAGATGGTGACGCCGGAGAAGCTCCGGAGGCTCCAGCGTGCCGCCGAGGCGTGGCTCGGAGCGCACAGAGAGTGCCGAGGGCTGTACGCCTGCTTCGAGGCGATCACCATCCACGACGGCCGGCTCACGCGGGTGCCTCTGGTACTCTGATTTACGCCGAGGGGCACTATCCCCGAACGGGTGTGGCTCGTCAGGACGGTCTCGCGAGAGGCCCGGGCGCACCGGCCAGAGCAATACCGGTCTCGACCGGTGGCGGGAGAAACCTTCGGCTGACAGAACGACTATTCCGTCAGCCGAAAGGAGTGCCGTGAACGTCAACCGAGCAAGCTTCAGCACGAAGGCGCGTACCTGGCTCCTGCTCGCGGGACTGACCGCGCTGTTCATCGGCGTGGGAGCCGCGATCGGGGGCGCCGCGCTGTGGTTTTTCGTCGTCTTCTCCGTCCTGCTGAACTTCGCCGCGTACTGGATGTCGGACAAGTTCGCCATCCGGGCTTCCCGCGCGCAGGAGGTGTCCGAGTCCGAGGCGCCCGACCTGCACCACATGGTCGGCGAGCTGGCGCAGCTCTACGACGTGCCGAAGCCGCGCGTCTACCTGATCCCGTCCGATCAGCCGAACGCGTTCGCGACGGGGCGGAATCCGGAGCACGCCGCCGTTGCCGTCACGCAGGGGCTCCTCCAGTACATGCCGCGCGATCAGGTACGCGGCGTCCTGGCGCACGAGTTCTCGCACATCAAGAACCGCGACATCCTCGTCTCGTCGATCGCCGCGATGATCGCCGGCGCGATCTCCGCGGTCGGAAACATCTTCTTCTTCGCGTCGATGTTCGGCGGCGACGACCGCGACAACCCCTTGGGAGCGATCGGCGCGCTCGCGACGATCATCATCGCCCCGCTCGCGGCGACTTTGCTGCAGCTCGCCGTCTCCCGCCAGCGGGAGTACCTCGCTGACGCGACTGCTGCGCGTGTCCTCGGCACGGGCGACTCGCTCGCCGCCGCGCTCGAGACGCTCGAGCGCGGCCGCAACGCGCTGCCGATGCAGGTGAACCCGGCGACGGCCGCGCTGTACATCGTCCATCCGTTCCGGGGCGTCGGTGTCGCGAACCTGTTCTCGACGCACCCGCCGATCGAGGAACGGATCGCGCGCCTCCGCGAGTACGACCGCTCGCGCGGGCTGATCTAGCCGGACCAGGAATCTGCTCCGCGCCGCCGAATTTCGGTTCGGTGGCGCGGACGCAGGACGCCCTGTACGCGGGCATCGACCTCGAGCTCTCGTGGTCCGAGCGCGAGCTGCCCGAGCGCGAGCGGACGAAGCACGTCCACCGGCTGCATCCGTACCTGGGCAAGTTCGTCCCGCAGCTCGTCGAGGAGCTTCTCGCCCGGTACGTCCCGCGCGGCGGCCGGGTGCTCGATCCCTTCGCCGGGTCCGGGACGACTCTCGTCCAGGCGCTCGAGAGCGGCTACTCCGCCGGCGGCATCGACGTCGCCTCTTTCAACTGCCTGCTGATGCGGGTGAAGACCGCGCGCTACAACCTGTTCGCGCTCGAGAAGGACGTTCGGGGCGCCCTTGCTCGGTTTCGGCCCGTCAATCCTGCGGCGAGAGGGTCCGCGGGCTACGTCGGTCAGTGGTTCGCTCCGCAGGCGGCGGCAGAGCTGCTCGCGTTCCGTGCGCTCGCCGACGACTACGAGCACGCAGACGTGCTGCGCGTCGTCCTCGCCCGCGCCGCGCGGTCGGCACGGCTGACGACCCATTTCGACCTCGACTTCCCCCGCCGGCCGCAGACCGCGGCGTACTGGTGCCATAAGCACAAGCGGGAATGCCGGCCGGTCGACCGCGCCGAGCACTTCCTCCGGCGCTACGCAATCGACACTGTCACTCGGATCAAGGCATTCGCTCGCGCTCGCGCGCGCGGGCGGGCGGCGCAGGTCATTCACGCGGACGGGCGGGACGTCGCGCTGGAGCGGCCGTACGACGGCGTCGTCACATCGCCTCCGTACCCGGGGCTGATCGACTACCACGAGCAGCACCGGTACGCCTACGAGCTGCTCGGCCTCGACGACCGTCGTGAGCAGGAGGTGGGCGCTGCGGCGGCCGGTACGAGCCGCGCCGCGCTTGCCGCCTATTCCGACGGGATTGTTGCTGTCCTGGACAACATACGAGCTGCGCTCCGACCGCGGGCGTCCGTCGTGATCGTCGTCGACGACCGCCGCGACCTCTACCCGGAGATCCTCGAGCGCGCCGGCCTGCGGCTCGAGCAGCGCTTCCGCCGGCACGTGAACCGCCGCACGGGCCGCCGGGCGGGCGAGTTCTTCGAGGACGTTCTCGTCGCGCGCGCGTAGCTAACGCCAGCGCGACGAGGTCGGAAACGGCCGCAGGTGTGCGGTCGCCCGCCGGAGAATCGTCGAGCCGCCTTCGCGGCGCCCGCGGCCGTGAGAGCGATGGCTGCCGATGCCAGCGCGGCGCGCAGCTTCACGCCTGAAGTACAGCGCAACAGCCGGCGCGGTTCCGGCACAGACACGTCACCGTTGCTCCGCTGCGATGGGAAGGTGCTCGCGCGCACGCTCACGCACGCGCTGGTCGGACTCGACGCTCGGCGGGTCGAGGTCGAAGCTCACGTCGAGCTGACCAGTCCCGGGTTCACGATCGTCGGCCTCGCCGACCGTGCATGCCAGGAGGCGAAGCATCGTGTCCGCAGCGGGATCGGATCGGCTGAGCTCGAGTGGCCGTCGTCATGCCGGATCACGGTCAACCTCGCGCCGGCGGTGCTCCGCAAAGAGGGGTCGGGCTTCGACCTGCCGATCGCGCTTGCGATCCTGGCCGCCTCGCGGCAGCTTCCGGGAGACCGCCTGGCAGCGCACGCCGCGATCGGCGAGCTCGCGCTCGACGGTCGCGTACGCCCGGTTGGCGGCGTGCTCGCCGCGGCGGAGGCTGCACGCCGCGCCGGGATCGCGCGCCTGCTCTGTGCGGCGGAGTCGGCCGCGGAAGCTGCGCTCGCCGGGATCGAGCCGGTCCCCGTCTGGCACCTCGCGGAGGCGGTCGCGTACCTGCGCGGCGAGGCGGAGCCGCCGCCGTACGAGCCGGCCTCCAACGGAAACGTGCCGGCCGCGGTCCATCCGGACCTCGCCGACGTCCGCGGCCAGGA
>DATENZ010000046.1:0-8486 GCA_035274625.1 Gaiellaceae bacterium
GGCCGCCCCGGGCGGAACCTGCTCAACGGGGAGCAGCTGCCGGCGAAGACGCGACGCTCCCTCGCGGCCGGCGACGTCGTCACCGTCGAGACGCCCGGAGGCGGCGGCTGGGGCGTGTGAGAATGGCTCGGTGGACCGACGCTGGGTGGGGCAGCCGCTGCGGCGCCGCGAAGACCTGCCGCTCCTCACCGGCCGGGGCACGTTCGTCGACGACGTGCAGGTCGCCGACCCGCTCCACGTGGCGTTCGCCCGCTCGCCCTGGGGTCACGCCGAGATCCGCTCCGTCGACGTTTCCGGCGCGGCCGTCGCTCCGGGCGTCGCGGCGGTGCTTGCAGGCTCCGAGCTCCCGGAGCTGACGGATCCCTTCGCGGCGGGAATCGTCCACCGCCTGGCCTACTACGCGATGGCCGTCGACCGCGCGCGCTACGCCGGCGAGCCCGTCGCCGCCGTCGCCGCCGACGACCGCTACCTCGCCGAGGACGCTGCCGAGCTCGTGCTCGCCGACTACGAGCCGCTCGACGCGGTCGTGACGATCGAGGACGCGCTCGACCCGGCGAAGCCGATGCTCCACGAGCAGGTCGGCTCGAACGTCGTCGTCGACCGGACGCTGCGCTACGGCGATCCCGACGCGGCGTTCGCGAGCGCCGACCTCGTCGTCACCGAGACCCTGCGCTGGGAGCGGTACTCGTCGACGCCGATCGAGACCTACGGGATCGTCGCCGACTACGACGCGGGGTCCGGTCTCCTGACCATGTGGGCGAACTTCATGGGGCCGATGACGCTCCTGCCGGTGCTCGCGCGCTCGCTGCGCCTGCCCGAGGAGCGCCTGCGCGTGATCGTCCCGAAGGACATCGGCGGCAGCTTCGGGATCAAGTCGTCGCTCTTCCCGTACATGACCGTCGTCGGGCTGTTAGCGATGCGCGCGGGGCGGCCGGTGAAGTGGATCGAGGACCGCGCCGAGCACCTGATCGCCTCGAGCCACCAGCCGGACCGCGTCGGGACGCGGGAGCTGGCGCTGACGAATGACGGAGAGATCGTCGGCCTGCGCGCCCACGTCGTCGACAACCTCGGTGCGTACGTCCGCGCGCCGGAACCGGCGACGACCTACCGGCCGCTCGGCAACTACGTCGGGCCGTACCGCGTCCGGAACGTCGAGCTCCACCTCGTCGACGTCGTCTCGAACAAGGTGCCGACCGGGCCGAACCGCGGGTACGGCTGCCAGCAGGTCTACCTCGAGACCGAGCGGGCGCTCGACGAGGCGGCCGAGCTGCTCGGGCTCGACCCGGCCGAGATTCGCCGCCGCAACCTGATCCCGGCCGATGCCTTCCCGTACGAGACGCCCTCGGGCGGCGTCTACGACAGCGGCGACTACCCGCGCGTGCTCGAGCTCGCGCTGCGCACCGCGCGCTACGACGAGCTGCGGCAGGTGCAGGCGGCGGCGCGGGCGGAAGGGCGTCTCGTCGGGATCGGCATCGCGCTCGCCGTCGACCCCTCGATCTCGAACATGGGCTACGTCTCGGTCGCGCTCCCGCCCGAGGTGCGGCAGGCTCCGGGGTACCTGCACAAGTCGGGGGCGGCGGACTGGGCGCAGGTGCGGATGGGGCCCGGCGGCAAGGTCGTGGTGACGATGGGGACGACGCCCCAGGGCCAGGGGCACCAGACGGCGGTTGCGCAGGTCGTCGCGGACGAGCTCGGGATCGCGCCGGAGGACGTCGCCACCGTCGACGAGTTCGACAGCCACACCTCGGTCTGGTCGGTCTCGACCGGCAGCTACTCGAGCCGCTTCTCCGGCATCGCCGCCGGCGCCGCCCGCCGCGCCGCCGGGGTGGTCAAGCGGCAGATCCTCGAGATCGGTGCGAACCTGCTCGAGGCCGCGGTCGACGACCTCGAGCTCGCCGACGGCTCCGTGCGGGTGAAGGGCAGCCCGGACCGTGCGGTCTCGCTGCGCCGCGTCGCCGGCGTCGCGCACTGGGACCCGCACTCGCTGCCGGAGGGGCTGAGCGCGGGGATCCAGGCCTCGGAGGTGCTCCACGTCCCGACCTCGGCGCCGCCGACGGACGACGACCGGATCAACTCGTCACACGCGTACGGCTTCGTCGCCGACGTGATCGCCGTCGAGGTCGACCCGGTGTCATGGGAGGTGCGCATCCTTGAGTACGCGTCCGTCCACGACGCGGGCACGATCATCAACCCGAAGCTCGTCGAGGGCCAGGTGTACGGAGCGGCGCTGCACGGCCTCGGCGGTGCGCTGCTGGAGGAGTTCCGCTGGGACGAGGACGGCCAGTTCCTCACGGGCACGTTCGCCGACTACCGCTGCCTGACCGCGGCGGAGGCGCCGCGGATCTCGCTCGACCATATCGAGAGCCCCTCGCCGTTCACGCCGGTGGGGGCGAAGGGCTGCGGCGAGTCGAGCTCGCAGAGCGCTCCCGCCGCGGTCGCGAACGCCGTCGCCGATGCGCTGCGGCCGCTCGGGCTGAAGCCGTCGCACCTCCCGCTCACGCCTGCCCGCCTCTGGGAGCTCGCGGAGGGTTGAAGCCCGCTCCCTTCTCGTACCACCGGCCGCGCACGCTGGCGGAGGCGCTCGCGCTGCTCGCCGAGGATCCGGACGCGAAGCCGCTCGCCGGCGGGCAGAGCCTCGTCCCGATGCTGAACTTCCGCCTCGCGCGTCCGTCGGCGCTCGTCGACCTCGGCGCGATCGACGAGTTGGTGGGCATCCGTGTCGAGGACGGCGCGGTCGTCGTCGGCGCGATGACGCGGCAGTGGGACCTGGAGCGCTCGGACGCGGCGCACCCGCTGCTGCGGGCGGCGCTCGCGTTCGTCGGGCACACGGCGACGCGCTGCCGCGGGACCGTCGGCGGCTCGCTCGTCCACGCGGACCCGACCGCGGAGCTGCCGGTGTGCGCGGTCGCGCTCGCGGCTGAGCTCGTCACGAGCAGCGGCCGGACGATCCCCGCCGAGGAGTTCTTCGTGTCCGTCTTCACGACGGCGCTCGAGCTGGGCGAGCTGCTCGTTGAGGTGCGCTTCCCGCGCGCCGAGGGCCCGTGGGCGTTCGAGGAGCACGCCCACCGTCACGGCGACTTCGCGGTCGTCTGCGTCGCCGTCGCCGGCGAGCGGGTCGCGGTCGGCGGGGTCGCGCCGACGCCGCTGTCGTGGGACGGCGGTGAGCTCGAAGCGATCGGTGACCTCTACGCACCCGCCGGCTACAAGGAACAGCTAGCGCGGACGCTCATCGCGCGTGCGCGGGAGAAGGTTGCATGATCGACCTCGCCGTCACCGTCAACGGGCGGCGCTACGAGCGGCGCGTCGAGCCGCGCCTGCTGCTCTCGGACTTCATCCGCCACGAGCTGAAGCTCTACGGGACGCACGTCGGGTGCGAGCACGGCGTCTGCGGCGCCTGCACCGTCCTCCTCGACGGCCGCCCGGCGCGCTCGTGCCTGACACTCGCCGTCCAGGCCGATGGCCGGGCGATCGAGACGGTCGAGTCGCTTGCGAGCGGCGCTGAGCTGCACCCGCTCCAGCAGGCGTTCCACGAGCAGTTCGGGCTCCAGTGCGGGTTCTGCACGCCCGGGATCCTGATGTCGGCGAAGTTCTTCCTCGAGCAGAACCCGGCGCCGACGGAGGAGGAGGTGCGCGCCGAGCTCGCCGGCCACCTCTGCCGCTGCACCGGGTACGCGTCGATCGTCGACTCGATCCTCGCGGCGGCAGACAAGCTGCGCGCGCAGTGATGTTGCCTCAAATATGAAACCATGGTTACATCACATATGTGGTGCCGCGACTGCCGCGTGCCGTGTACGTCTTCCAGGCGGGGCTCGTCCTCAACGCCTTCGGGAACGGCGCAGCGAACCCGTTCATCGTCATCTACCTCCACGAGGTCCGCGGGATCCCGCTCGGTCTCGCCGGCCTCGCCGGGTCGACCAGCGCCCTGTGCGGCCTCGGCGGGGCGCTGGCGGCCGGCTCGATCGCCGACCGGCTCGGCGCGAGGACGGCGATGCGCGTCGGGCTCGTGCTGTCGACGACCGGCTTCGCCTTCTACCCGCTCGTGCGGGAGCCCTGGCATGCGATCGTGCTCGCCGCGGTGGCCGGCTGCGGCACCGGCACCTGGCTGACCGCGCAGTCCGCGCTCGTCGCGGGGCTCGTGCCGCCCTCGCTGCGGCACGTCGCCTTCGCCCAGCAGCGCGTCGCGGCCAACATCGGGCTCGGCTTCGGCGGGTTCGTCGGCGGCGTGATCGTGACGGTGTCGGATCCGTCCAGCTTCACGCGGCTGTTTCTCCTCGACGCTGCGACGTTCGCGGCGTACGGGCTCGTCCTCGCGCTCGTGCCCGCGTCGGGACGTCGCGTGACGCCGGGCGGCGGGTACGCGGCAGCCGCACGCGACCGACCGTTTCTCGGCGTGGTCGCGCTCAACTTCGTCTGGGTCGTCTCGACGATCGCGCTCATGAACTCGCTCTTTCCCGTCTTCGCCCACGAGCGGTCGGGCGTGTCGACGCACGCGATCGGCGTGCTGTTCCTCGTCAACTCGCTGACGATCGTCGTGCTGCAGCTGCCGGTCTCGCGCGCGGTCGAGGGCCGCCGGCGGATGCGGATGCTCGCGCTGATGGCGGCGGTGTTCGCGGGCTGGTGGCTGCTCGTGCTGGGCACTGGCCTGCGCCTGACCGGCGCCGAGGCGGTGGCGGTCCTCGCCGTCGCGATCGGCGTTCTCGCCGTCGGCGAATGCGTGTACGACGCCGTCCACGGGCCGCTCGTGGCCGAGCTCGCACCGGAGGGGTCGACCGGGCGGTATCTCGCCGTTTCCGGCTTCGGCTGGCAGCTCGGGTTCATCGTCTCGCCGGCGGTGGGCGGGCTGGTACTGACTGCGGAACCGCTTGCGCTGCCCGTCGCCGCCGCGGCGGTCTGCATCGCCGGCGGCGTCCTCGCGCTCGCGCTCGAGCGGGCGCTTCCCGCCGGTGTCCAGATCACACCGCGCATCGAGGAGCAACCCGTCACGCCGTAGACTCGGCGCCAATGCCGACCGTGGGCATCGTCAGTCCCGGCGCGATGGGCAGTGCGGTCGGGAACGCGCTGCGGGCCGGCGGAGCACGGGTCGTCGCGACGACCGCCGGGCGCAGCGAGCGCACCGTTCGGCTCGCGGAGCGTGCGGGGCTCGAGCTGCTCCCCACGCTCGAGGACGTCGTGCGGGAGGCCGACGTCGTTCTCTCGATCGTCCCGCCCTCGGAGGCGGAACCGGTTGCGGCGGCGCTGCGGGATGCGCGGCTGTTCGCGGACCTGAACGCGATCTCGCCCGCGAGCGCGCGGCGGATCTCTCCCGAGGTCGAAGGCTCGATCTCGGGCGGCCCGCCGTGGAAGGCGGCCACGACCCGGATCTACCTGTCGGGGCCGCGTGCGGCCGAGGTCGCGGCTCTACCCTTCACTCGCGTCGAGGTGGTGGTGGTCGGGGACGAGGCCGGCGCCGCCTCGGCGGTGAAGATGAGCACGGCGTCGGTCTACAAGGGCTCGGCGGCGCTGCTCGCTCAGGCGCTGCGCGCGGCTGATCGGTACGGCGTGCTGGAGCACGTGGTCACCGACCTCGGCAGCCGCGCCGACAAGGCCGGGAGGCAGATCGCACGCGCGGCGGCGAAGTCCGCGCGGTACGTCGGCGAGATGCACGAGATCGCGGCCGCTCAGGCCGCGTGCGGACTGACGCCGGCCCTGTTCGAGGCGATGGCGGAGGTCTATGCCGAGATCGCTCGCTCGCCGCTCGCGCAGGTCCCGCCCGAGGAGGCGGCCGAGGATCTGGGCGACGTCCTGCGAGCGCTGCGCTCAGCCGAGCGCGAGCTGCCGGAACGGCTCGATGTTCGAGAGCCCGACCCCGACCAGGCGTAGCGGCCCGGGCCGGTCGGCGAGTGCGCGGTCGAGCAGCGTGCAGGCGATCTCGCCGATCGCACCGCCGTCGTCGAGGCCGGCGGAGAGCGTCGACGAGCGGCTGCGGATCGAGAAGTCGGGGTAGCGCACCTTCGTCGTCACGGTGCGTGCCGCCTCGCCCTTGCGCGTGAGGTGCTCCGCGAGGCGCGCGGCCATCCGGCGGAGCTCGGCGTGGAGCTGCTCGCGGTCGCCGATGTCCCGCTCGAAGGTCTCCTCGGTCGAGATCGAGATCCGCTCGACTTGCGTCTCGAGACCGCGCGGGTCGATCCCGCGCGCGCGGTCGCGGAGCAGCGTCCCGACCTTGCCCGGAAGGAGGCGGCGGAGCGCCTGGTCGTCGAGCGCGGCGAGCCGGCCGATCGTCGTCACGTCGGCCGCACGGAGCCGCTCCTCGGCCCGCGGGCCGACACCCGGAAGCAGGCGGACGTCGAAGGGCGCCAGGAACGCGGCCTCGCGCCCCGCCGGCACGACGGTCAGCCCTCCCGGCTTGCGCCGGTCGGAGGCGACCTTCGCGACGACCTTGCACGTCGCCACGCCGAGGGAGCACGTGAGCGCGGTCGCGCCGCGTACCGCCGCCTGAACGGCCTCTGCGACGCGGCGGGCGCCGAGGAAGTCCTGGGCGACCTCGCCGATGTCCAGGTAGCCCTCGTCGATGCCGGTGCGCTCGACCGTCGGGACAACCTCGCGGATCGCGCTCCAGACGGCCTGCGAGTAGTCCCGGTAGAGCGCGTGGCGCGGTCGGACGAAGACGGCCTGCGGGCAGCGGCGGAGCGCCTCGGCGCAGCTCATCGCCGAGTGGATCCCGAACCGCCGCGCGACGTAGTTCGCGGTCGCGACGACGCCGCGTCCGTGGGGGTCGCCGCCGACCACGAGCGGCTTCCGCCGCAGGCTCGGATCCTCGAGCTCCTCGACCGCCGCGAAGAACGCGTCCAGGTCGAGGTGCGCGACGATCATCGCCCAAGCTTAGGAATTGGCACGGAACCGGCACACCGGCGCGCGTGTCCGCGTGGCACGATCGCCGTAGGGGTCAGGGGTACTCCCCCACCCGGGTGGGGGCGCAGTGCGTGTTTGGCCGAGAGGCGGCTTCGTGCGCGCATGCCACCGCGTGTCGGGCGTCTGAGCGCTCCGCTAGCGTCCAGACATGGCGTCGGTCGACGTTCCGGTTGCGCTGCTCGGGTACGGGACGGTCGGGTTGGCGGTCGACCGGCTCCTGCGCCAGCAGGCGGCCGACATCGAGCGCGCGACCGGGCACCGTCTGCGCGTCGTGCGCGCGCTCGTCCGGGACCCGACGAAGGAGCGCGCGGGCGACGTTCCCGTGACCACGGACTTCGCCGACATCCGCGACGACCCGGAGGTCGCCGTCGTCGCCGAGCTGATGGGTGGGCTCGAGCCGACCGGCGAGTACGTGCTGGAGCTGCTCCGGGGCGGCAAGCCGGTCGTGACCGCGAACAAGCAGCTCGTCGCGCACCGCAGCGCCGAGCTCTTCGCGGCTGCGGCGGACAGCGGCGTCCAGCTCCGCTTCGAGGCTTCGGTCTGCGCGGCGATCCCGGTGATCAAGGTGCTCCGCGAGGCGCTCGTCGTCTCGAACGTCCACCGAGTCCTCGGGATCGTCAACGGAACGACGAACTTCGTGCTCACCGAGATGGAGCGCGGGGCGAGCTACGACCAGGCGCTTGCGGAAGCGCAGCGGCTCGGCTTCGCCGAGGCGGATCCGACCGAGGACGTCTCGGGCAAGGACGCCGCCGCGAAGATGGCGATCCTCGCCACCGTCGCGTTCGGCTCGCGGGTCACGCTCGACGAGGTCGCGTTCGAGGGCCTGGAGCGCGTCCAGCCGGAGCACGTCGCCGCCGCGCGGGAGATGGAGATGACCGTGCGGCTGGTCGGCGCGGCGACGCTCGTCGACGGCCAGGTCGACGTTCGAGTGCGACCGGCGCTCGTCGACCGGCACCACCCGCTCGCGTCGGTCGAGGGCGCGTTCAACGCGGTGATGCTCCAGGGCGACGCGATCCGCGAGATCATGCTCGAGGGTCCCGGCGCCGGCGGTCTCGAGACCGCGTCCGCCGTCGTCGCCGACCTCGTCTCCGTCGTCGGGACGACCGGTACCGGCTTCCTCCAGAACGACGCCTGCTGGCGCGAGTTGCCGTTCCTGCCGGCCGGAGAGGTTGCCGCACCGTTCTACGTGCGGCTCGAAGTCGCCGACCGGCCCGGAGTGCTCGCGCTCGTCGCGCAGCGACTTGCCGTCCATGGCGTCTCGATCGCAAGGCTCGTCCAGCACCAGTCGGCGGAGGGAGCGACGCTGCACATCGTCGCGCACGAGGCCCCGGAACGGCAGCTCCGGCTCGCACTCGCCGAGATCGAGGGACTGGAGGAGACGCGGGGCGCGGCCTCCGCGCTGCCGGTGATCTCCGACCGCGGCGTCGCGGGGCTCGGGTGGCGCTGATCACCCTCGGCGAGGGCGGCACGCCGCTGCTGCCGGCGCCGCGGCTCTCGGCGCGCCTCGGCTGCGAGCTGTGGCTGAAGTGGGAGGGGGCGAATCCGACCGGGAGCTTCAAGGACCGCGGTATGACGGTCGCCGTCTCCCGCGCGGTCGA
>DATENZ010000047.1:0-41510 GCA_035274625.1 Gaiellaceae bacterium
CCGTGCTGCGCGGAGCACGGCCCGCGGCGACGGCGGCAGCGGGCCGAGCGCGACCGCCTCGACTCGCTCCCACTCCTCGACGATCGGCCCCAGCAGCCGCCGGTAGGCCCGCGTGTCGCTGCCCAGGTCGAGGTCGGCGAGGTCGCGCTCCAGGACGACCGAGGTGCCGTCGTCCAGTGGATGGGTGACGATCGCCGGCGGGTCGACCCACTCCGGCTCGAGCCCCGCCCAGCGGAAGAACGGCGACGCGCGGCCGAGCGGATGGATCGCTGAGCAGAGGTCGTGGCGGAAGCCGGGAAGCGTCAACTCGCCGGTGCGCGCGCCGCCGCCGAGCTCCGGCGCCGCCTCGTGCACCTCGACCTCGACGCCCGCGCGCGCGAGCGTCAGCGCTCCGGCGAGGCCGTTCGGGCCCGATCCGATCACGACCGCCCTCGCCATCAGTGGAACGTCTCGACGAGCAGGAAGACGTTCAGCCCGCTGATCAGGGCCGCGATCACCCATGCGGCAGAGCTCGTCAGACGGTTGTTGACCAGGGCTCCCATCACCTCGCGCCGGCTCGTGAAGAGAACGAGCGGGACGAGCGCGAACGGTATCCCGAACGACAGCACGACCTGGCTGAGGACGAGCGCCCGGCTCGGGTCGACGCCGGCGAGCGCGACCGCGAGCGCCGGCGCCGCCGTGATCGCCCGGCGTGCGAAGACCGGGATGCGCCGCTGGATGAAGCCCTGCATCACGACCTGGCCGGCGAGGGTGCCGACCGAGGACGAGGACAGCCCCGAGGAGAGCAGGGCGATGCCGAGCAGGATCGCGGCCCAGCGCCCGGGATCCGCGTGCAGCCCGTGATACGCGTCCTCGATCGACTCCGCGCCGGTCCCGAAGAACCGAGCCGCGAAGATCGCGAGCATCGACAGGTTGACGAGGCCCGCAATCGACATCGCGATCAGGACGTCGATCCGCTCGAAACGCTGGATCCGCCTCAGCTCCGCGTCGGTCCGGCCGCGGACGCGCGACTGGGTCAGCGCCGAGTGCAGGTAGATGACGTGCGGCATCACCGTCGCGCCCACGATCCCGACCGCGAGCAGGATCGCCTCGCCGTGGATCTCCGGCGAGAAGAGGTGGTCGGCCATCACGCTGGGGTCGGGCGTGACCGTCAGGAGCTCGAAGGCGAAGGCGGTCACGATCACGCCGACGAAGACGGCGATCACCGCCTCGAGCTGACGGAAGCCGAACGACTGCAAGGCAAGGATCGCGAACGCGGCGGCGACCGCGATCAGGGCCCCCCACCCGAGCGGGATCCCGAACAGCAGGCTCAGCCCCAGCGCGGCACCGAGAACCTCTGCGAGGTCGGTCGCCATCGCGATCACCTCCGCCTGCAGCCAGAGGCCGACCGAGACGCGCCTGGGCAGGTTGTCGCGGCAGACCTCGGCGAGGTTTCGACCGGTGGCGATGCCGAGCTTGGCCGAGAGCGTCTGGACGAGCATCGCCATCAGGTTCGAGGCGAGCACGGCCCAGAGCAGCAGGTAGCCGTACTTCGCGCCGCCGGCGACGTCGGTGGCGAAGTTCCCGGGGTCGAGGTAGGCGACGGACGCGATGAAGGCCGGCCCGAGGAACGGCCAGAGCGCACGCAGCCCGCGTCGCTTCCCGTCGAGCGCCTCCTGGGCCGCCCGGATCGTCGCGGCCTCGCCCGGGAGGGCGCGCCCGACGAGGTCCCGTGCCGTCTCTCTCGCGTTCCCGCGACCACCTGCCGTCTCGCGGAAGCTCACTTCGGCACCGTGCCGTCGCGTCGCGGAATCGGGTCGCCGTGCGGATCGTGCGTCGGCTCGCCGAGCTTCGCGGCGATCACGTCCTCCAGGCCCTCCGAGAGCACGTGCTCGAGGACCTCGGCCTCGGCGTGGACGTTGTCCACCGGCAGCCCGAGCTCCTCGACGAGGTACGTCTCCAACAGGCGGTGGTGGCGCAGCACCTCGAGGGCGAGCCGCCTGCCCTTCGGCGTCAGCCGGACGCCTCGGTAGCGGACGTGGCTCACGAACCCCTGGGTATCGAGCTTCTTGACCATGGCGGAGACCGCCGGCGCGCTCACGCCCAGCCGCTCGGCGAGCGCACTGGTCGACGCGACGCCGTGCTCGTCCTCCAGCACGTAGATCGCCTTCGCGTAGTCCTCGATCGAAGCGGACAGCATCCGCCTCGATTTAAGCAGACTTAAATCTGTCTACGCGGCGAGCCTGGGAGCGGGCAAGAACTCCGTGATCGAGGCGCGGAGCCCGCGGGCGTCGAGGC
Source organism: Gaiellaceae bacterium (assembly GCA_035274625.1). Taxonomy (GTDB): domain Bacteria; phylum Actinomycetota; class Thermoleophilia; order Gaiellales; family Gaiellaceae; genus DATBLE01. The sequence continues at coordinate 2,278 of DATENZ010000047.1, forward strand.
CGTGGGCCGCCCTGTGCTCCGGGCCGGTGCCGTACCGGCGCAGCTCCTCGTTGGCGACGCCGAGTGCGAGCAGGCGGTGCGGCCGGTCGCGGAGGGCTGCCCCGACCTCGGCGGCGGAGGTGCCGGCCAGGTACGGCTCGACGAGGACGACGTCCGTCCCCCGCGCGACTGCGCGCAGACCGGCGGCGTCGAAGGGACGGACGCGCGTGACGTAGGCGATCGTCGCGTCGAGGTCCCGGACCGCCTTCGTCGTCTCGTCGAGCGTCGGGCCGACGGCGACGACGACGGGGGCCGAGTCGGAGCCGCGGCGCACGACGTGCAGCCCGTCGGTCTGGATCGCGCGTGCGTTCGTTTCCTCCGACAGCCGGATGTAGACGTTGTCGCGGCGGCCCGCCGCTGCGCGCACGAGCCGCTCGACCTCGTCCGGGTGGCCGGGGACGTCGATCGTCCACCCGGGCAGCGCGCGCAGGAGCGCGACGTCCGCCGGCGCCTGGTGCGTGCGGCCGGAGCGAGCCGAGTCGTAGGACGCGCCGGTCGAGACGAGCGCCGCGCCGACGTCCTGGTGGCCGAGATCGAGCTTCACCTGCTCGAAGGGCCGCTCGACGAGGAACGGCGCGTACGAGTGCACGAACGGCCGCAGGCCCTCGAGTGCGAGCCCGCCCGCGAGGCCGATCATCAGCTGCTCGCGGATCCCGACGTTGAACAGACGCGGGTGCGGCCGGAGCTCGCCCGCGCCGATCTCGGCGAGCACGACCGCCACGCACGGGTCGGCCTCGAGCAGCTCCGCGACGACGTCATAGAAGCGCTTGCGCATCGTGCTCACGGGACGACCTCCGCGACGACCGCGTGGGGCCGCGTGCCGTCGCCGGCGGCGAAGGCGCGCTCGAGCGCGTCGTGGTCGCGCCCGTCGACCCGAACCGCGCTCCAGCCCTCGAGCTCGAAACGCCGCTCGACTCCACCCGGCCAGCCGTACGTCGACGACGCGTTGTCGATCACGACCACGGTCAGCCGGCCGGTGCGGAGGCGCCCCGCGAGCTGCACCGCCTCCCAGTTGCTGCCCTCCTCGAGCTCGGCGTCGCCGACGAGGCAGATGACGCGCGGCGCCGCCGAGACCGTGTGCTCGAGCGCCAGCGCAACCCCCAGCGCGATCGGCAGGCCGTGGCCGAGGGAGCCGCTGCCGATCTCAACCCCAGGGAGGAGCCTGCCGTCGGGGTGGTAGCCGAGCGGCGAGTCGAAGGCGCCGAACTGCGGCAGCCATTCGGCCGGGATGAAGCCCTTCGCGGCGAGCACGGCGTAGTACGCGGTCGGCCCGTGACCCTTCGAGAGCAGGAACCGGTCGCGCTCGGGATCCTCCGGGCTCTCCGGGTCGACGTTCAGTACGCGGTCGTAGAGCACCCACAGCGCGTCGAGCGTCGAGTGCGAGCTCGGGTCGTGCTTCTCGTCACCGGTCTGCAGGGTCAGCAGGCCAGGCAGATCTCCGTACCCGAGGGCCGTCGCAACCGTCATTGGCTGACCGTACAACTTGAACTAATGTTCAAGTCAAGTGGCGAGAGAGCTGACGATCGGAGAGCTGTCCGCGCGGAGCGGCGTCGCGTCGTCGGCGCTTCGGTTCTACGAGCGCTTCGGCCTGATCAGCTCTCGCCGCACCGACGGAAACCAGCGGCGCTACGACGGCGCCACGCTGCGGCGGGTCGCGCTGATCCAGGCGGGCAAGGCGGCGGGCATCCCGCTCGAGCGGATCGGGAGCGCGCTCGGCGAGCTACCGGCGGGACGGACCCCGACGAAGCGCGACTGGGATCGGCTCTCGCGCGCCTGGCGCGGCGAGCTCGACGCCCGCATTCGCACGCTCGAGGCGATCCGCGGCCGGCTGACGACGTGCATCGGCTGCGGCTGCCTCTCGCTGAAGACGTGCACTCTGCTGAACCCGGGTGACGAGGCGGCCGCGCTCGGGGCCGGAGCCCATTACCTCACGCGACCGCGGAGAGCAGAAACGCGCGCTGCTCCTTGAGCATCTCGCGCGCGATCACGAGGCGCTGGATCTCGTTCGTCCCCTCGTAGATCTGGGTGATCTTCGCGTCGCGCATCATCCGCTCGACCGGGTACTCCTTGATGTACCCGTAGCCGCCGAGGATCTGGACCGCCTCCGTCGCCACCTCCATCGCGACGTCCGAGCAGTAGAGCTTCGCCATCGCCGACGCCTTGGTCAGCTCCTCGTCGGGGACGCCCGCATCGACCATCTGGCCGAAGCGGTAGAGCAGGCCGCGAGCCGCCTCGCACTTCGTCTCCATGTCCGCGAGCTTCGCGGCGACGAGCTGGTGCTCGCCGATCGGCTTCCCCATCGTCTCGCGCGACTTGGCGTACTGGAGCGCGTAGTCCGTCGCACCCTGGGCGATCCCGAGGCCCTGCGCGCCGACGCCGGGCCGTGACCGGTCGAGGATCCGCATGGCAATCCTGAACCCCTGCCCCTCGGACCCGAGCAGGTTCGCGGCCGGGACGTGGCAGCCGTCGAAGACGAGCTCGCCAGTCGTCGAGCCGGCGATTCCCATCTTCGGCTCGAGCCGCGCCACCTCGAAGCCGGGCGAGCCCGCCTCGACGACGAACGCGGAGATCCCGTCGTGCCCGGCCTCCGGGTCCGTCTTCGCGAAGACGGTGTAGAGCTCGGCGACGACGGCGTTCGTGATGAAGCGCTTGCCGCCGTCGAGGACGTAGTCGTCGCCGGCGCGACGGGCCGTCGTCCGCATCGCGGCGGAGTCCGAGCCCGAGCCGGCCTCCGTCAGCGCATAGGCGCAGAGCCACTCACCGGAGGCGAGCTTCGGCAGGTAGCGCTCCTTCTGCTCCTGCGTCCCCGCGAGCTTCAGGCCGAGGGAGCCGAGCTCCTGCACGGCGAGGATCAGCCCGCTCGTCGCGCAGACCTTCGAGACCTCCTCGATCGCGACGAGCGCCAGCAGCGTCCCGGTGCCGGTCCCGCCCCACTCCTCGTCGAAGAGCAGGCCGAAGACCTCGTGCTCCCGGAAGAGCTCGACGACGTCCCACGGGAACTCGTGGCTGGCGTCGATCTCGGCCGCGCGCGGGCCGATACGGTCGCGGGCGAGGGTGCGGACGAGCTCGCGAAGCTCGCGCTGCTCCCCGCTGAGGACGTCGAACGGCGGGACGGCTAGCTGCCCTTCGCGTACTGGGCGTAGCCGCCGAAGTCGACCGCGACGCACGGCTCGTCGCCCACGACCCACGCATCGTGGCCCGGCTCGATCGACACGACGTCGCCGGGCCCGAGCTCGCCCTCGGAGCCGTCGGCCATGGCGACCCTCATCCGGCCCGAGATGCAATAGAGCAAATGGGGCGCCTGGCAGGTGTCCGTCCCCGCAAGCGGCTTGATGTGCTCGGACCAGCGCCAGCCGGGCTCGAACGTGCCGTACAGCACGGGGTGGCCGCCCACGTTGACCACGTCGGCGTGGCCCTTGTCCGCGAAGGGACGCGTCTCCTCGGGAGAGTTGACGTTCTTGATCTCGAGTCCGGCCACGACGCACCTCCTGTCGAAAGGGTCGCGGAATTGTTCCACACCGCTCAGCCCGGCCGGTTGTGGCACACGGCCTCGACGTTGTGCCCGTCCGGGTCGAGCACGTAGGCGCCGTAGTAGCCCGGGTGGTACTCCGGCCTCTCTCCCGGTCCGCCGTTGTCACGGTAGCCCGCCGCGGTCGCGGCCCGGTGGAACTCGGCGACGGCGGTGTTGTCCGGCACCGCGAAGGCGAGGTGGGCGTGCTCGGTTCGTGCGTCGCCCGCGACGAAGGAGCACGAGCCGTGGCTGCCGCGGAAGGCGGCGCGCTCCGGCTCGTCGACGCGCAGGAGGATGCCGGTAACGGGCGCGATCGTCTCGTAGAAGCGCTTCGACGCGGCGACGTCGGCAACGCGGATCCAGAGGTGGTCGATCACGCCGCCGTCGCCGCGCAGGATCCCGTGGTGGACGGCCTCTGCGCTGTTCCCGTCCGGATCGACCACGAAGGCGCCGTAGTAGTCGTCCCGGTACTGCGGGCGGGGGCCCGGCGCGCCGTCGTCCCGGCACCCGGCGGCGGTCAGGTTGCGCCAGAACGCGTCGACGTGGTCGCGCGACGGCGACGCGAAGCCGACGTGCAGCCCGCGCGTGACCGGGTGCTCGGCGTCGGCGCGGGCAACCGAGAAGTCGTACCACTCGAGGAAGTGGTCGTCGGCGAACGGCGTCCCGGGGAACTCGAGCGTCTCGAACACGAGGTCGTAGAAGCGTCTGGACGCCGCCAGGTCCGAGGCACGGATGGTCACATGGTCGAACACGACCGGAAGCGTAAGGTCCAGCGGCGGTGATCCTCGACAACGGCACGATCCGGACGCTGGACGCGTCGCTGCCCGTCGCGCGCGCGCTGGCGATCGCGGGCGACCGGGTCGCCGGCGGTGTCGGCACCCACGAGACCGCCCTCGCCTCGCCCGACGTCGTCGACCTGGGCGGACGCTGCGTTCTCCCCGGCTTCAACGACGCTCACGTGCACTTCCCCACCTGGGCGGTCGCGCAGCGGCAGGTGCGGCTCGAAGGAGCGGATTCGCTCGCCGAGGCGCTCGCGTGCGTGCGAGAGGCTGTCGCCGCCGTGCCGACCGGCCGCTGGCTCAGGGGCCAGGGCTGGCGCAGCGCCGACTGGGGCGAGGAGCCGTCGAAGGAGACCCTCGACGCCGTCACCGGGAGTGTGCCGACCGCTTTGCTCGCGAAGGACTACCACTCGCTGTGGCTCAACTCGGCGGCGCTCGCGCTGGCAAACGGAGACCTCCAGGTGCCTGGCGGTGTCGTCGAGGTCGACGCCCGCGGGGAGCCGACGGGGGTGCTCCGCGAGGAGTCCGCGTGGCGCTTCAAGGAGCGTTACGTGGAGACGACCGACGAGGAGTACCTGGAGGCGATGCGCGCCGGCCTGCGGGTCGCCGCGGCGCGAGGCGTGACCGCGTTCCACGACAAGGACGGCTGGCTGCCGTCCATCCCCCGGCTCTGGCAGCGCCTCGAGGACGAGGGGGCGCTGTGCCTGCGGGTCTGGCAATCGCTCCCGCACGACCGGCTCGACGCGCTCGCGGACCTCGGGCTGGGCGCCGGTCTCGGTAGCGACCGCCTGCGGCTCGGCTACCTGAAGGTGTTCATGGACGGCACGCTCGGGTCGCAGACGGCGCTCCTGCTCGAGGGCAGCGGGGTCGAGATCACGGGCCGCGAGGAGCTCGCGGACATCGTCCGCCGCGGCGCCGCGGCCGGCTGGCCCGTCGCCGTCCACGCGATCGGCGACCGCGCGAACCGCAACGCCCTCGACGCGCTCGAGGAGACCCGGCCGGAGTGGGCGCAGCTCGGCCTGCGACACCGCATCGAGCACGCCCAGTGCCTGGCACTCTCGGATGTTCCGCGCTTCGCCGCACTCGGGATCGCGGCCTCGGTGCAGTTCAGCCACGCCCCCTCCGATCGCGACCTCGCCGAGCGCTTCTGGCCCGACCGGCTCGAAGGCGCCTACGCGTACCGGTCGCTCTGGGACTCGGGCGCGGTGGTCGCGAACGGGTCCGACGCGCCGATCGAGGAGCTCGACCCCTGGGCAGGCGTCTGCGCCGGAGTCCTCCGCGACTGGCGGCCGGAACAGGCGGTGACGCTCGAGCAGGCGCTGACGGCCACGTGCGTGACGCCGGCGTGGCTGACCGGCGACGAGCGGCGCCGGGGCAAGCTGCTCCCCGGCTACGCCGCCGACCTGGTCGTGCTCGACCGCGACCCGCTCGCGATTCCGGTCGAGGAGCTGCCCGAGGTGCAGGTCGTGGCGACGATGGTCGCCGGCCGCTGGACCCATGACCCTCCACCCTGGTGACGGCGCTCGCTCCGCTCGCTTCACGGGGGGAACAGCCGGTTCCCCCCGTGTGCCCCCCTCCCAGAAACACACCCACCCTGTTGCCATTGGGCGCCGCGGCCGCGCATGTCGGCCGCGGCGGCGGCACGAACCCACCTCTCCGGTGAGCCGGCGGTGAGGGTCTACGAGGCGAACTGGATGCAGGTCGAGGCGTACCTCGAGCGCGACGACCGGGTCGTGCTCCCCGTCGGGTCGACCGAGCAGCACGCCTACCTCTCACTCGGCACGGACAACATCCTCGCCGAGCGCATCGCGGTCGAGGCGGCCGAGCCGCTCGGAGTCCTCGTGCTCCCCGCGATGCCGTTCGGGATCGCCCCCGGCTTCGCCGCCTTCCCGGGCACCGTCTCGCTGCGGCCGGAGACGCTCGTCGCCGTCCTCACCGAGGCGCTCGACACGCTCTACGGTCAGGGCTTCCGCGGCTTCCTCGTCCTCAACGGCCACGGCGGGAACACGGGCGTCGCCGAACCGCTCGACGAGTGGGCGCGCAGCCGCGAGGGCGCGCGAGTGCGCTTCCACAGCTGGTGGGACTCGCCGGCGGTGCGAGCGGTCGCGGAGGGGATCCATCCGGAGTCGACGCACGCCTCGTGGTTCGAGAACTTCCCCTGGACACGGCTCGCCGGCGTCGAGCTGCCGACCGAGGAGAAGCCGCCGGTCACCGACCCGGAGGCGCTCCGCGAGCTCGATCCGAACGCCGTCAAGTCGGTGGTCGGCGACGGGTCGTACGGCGGTCCGTACGCGGTTGCGGACGAGGACGCGTTGCGTGTCTGGCAGGCCGGCGTCGCCGAGGTCCGCTCGCTGCTCGAGACCCTCTGATTGCAGGTGTGATCTACGTGCCGAACAGCCGGGCGAAGAAGCCCGGATGACGTCCGTTCTGCGGCCGCGGCGGGAGCTCCGTATCCGAGAGGATCGCCGCCGGCACATCCTGCGTGAGCCAGGCGGCAAGCTCGGCGCTCGCGACGGCGTTCGCCGCCGCGGTGAGCCCGACCTCGCGGACCGAGGCATGGTGAGCGTCGCTGACCAGCATGTGCGCGAGCCCGGCGCCGATCAGGCGGAGCCCGCACTCTCGGGGCGCCGCGCCAAGGCGGCCGTCGAGCGACGCCGCCGTTACCTGGACGAGGACACCCGCGTCGACCAGCGGACGGAGCCTTGCGGGATCGCGTTGGACCGCCGAGTTGCGCTCGGGGTGGGCGAGCACGGGCGTGACCCCGCGCGCGACGAGTGCGAACAGCTCGTCCGGGAGCCGGAGCGACCAGCCGAAGTAGGGCATCTCGATCAGCAGATAGCGAGGGTTGCCGGCGAGTGCGAAGCGCCGCAACTCGTCCTCGGGCATGCGAACGAGCCAGTCGAGGGCGATCTCGCCGCCGGGCCGGATGTCGAGCGGAATCTGAGCCTGTTCGAGCTCGGCCCGCAGCTCGGCGACTCGATACTCCATCACCCCCGCGTCCGTCGGCCAGTCGTCACGCACGTGCGGCGTCGCCGCGATCGCCGTGATTCCGTCCGCGACTGCCGCGCGCGCGATCTCGAGGCTCTGCTCGAGCGACCTGGCGCCGTCGTCGACCCCGCGCAAGATGTGGGAATGGAGATCGATCACAGAACTGTCTCTACACTTGGAGAGTGTCCATGAGGACGATGAAGCCGATCCACGACACGACCTGCGCGGTCGCGTGCTCTGCCGAGATCATCGGCTCGAAATGGACGGCCTTGATCGTCCACGATCTCTCCGAAGGCCCTCGCCGCTTCTCGGAGCTCGAGCACGCGTGTCCCGGCATCAGCCCCCGGACGCTGTCCGAGCGCCTGCGCTGGCTGGAGCAGGAGGGCATCCTCGAGCGCCACAGCTACGCGGAGACCCCGCCGCGCGTCGAGTACGAGCTGACGCCGAAGGGCAACGGGCTCCTCCCCGTGATCGACGCCATGCGTCGCTTCGGCCGCGACTGGCTCGCCCTCGACCCGGATCACAGACACACTTAGCCGACTGCAGCGAGCGTTGTAAAGAGCTCGCGCGCAGCCGCGACACCGAGCGGCACGTGCTCGACGAGCAGGCGCTCGTTCGGCGAGTGGAGGTTTCCCTCCGGCAGGTCGAAGCCGGTGACGATCGTGGGGACGCCCTTGTCGGCCAGCGCGGGGACGATCGGCAGCGTGCCGCCCGAGCGGAGCAGCAGCGGCCGGACGCCGAGCGCCCGCTCGAACGCGTCCTGGCCGAGCCGGATCGCCGCCGAATCGGGCGGGATCAAGCCGGGCGGCGCCGAGGACCACAGCTCGACCTCGACCTCCGCCCCCGCCGGCGCCGACTGGCGCAGCAGGCGCTCGAGCTCCGGTGCGACCTCCTCCACCCGCTGGCCCGGAGCGAGGCGCATCGACAGGTTCGCCTCCGCGAGCACCGGGATCACGGTCTTCTGGAGCTGGGGTGAGCCGCCCTCGATGCCGTTCACGTCGACAGACGGCTCGCCCCAGGTGCGGAGGTAGAACTCCTCGGCCGCTTTCGGATCTGCCGGCCGCGCCTCCTGGTCGGAGAGCACCTCCGGCCCGGGCTGCTGCGATGCCCAGTCGGCGAGCTCCGCGTCGGTCGGCGGGACGACACCCTTGCGCAGCGGGTCCGGGAGCCGCCCGTCACGGGCGAGCACGCCTGACAGCGTCTGCCGAAGCGCATGCATCGCGTTCAGCGCGGCGCCGCCGAACGACCCGGAGTGAAGGTCCTTCCCCCCGGTCCGGACGCGCAGGTGGAAGTAGCAGATCCCGCGCGTGGCGATGTAGAACGCCGGCTGCCCGCGCCGGGGCATGTGCGCGTCGAAGATCACGCAGGCGTCCGCGCCGCGGTCGTCGTCGGCGATCCAGTCGACGATCGAGTGGCCGCCGATCTCCTCCTCGCCGTCGCACGCGACCCGGACGTTGACAGGCAACGCGTCTGCAGCCGCGAGCCCCGCCGCCGCCTTCAGCAGGAGGTAGAGCTGGCCCTTGTCGTCGGCGACCCCTCGGCCGTAGAGCCAGCCGTCGCGGATCGTCGGCTCGAACGGGTCGGTCTCCCACTGGTCGAGCGGCGCAGGCGGCTGGACGTCGAAGTGCCCGTAGACGAGGACGGTCGGAGCCGAGTCCGCGTCGCGCGAGGCCCGCACCTCGCCGATCGCGAGCGGGCGGCCGCCGCGCTCGACGAGCTCGCACTCTCCGCCTGCCCCGCGAACGAACCCGCAGACCCACTCGGCGGCGCGGCGAACATCGTCCTGGTGCGACGCATCCGCGCTGACGCTCGGAATCCGGAGGAACTCGGAGACCTCCTCGAGCCAGGTAGGGTCGATCGACACGAGCGCGAACCCTACCCGTCGCCTGCGCTTGGGGCCGTGCGCCGCCCTCGCGCTCACGCTGCCTCTCCTCCTCGCCGCCTGCGGCGGAGCAGACGATCGCCAGGCTCAAGGCGAAACCGCCGACTGGCGCTACTCGGGCGACCTCGCCCCGAGGCACTGGGCGACGCTCGATCCTGCCTATCACCTGTGTGGGAGCGGCCGGGCCCAGTCGCCGATCAACCTCGCCGGCGCCCAGCACGCGCCGGTCGCCCCGCTCAGGCCCGCCTACCGGCGGACGGGGTTCCGCCTACTCGACACAGGCCACACGCTCGAAGCCGAGCCGGTCGCGCCGGCGGGCGGCATTGCGCTCGGGCGCACCCGTTACCGGCTGACCGAGTTCCACTTCCACGCGCCGAGCGAGCACCGGCTCGCCGGTCGCCGCTTCAAGCTGGAGCTCCAGCTCGTGCACCGCTCCGACGACGGGCGCGTGGTCGCGCTCGCGGTCTTCATCCGCGAGGGCCGGCAAGAAGGGGCCCTCTCGGGGCTGCTACGCGAGCCTCTGCCGCTCCCGGAGGTGACGGGCGGCTCGTCGCAGTCCGCGCCCGCCACGCTGAATCCGGTCGACCTCCTGCCTCGCAGCCGCGCGACCTACCGCTACACCGGCTCGCTGACCACGCCGCCGTGTACCGAAGGCATCCGCTGGATCGTCTTCCGCCAGCCGATCGAGCTCTCGCGCGACCAGATCCTGGCGTTCGTTCACCGCTACGACGGGATCAACCGGCCGCTCCAACCACTGAACGGCCGCATCATCGCGCTCAGCACCTAGCGCTCCCGCCGCCGCGACCGACATGGCGGGCGCGGCAAGCGTTCGCTCGCTCCGAGCACTGTCGGGGAGGGGCCCACGGGGGAAACCGGCTGTTTCCCCCGTGAAGCGAGCGGAGCGAGCGTCCTAGGCGACTTCGCGGAGCTTCTGCGATTCCGCGAGCGCGCGGAGCTTCTTCAGGCTCTGGTTCTCGATCTGACGGATCCGCTCGCGCGTGACGTTGAACGCGCGGCCGACCTCGTCGAGCGTGCGCGGATGCTCGCCGTTCAGCCCGTAGCGGAGCTCGAGGACGCGGCGCTCGCGCTGAGAGAGGTGCGAGAGGATCCGCTCGAGCGTCTCCTTGCGAAGCGTCACCTCAGCTGCCTCCTCGGGCAGCGGCACCGACTCGTCGGTGATGAAGTGCCCGAACTCGGACTCCTCCTCGTCGCCGACGGGCTTCTCGAGCGAGACCGGCGACTGCGCCGTGCGGCGGATCTGCTCGACCTCGTCGCACGTGAGCTCGAGGTCGCGGGCAATCTCCGTCGCGTTCGGCTCGCGCCCCAGCTCGGCGCGCAGCTTCCGCTCCGAGCGGACGATCTTGTTCAGCTTCTCGACCACGTGGACGGGCATCCGGATCGTCCGCGCCTTGTCGGCGAGCGCGCGGGCGACCGCCTGCCGGATCCACCAGGTGGCGTACGTCGAGAACTTGAAGCCCTTGCGGTAGTCGAACTTCTCCGCCGCGCGGACGAGCCCGATCGTGCCCTCCTGGATCAGGTCGAGAAACGGCAGTCCCTGGTTCCGGTACCGCTTCGCGATCGACACGACGAGCCGGAGGTTCGCCTCGACCATCTCCTGCTTCGCCCGATGGTCGCCCCGCTCGATGCGTTTCGCGAGCTCGACCTCCTGCGCCGCGGTCAACAGATCGACCCGGCCGACGTCCTTGAGGAAGAGCTGGAGGGCGTCCGTCGACACCTCCTGGGTGTCGAAGTCCTCGACCACTTCCTCTTCCTCGTCCGGCGCGACGACCTCGATCTGCAGCTCGTCCAGCGCCTGGTAGAAGTCGTCGATCTGCGCGGCGTCGAGATCGAGCTCGTCCAGCGCAAGCGTGATCTCGTCTGCCGTCAACGACCCCGATTCGCGACCCACCTCGAGGAGGTTCTTCGCCTCCTCCGTCTCCAGTACGGAGACTCGCGCCTCTACGACGGTCGCTTCGCTCCCACTCACTCCGCGCCCCCTCCCGTCAAGGCCGACAAGCTAGCGGCCACTCGAGCTCCCCGTCAAACGACCCAGCCTGAAGGCGGCAGTGTTGCAACGACACCGGACGACCGCCATGGGCCGAACGGCCTATCTTCGCGTCAGCCGGACCCGACTTTCGCCAGCCGTTCCAGGAACTTTTCGGCCTCCTGGCCGAGCTGGGTCCCGGTGTCGAGCGTGCGGGCGAGGCCGAGCTGCCGCTTCGCTTCCTTGACGTTCCCGAGCCACAGGAGGCAAAGGCCGAGGTGGAAGCGCACGCTCTGGCTGCGCGGGTAGCGGCGCGCGAGCGGGCCGAGCTGGGAGAACGTCCGTGACGGATCGGCCTTGTCGAAGCGCGCGACCGCCACCGCGACCTGCGGCTCCGGGTCTTTCGGCGCGACCTCCGCCGCCGCCTCGAACTCGCGGAGCGCCGAGAGCTGGCGGTCGAGCCGCTGCAGCGCGACGCCGTACAGGAGCTTCTCCCGCACGCCTCCGTCGCGTGCCTGCGCCTCGAGGAACGAGAGCTGCATCGGCGGGGAGAGGCGGTTCAATGTGCCGGGCGACGCGAAGCTCGGCACGAAGTCCGGCAGGCCCCGCGGGAAGTTCGGGTAGAGCAGGTCCTCGGCACGGAGCGAGTACGGCGTGTCCGGCTGCGCGCGGCGCGCCGCGCGCCAGGCCTCCGCGGCCGCGTCGCGATCGCCGCGCCAGTAGAGCGCCAGTCCGTAGTGGAGCTGGACGAGCGAGCTCCGCGGGAACGTCCGGGCGAGGGTGCTGACCTCGCCGAACCCGTCCGGCCAGGCGGAGAACGCGGCCCCGATCTCTGCTTCGACCGAGTCGTAGCGTTCGAAGATCAGGCCGGCCGCGCGCACGTTACCGCCGTCGTAGAGGTCCGTCGCGCGCCGGAGCTCGACCGCCTGGGGGTCCTCCCGGACGCCGAGATCGAGGACGAGCGGCGGCCGGCCGCTCTGCCGCTGCGGCTTCGGCGGCGCCGTCCTCGTCGCGAGCGTGATCCCGACGGTCAGCCCGGCGGCGGCCGCGGCGCAGGCGCCGACGATCGCGTAGACGCGCAGGCGGGGGCTCACGCCGCACGACGTTACCCGCCCGCGTCCCCGCCACTACACTTGGCGCCCCGAAGTCGCTATCTTTTTTAAAGCCAATGCCGACCTATCGCGACCTCCTCAACCACGTGAGGGCCGAGATCGACGAGATCGACGCCCGCGACGCCGCCGCGCTGATCGACGACGGAGACGCCGTCTTCCTCGACGTCCGCGAGCGCGACGAGTGGGAGGAGGGCCACATCCCGGGGGCGGTCTTCATTCCGCGCGGGAACCTCGAATCGCGGATCGAAACCGCAGTGCCCGACCGCGCGCGCCGTCTCGTCGTCTACTGCGCCTCCGGCAACCGCTCCGCCTTCGCGGCGAAGACGCTCGAGGAACTCGGCTACGAGGACGTCGTGAACCTCGCCGGCGGCTACACGGACTGGAAGCGGAACGGCTTCCCGACGCAGCTCCCGCGCGCACTCGGCGAGGAGCAGCGGCGCCGCTACAGCCGGCACCTGCTGATCCCCGAGGTCGGCGAGGAGGGGCAGCTGAAGCTGCTCGACTCGCGCATCCTCCTGATCGGCGCCGGTGGGCTCGGCTCGCCGTCCTCCCTGTACCTCGCCGCTGCCGGAGTCGGCACGCTGGGCATCGTCGACGACGACGCCGTCGACGCGACCAACCTCCAGCGGCAGATCGTCCACTCGACCGAGCGGCTCGGCGAGCCGAAGGCGCAGTCGGCGAAACGGACGCTCGAGGCGCTCAACCCCGACGTCACGGTGAAGGTCTTCGAGGAGCGGCTCACCTCCGAGAACGTCGACCGGATCCTCGGCGAGGGCTGGGACGTGATCGTCGACGGCGCCGACAACTTCCCGACGCGCTACCTGCTGAACGACGCATCGGTCTGGCACGGCATTCCCGTCGTCCACGGGTCGATCTTCCGGTTCGAGGGCCAGGTGACGGTGCTGAAGCCCCACGAGGGGCCGTGCTACCGCTGCCTCTTCCCGCAGCCGCCGCCGCCGGAGCTCGCGCCCAGCTGCGCCGAGGGCGGCGTGCTCGGCGTCCTCCCCGGCGTGATCGGCTCGATCCAGGCCAACGAGGCGCTCAAGCTCGCCATGGGCATCGGCGAGCCTCTGATCGGCCGGCTGCTCCTCTTCGACGCGCTGGCTGCGACCTTCACCGAGGTCACCCTCCGCCGCGATCCCGCCTGCCCCGTCTGCGGCGAGGAGCCGACGATCACCGAGTACATCGACTACGTCGAGTTCTGCGCCGGGCCGAGGGCACACGCGTGACCAGGGTCCGGATTCCCCCCACGCTGCGCGCCGCGACCGGCGGCGAGCGCGAGATCTCCGCCGAGGGCCAGACCGTGGGCGACGTCCTCGACGACCTGACGACGCGCTTCCCGGCACTCGCCGACCAGCTCCGCTTCGCGAACGTCTACCTCGACGGCGAGGATATTCGGACGCTCGACGAGCTCGAGACGCCGGTTCGCGAAGGCTCGACGGTCATTCTCCTCCCGGCGATGGCGGGCGGAGCCAGCCGCCTCGCGCCCAGCCTGCTCGATCTGGTCGGGTCGACGCCGCTCGTCGAGCTCCCGCGGCTTTCGCCGAAGCGCGACGTCCGTCTCTACGCGAAGCTCGAAGGCGCGAACCCGACGGGGTCGATCAAGGACCGGATCGCGCTCGCGATGATCCAGGAGGCCGAGGCCGCCGGCGAGCTGGAGCCGGGCCGCGCGCTGCTCGAGCCGACGAGCGGCAACACGGGGATCTCGCTCGCGATGGTCGCGACGGTCAAGGGCTATCCGCTCACGTGCGTCATGCCCGAGAACGCGACCGAGGAGCGGAAACGCCTCCTTCGGATCTACGGCGCCGAGATCATCGAGTCTCCGGCCGCCGAAGGCTCGAACGGGGCCGTGCGGATGGCGCTGGAGATCGCCGAGCGCGAGCCGCGGTTCTTCATGCCCTTCCAGTACGCGAACGCCGCGAACCCGCGTGCGCACTACGACGGCACCGGCGCCGAGATCGCCGAGGCGCTCGATCGCGTCGACGTCGTCGTCGCCGGGCTCGGGACGGGCGGAACGCTGATGGGCACCGGGGAGCGCCTGCGCGAGTCGTTCCCCGACGTCGTCGTCGCCGCGGCGGAGCCGCTCCCGGGCGACCCGGTGATGGGCCTGCGCTCGCTGGAGGACGGCTACGTGCCGCCGATCCTCGACGTCACGCGGCTCGACCGGAAGCTGCTCGTCTCGAACGAGGAGTCGGTGGCCGGCGTGCGCGCGCTCGTGACCAAGGAAGGCATCTTCGCCGGCGTCTCCTCCGGCGCCGTCGTCCACGTCGCGCAGCGGCTCGCCGCGGAGCTGGACGAGGGCGTCGTCGTCTGCATCCTGGCGGACGGTGGCTGGAAGTACCTGTCCGCCGACTTCTGGGACGCCGCCGACACCGAGTCGGCGATGGAGCGCGGCCACTGGTGGTAGTCGTGCCCGCCGCTGTGCGCCGGGCACTCGAGGAACACGCCGACGCCGAGGCGCCGAACGAGGCGTGCGGGTTGCTCGCGGTCCGCGACGGGGTCGTGGAGCGCTACCTCCCGTGCCGCAACCGCCTCGCGAGCCCGTTCCGCTTCGAGCTCGAGCCGACCGACCCGGCGGTCGTGATCGATCTCGAGGACGAGGGCTTCGAGCTCGGCGTGTTCCACTCGCACCCGACCGACTCGGCGCGGCCCTCGAAGACCGACCTGGCGAACATCGGCCTGTGGGAGGGCAAGCCGTACCTGATCCTTTCCCGCCCGACCGGGGAGCTCGCCGCCTGGCGGATCGTCGCCGGGGCCGCCGAACCGCTCCACCTCTCCGCGGCCCCCGACTAGGCGGGCCGAGCGGGCCCGCCGCGTTGACGCTGCCGCGGGCCTGTGCGGTAATGGCACCGATGTCGGATCAGCTGCGAACGACGACCCGCGCCGTACTGGCAGCCGCCTTCCTCGCGATGGCGGCGCTTGCGTGCCCGGTATCGGCGTCGGCGTCACAGCTCATCGGCTACAACGCGAGCGACGTGAGGCTCGAGGTCGACGGAGCCGGCCACGCCCTCGTCACGTTCACGAGCTCGGGCAAGGTTCAACGCGTGTTCGCGTCTGGCGCGATCGACGCCCGCGACCCCTCGCCCAGCACGCCGCAGATCGAGTTCAAGCTGAGCTCCAGCGGCGGTGCTGTGCGCAACGCCTGCAAACCGACCAGGTTGGCGCTTGCCTGGGTCGTCGCGGCCTGTCGCGCCGCCGACGGCTCGTACTGGGCGCTCCAGAGCTGGCAGCGACAGCTGCCGAACCTCGGCGCCGCCCCGAACCCCAAGCAGGCGGCGTGGGAGCTCCGGCTGTCGCACTGGTCGGGGACGCTCGCGACCCTCGAGGTGCATTTCGGCTGGTCGTATCGCCGCTATCTGCAGATCTTCGGCCGCTACAGCTATCGCAACCAGCCGGTCTACGGCTTCAAGGTGGCAAACGGCGTGCCTCTCGATGGGTACGGCCGCAACATCTACGTGGACGCGTTCGACTCGGACCTCGGCAAGGGCTGGAAGCGCGTCAACAGCTTCCTCGCGCACGGTCCGATCGGCGGCTTCTGCTACGGCTTCTTCCCCCACGGCGGGAAGATCGGGGTCGGCCGCAAGTACAGGGCGACGGTGATCGGTCCGGGAGTGACGCCGGACGTGATGTGGCAGGCGAATGCGCCGCCGGCCTATACCCCTGCGGCGGACAAGGGCGCCGACGACGCGATGCGGTCGCTCCTTGCGGGCGACAAGCTCTGCCGCCCGAACTGACGCTCACCTCGTAAAGGTCTTCACGACACGCACCGAGCGGGCGCCGGTCGCGGCGACCAGCACCTGGACGCTCCGCGAGCCGTACATGTCGATCGTCGCGCAGCTGAACGCGTAGAAGAGGTCCGCCTTCTCGGTCTGCCGGTACTGCCCGACCCCGGAGCAGAACGCCTGGATGACGTGCTTGCTCTTCGCCCAGCTCGACTCTTCGAGGCCGGTGTTCGCCGTCGTGCTGTCCATGATCGGCTTCCCCTTCGGAAGCGGTCCAGGCCCCCGATCAGGCTTGAAGGTGCCCTGGACGACGCTCACCTTCAGCGACTCCGGGCCGACGGCCTTCGCGATCACGACGCCGGCCGGCTTGCCGTCCACCTGCACGGTGCAGCGGAACGAGGTGTGATCGGTCCCTCCGGCGACATGGCGGCCCGCACCGATGCCGGTGCACTTGACTGCGTTGGCGTGGTTCTCGTACGCCCAGAGCGAGTACCCGACCCACAGCGACGCGGTCGAGTCCGGCACCCAGACCGGCGGAGCGGCGGGCGCCGTGCTCGCCGCGACGGCGGCGAGCGCGAGCAGGGAAGCGATGAGAGCAAGCGTCCTCATTGCCACCTCCTTCGAGATTCTGGGAAGCATTAACCGAGCGGCGGCGGAGTCACGCCCGGCGGGCATGCGGCTCCGGGCTTTGGCTTAAAGATCGGGAACTCCGCGAGCTTCGGGCCGCCCTCGCCCGCGATCGGCTTGATCTTCAGGCTGCCCAGGATCGTGTTGACGATCGACAGCACGTAGTCGGGGATCGTGTAACCGACGCCCCCCTCGCCGGTGACGCTGGTGGCGGCCGTTACGCACCCCTGGTACTTCGATCCAAAGGAGCCGTCCATCGCGATCGAGACCCCCGGCTTGAGCGTGAAGTACGCGCCCGCGGTGAAGCCGCCTTGCCCGATCCCGATCGTTGCCCGGACCGCCCACCCGATGGCGATGATGCTCGTCCCGAGCGCGAACGACTCCGTGTGCTCGAGGAACGGCTTCAGGGTCGCCATCACGACCGCCGACGGGTTTGCGCCACGCGGCGTGTATCGGAAGCCGAGGTCGCCGGAAACCGCGAACTCGCCCGATGTCTTGAAGCCGGCCGCGCCCCCGAGCTGGATATTGATGTCGAACGACTGCGTGAATGTCAGCGAGAGCGGCCCCGTCCCCAGCGGGATCGTGATCGATCCCGGCAGCCGCGTCGGGCCGCTGTGGACGTTCCCCTTGACGCTCTTCGTCGCGGCCACGAACGTGTAGCCGAGCTTCGCCGCGCCGTGCAGGGCCAGGCTCGCCTCCTTCAGGGAGCCCCCGGCGATCACGATGTGGAAGTCGACGGTCGGGTTGTTGAAGTACAGGTTCACGGCAATCGTCGCGCGCCCGACGCCGTTGTCGTAGGTGGTGGCGAAGCCGGTGTTCGCGCAGCAGATGGGGATGGTGGTGAAGGTGCCACCGCCCTGGGCGGCGGCCGAGACACTCTGTGCCGTACGAGCTTTCGGCTGCGTCGTCGGAAGCGTCGTGTTGTGGTACAGCGGCTGCTTGACCGGGGCGCCCTTCGCATCGAAGGTCGCCTGCCGGAAGACGTCTGTGAGCGTGACCGGACCCAGCACGACCTTCACGTTCGGGCCGGACTTCGAGACGGCGAGCACGCGTCCGGCGGCGAAGGACGTCGCGAGCATGATCTTCCCGACCTTGAGGTCCGCCACCCCGGGTGCCTTGCCGGCGACCGTCCAGGTGAGCCCGTCCGGGCTCACGCCGCGAATGGCGCTCGCACCGCCGCCGATCACGACGACGTTCGACTGGTACACGACGCCCTTCAGCCCGGCGAAGCCTGCGCCGTAGCGGCGCGCCGCGCCCTTCCAGAGCGGGTTGGACCCACCGCCGGCCGGCAACTTCCCGACCACTTTCGACGGAGCCGACACCTCCGGCGTTTCGGATGCTCCGGCTGGAATGCGAGAGAGCACGAGCGCCGCCGTGTCCCGCATCGGCTGCCAGAAGGGATCCCACTCCGAGAGACGGACGAGGTGGATCTCGATCCATACGGCGCCCTTGCGGGCGAAGATGTATCCCTCCTCCTCGTAGGCCTCGTCACCCAGGCCCGGAACCGGCTTGACCTTCTCGCGATCCAGCTCCAGGGTCTTCGCAGCCCCGTCGCCGATGAAGAGCTGCACCTGCGCCACGTAACCCTCCGGAGGGTTGTCCCACTCGCAGAAATCTTCGGTCACCTCCTGAGCGGCGTCGAGGACCACACCTGCCAGATCTGCATCCGCGAGCTTCTGTGCCTCGTCCTTCGTCAGCAGCGAGCACGCCTTCGGAAGCTGTGTCGTCGATGCGCGTGAGGCCGTGCTCGAAACGACGCCGACCGAGGCCGCGAGCAGTACGGCGAGAGCGACGACGAGCAGCCGCGGCTTGGTGATCCTCGATTGCTTCATCCCACGTCCTTTCGCGGTGAGCCCGGGAGGTAGACGACCCCGGGCTGCTTGTCGGCAAACCGTGCCGGGTGATCGGGAGGGAGATGGACGGCGCCGAGGATCCGCTCGAACGGGATCGACGCCTGCCGGCAGGCTTGGACAACCGCGTCGGACGAAGGGCCTTCGAACAGGTAGAAGACGATCTCGTCCTCGATCAGAAGCAGCGAGCCTCGGAAGCTGACGTCGCCTCCTGCGATGGCGGCGCTCAGCCGGACGCGCTCGGCCCCGGCCTCGACCTGCTCCCGACGAACGTCGGGCCAGGAGCACTCTGCGACGAAGGTTGCACCCACCGACGCGACCGTATGCTGCCGCAGCCCGCGGCCGCATCCGGGATCACCCTATGGAATAACCTCGCTGTCGCGTTGTTCCTGGACGCCGAGCGCGATGAGCTCGGCGCGCGAACGTACGCCGAGCTTGCGATAGATCCGGCTCAGGTTCGCCTCGACGGTCTTCACGGTGATGAACAGCTGCTGCGCGATCTCGCGGTTCGTCCGCCCGGTGGCGGCCAGCTCTGCCACCTGCTGCTCTGTCGGCGTCAAGCCCTCGCCGGCCGTCCTCCTACCGGGTACGCGCTCGAGCTCCGCCCTGGCCCGCCGGGACCAGAGCGGGGCGCCGAGGGCGTCGAATGCGGCCACCGCGTCGCGCAGGGCTTCGCGTGCGGCTCGGCGCTCGCCTGCCCGCCGCCGTACCTGCCCAAGCGCAAGGAGCGTCCGCGCGCGATCGAACGGGATCAGTACTCGTTCATGGCACCGAAGTGCCTCGTCGAGGTCGCGAATCGCCTTCTCGAGGTCGTGCTGTGCGGCGGCCAGGAGCGCCGACGCTCTGGCTGCGCTGGCGGCAAGGGCCGGCCACGGCGTTGCCTCGAGCCGCTGGAGCACCGAGCCGGCGCGGTCGAGGTCGCCGGTCTCGACGAGCGCCTCGGCAAGATCGACGTCGGCGCCCGACGGCGGAAGGCCGAGTCGCTCTGCGATGTCGGCTTGGCGCCCGAGCCATACGACCGCGTCGGCGCTCCGACCGCGCGAGAGTTCGACGAAGCCGAGAACTGCCGAGGCGATTTTCTCCTCCCATGGATCGCGCGTCCCCCGTGCCGCCCCGAGCACCTCCCTGGCCTCCGCAACCGCCTCGTCCACCCTCCCCATGTGCGCGTGGACGAGCGCGAGGTTGTAGAGCGCCTGCCGCCGTTGATCCGGCTGTGCCGTTCTCTCGGCGAGCTCGAGGTGCTCGAGCGCAACTCGCTCGGACGCCGGCCAGTTGCCGGTCCAGAGCTCGAGTTGCGGAAGATGGCTGAGCGCGTACGGCAACGAGCCCTCGTCGCCTTCCTCGATCGCGGCGCGATAGGTCTCCTCGAGCCAGTGTCGGGCCCCTTCGAAGTCGCCGGCGTACTTCAACCAGGCTCCGAGCGCCGCGCTGATCCGATCCGAGACGACCGGCTGCGGCGCGATGCGCTCGAGCTGCAGCGCGCGTTCGACGACGTCGTACGGAATCGACTGGCTGACATAGAACTCCGCAGTTGCGTACGCGTGCAGGGCGTGGCCGAGCAGGCCGGAGTCGGGCTTCTCGACGGTTGCGAGCAACTCGAGCGCCTCCTGTGCATGGTCCCGGGCGGCGCGGAAGTCGTGGAAGGAGACGAGTGACGCCGTCGCGTGGAGTCGCGCCTTCAGCTCCAAATCGTCTCCGGCCTCGGCGAGCCCTTCCTTGCATCGACCGACCGCGCCAGGGGAGGTCCCGGTGACGTGGAGAATGCGTGCGAGCAGCTCGAGCGTCTGCGCTCGCGCCGGGCCGGGTGCCACGTCCTCGAGGGATCGAGTCACGACCAGTTCCGCCTGGTCGGCATCGCCGGCGCGCAGCAGGTACTCACCGAGCAGGACGCGACGGCGCGCACGTTCGGCGACCGAGACGGTCATCCGGGCGCTCAACTCGATGAGCTCGACCGCCGCGTCGGGCGCACCGCGCCGGATCGCCCGATCGGCCGCAAACTCCAGGGCGTCCGCCACCTCGTCGTCGGCGTCCTCCGCTCCGAGCGCGAGGTGCCGGGCACGTTCCTCTGGATCGGCGACGAGCTCGGCCAGGCGTCGGTGCTCCCGCCGCACCTCAGAGGGAGAAACCGACGCGATCAGCGTCGACGCAAACAGCGGGTGCACGAAGCGAATGCGGTCGCCCTCTCGCCCGATCACCCCCGCCTGCTCCGCCTTCTCGAGGTCGGAGGCAGAGAGCAACTCCGGCGTCGGAGCGGAGAGCAGCGCCGTCCGCAGGAGCGTCGTGCGGGTCCGAACGGAGAGCCTCTCCAGGCGGGTGCGCAAGAGCTCGACCAGCGACTCCGGCACCGGCAAGGCGGCCTCGGCCGGCACCCGTGCGTCCGTCGGCAGCGCGCGGGCGAGCTCCAGGGCGAAGAGCGGATTCCCGGCCGACGCGTCGGCGATCCGCTTCAACAGCGGACGCGCCAACGTCTTTCCCAGGTGCAGCCGAATCACGTGCTGGAGGCTTCCCAGGCTCAGCGGCCCGACGACGACACGCTCAACCGGACTCGGAAACGACCTCTCCAACCCCAGCGGATCGGTGTCGATTCGCGCGTCGGTGCGCTGCGCCACCAGCAGGCCCACAGGCTCGTCCCGCAGGCGGCGAAGCGCGAACGCCAGTGCGGTTGCGGAAGGGCGATCGAGCCACTGGACGTCGTCCACCGCTACGACCACCGGTGCGAGGATGCGCAGGAGCGACAGCAGGGCGGTCCCCACCGTGCGCGCGTCCGCGGCCACCTCGGCCGGAACGGCGCGCAAGAGAGCCACGTCGATCGCAAGCCGCTGCGGGGCCGGGAGCTGCGCGAGGACCTCGTCGCCGACGTCTGCCAGCAGGTCCGCGAGGGAGGCGAAGGCGAGCTTCGTCTCTGTCTGAACAGGCCGACTGGAGAGGATCGGGAGCTGCGGTGCGCGCTCGAAGATCAACCGCCAGACCGTCGTCTTCCCGATCCCCGCGACGCCTTTGATGACGAGGGCGCGCGGCCCTTCCGTGAGCTCGAGTACGAATCGCTCCACGGCGCCCCGCTCGAGCTCTCGGCCGACGAGCGTGGTTCCCCGCTGTCCGATCACCCGCGGAATGGCGGCATCCAGAGTCGTGTCGCCCAGCGAGCCGGTGCGCGCCGCGGCGGAGACCGCAGTCTTCTCCGACGCCATGTTCCGACTTTAAACGCGTGTTGCGCGGACGAGAAGAGGCGGCCCCGGATCTGCTCGTCGGCTGCGCCCACCAAGGCGCGCGATCGGGCGGTGGCGGCTGCCCGGCGCGGGCGGGGACGACCCCGCCCGCGCGAACAGAACCGTTAGGTGACCCTGAACGAGCCGTGCATCGTGCTCTCGTGCGGCTTGCAGTAGTACTTGTAGACCCCGCGTTTGAGCGTGAGCGTGACGGTCTTCGTGCCGACCGCCGACACGTCGGTGATCTCCTTCTCCATCCCGACGCCCTCGATCTCGAAGTTGTGGATCGAGGACTTGTCGGCGACGACGAAGGTGTAGCGGCCCGCCTTCAGCGCCGTCACGCGCTTCGTGCTGGTCGGCGTCGACTTGAGCATGATCGTGAAGCCGGGCCCGACCGTCCCGTACAGCTTCTTCGGCGGAACCACCGGTGAGGCTGCCGCGGTCGCGATCAGCGCGACGGCGGCTACTGCGAGGAGAGTTGTGAGTCTCATACCCCTGGATACGGCGTCACCGGCGAGGTGGATTGACGCCTAGGTGACCTTGAAGGACCCCTTCATCGTCGACGCGTGCGGGTCGCAGACAAAGGTGTAGGTGCCCTTCTTGAGCGTGATCGTCACGGTCTTCGTCCCCACGAACGAGACGGTGGTGATCTCCTTGTTCACGCCGGGACCCCTGAGGTGGTAGTTGTGGATGTTCGACTTGTCCACGACCGTGAACGAGTAGGTGCCGGCCTTGAGCGTGACGAGCTTCTTGGCCAGACGGGTGGTCGTGATCGTGAAGCCCGGCCCGACCGTGCCGGTGATCTTCGGGAGGGCCGCGTCGGCAGGCGCCGAGACCCCGAGTACGGCCGCGGTGGCCGCGATGAGCATGAGCGTGCGAACGCGAAGCATGATCTCCTTCCCTGTCGTTTCCCCTCCTGCCAGGATAGAGACGGCGTGCGGGTGCAGGAGATCGCAACCGGGCTCTGGCGCTGGACGGGCCTGCATCCCGGGTGGACGCCCGCCGACGGCGGGCCGGACGGCTGGGACCAGGAGGTGGGCTGCTACTTCTACGAAGCCCCGGACGCGATCGTCCTCTTCGATCCGCTCGTGCCCATGGAGGACCGCGACCGGTTCTTCGAGGCGCTCGACCGCGACGTCGAGCGGGCCGGGCTCCCGGTGCGCATCCTGACGACGGTCGACTCGCACCGCCGCAGTGCCGCCGAGCTCGCGGGCCGGTACGAGGCCGCGATCGGAGAGCTTGTTGCCGGCGTCGAGGTCGCGGTGTCCGCGTGGGACGAGCTCGTCTTCTGGATCCCGCAGCACCGGGCGCTGGTCTTCGGAGACGTCGTCCTCGGACGCGGCCGTGCGCTCCGGCTCCCGCGCACGTGGATCGGCGAAGAGCACTACGCCGACGTCGTCGACGGGCTCCGGCCGCTGCTGGAGCTGTCGGCGGAGCGGGCGCTCGTCACGCACGGCGAGCCGGTGCTCGAGGGAGCGCACGAGGCGCTCGCCGGCGCTCTCTCGGGCTAGACGCGCCCGCCTTCGAGCGGCAGGCCGGCCTCGCCCCAGTCGTCTCTGCCGCCGTCGTAGTGGACGACGTTCCGGTAGCCGAGCTCGACGAGCCGCTTCGCGACGACGACGGAGGCGTCACACGTCGTGTTGCCGCAGTAGACCGCGATCGCGGCGTCCTGATCCGGCAGCGCCTCGGGCGCACGCTCGTCGACGAGCTCCACCGGGATGTTGATCGCGCCCGGGAGGCGCGAGGCGGCGTGCGACATCGGCGCGCGCGCGTCGACGAGGACGAGCGGGTCGCCGCGCTGAAGCTTCTCCCAGAGCTCCTCGCGGGAGACCTCGACGAGAGTGGCCGCCACGCCCCGAAGTATCTCACCGGCCCAGTGGGCGAAGCACGAGCACGGCCGCGATCGGTACGGCTGCGGCGACGCCGAAGCCCGCGCGCCACGACGTCGCCGCGACGAAGGGGGCGAACACGAGCGGCGTGGCGACGATCCCGACCTGGATCAGCGTCTGCTGAAAGCCGAGTGCGGCGCCGCTCTTGCGGGCGCCCGCCGCCTCGACCGTGGCCGCGACCGCGAGGCCGTTCCAGCTCATCGCCAGCCCGCCGCCGAGGATCAGCGCGGGCAGGAACAGCCCCGACGGCGCGTCGAGGAGTGCGGTCGCCAGGCCGACGGTGACCGCGGCCGCGAGCGAGACGCCCCGCATCAGCCCGATCCGGCTGCCGACACGGTCGGACAGCCGCCCGCTCCCCAGCCTGCCGGCCGCGGCGATGACGTTCATCCCGGCGAGGACCGCGCCGGCCTCCGCGTGCGAGAAGTCCCGCTGGGACTCGAGGAATAGGACGACGAACCCTGCCACCGCCACCTGCGTCACCGCGAGCAGGGCGCTGCCGAGGGAAACCCGCCAGATCCGGCGGTCGCGGAGCGGGTGGCGAAGCAGATCCGCCTCGTCCTCGAGCGAACGAATCGGGCCCTCGGCCAGGAGCGCGGCCGCGGTCACCGCGGCGAGCAGCGAGAAGGACGCGAGCGCGAGCAGAGCCGCCCGCAGGCCCCACGCGTCGACGACGGGCGGCAGTCCGAGCGCGGCCGTGAACCCGCCGATCGGGATCGCCGTCTGCCTGATGCCGAGGGCGAACCCGCGCCCCTCGCGGGGGAACCAGCTCGTGATCGCGCGGCCGGTGGCCGTGTTCGTGCTCGCGCCGAACGCAGAGGCGGCGAAGAAGAGCAGCAGCAGAGTGACGAACTCGCCGGCGTAGGCCGCGGCAGAGAGTCCCGCCGCGGCGGCGACGAGCCCGACCGTCGCAGTGAGCCGCTCTCCCACGCGATCCGCGGCGAGCCCCCACGGCAGCAGCGTCAGCAGCGCGCCGACGCTCGAGCCTCCGAGCAGGACCCCGATCTCGGTCAGGGTCAGGTCGTACCGGTCGCGCAGCACGGGTGCGAGCACCGCCAGGCCCGCGTACATCGCCGCCTGCGAGGTCTGGACGAACGTCCCGGCCGCGAGGACGACCCAGCGCCGACTGCTCGGCACTACTCCCGCCGGAGCGGGTACTGGTGGCGGCTCGAGCTGCCTTCGAACCGGCTCTTCGTGTCGAGGAACGGCTTGACGTCGGCCTTTCGGAGCAGGACCGACGTCTCGGTGTCCCACGGCACCACCGTTCCCTCGGAGATCCGCGCGAGGAAGAGCTGGAGCACCGGCGTGAATCCCTGCACGTACGGCTGCTGGTCGACGACGAAGTCGAGGTGGCCGTCGGCGACGAGCGACAGGTCGCCGGGGAGCAGGTCGTAGCCGCCTCCGTGGAGGCCCTTCGCCTTCGGCCCGAGCCGCTTGATCGTGCTGCCGACCGCGAGCGTGCCGGAGCCGTCGACGCCGAACAGGCCACGGACGCCCGTCGTGTGGTCGAGCGCGGCGGCGACCCGCGCTTCGAGCTCACGGGGGGACGAACCCTGGATTCGGACGACGGTCACGGCCGGGGCCTTGGCGATCCGTCCGAGGCCGGCGATCACGCCGTCGAGCCGGCGCTCGGTCCACGAACGCCCCTCGCGCGGGGCGAAGAGCAACACCCGGCCGGCGGGCGCCAGCCGCGCGATCTCGGCGCCGACGCGGGACCCCGAGACGTACGGGTTCTCGCCGATGTACGGCAGCCGGCGGCTACCGGTGCCGGACTCGACGTTGAACGCCACGAGCGGGATCCGCGCGCTCCGCGCCGCGTCCACCTCCGCAGCGAACCCGCCCGCCTCGACGATCGAGACCGCGATCCCGTCCGCCTTGCCGACGATCGCGGCGCGCAGGGCTCTCGCCGTCTCCTTCGCGTCACCCTTCGCCGAACCGGTCCAGCGAACAGTGCACTGGACGAGCGCCGCCGCGTCCTGGGCGCCGAACTGCGTGGCGACGAGCAGCGGGTTGAGCGTGTCGTGGCTGACGAACACGAACCGCCAGCGCGGGTGAGTCGGGAAGTCGCCGCCCCCGCCCGCGAACGCGGCGGCGGGGCCGAGCAACTCCGCGAGCGTCAGCGCGCCCGCGCCCGTCCCTGCGCGGCGAAGAAAGCCCGCCCGGTCGATCACGCCGCGTCGTGTGGGCGCTCGATGAGGACCGCCTTCACACGGCCAAGTCTATTCAGGCAAGGGCGCGGTCAGCCCTGTGCGGCCCGTGGCTCTTCGGCCTCGGACGACCGATCCGTGTCGAGCATCGGGATGAACTCGACCTCGAGCCGCTCGATCCGGTTGCCCTCGACCTCGAGCACCGAAAACCGGACACCGCCGTCCTCGAGCACGTCGCCCTTCTCGGGGGCGCGCCCGAGCAGCCCGAACACGTACCCGCCCATCGTGTGGTAGTCCTCGACGGGCAGGTTCATCTCGAACTGCTCGTTGAAGTCGTCGATCGGAAAGGTGCCGTCGATGCGGATCCGGCGGTCGTCGACGTGCTCGACGGACTCGTCGGGCAGGTCGAACTCGTCCTCGATCTCGCCGACGATCTCCTCGATCACGTCCTCGAGCGTGACGATCCCCTCCATGTCGCCGTACTCGTCGACGACGACCGCCATGTGCTGGTTCGTTCGGCGAAACTCGGTGAGCAGGGCGGCGATGTCCTTCGTCTCCGGGACGATGTACGCGGGTCGCAGGATCTCCTCGACCTGCACGTCGGCCATTCCGTCGGCGATTCCTCGCTCGTTGAGCGCGTTCAGGAGGTCGCGGAGGTGCAGGACGCCGATGATGTGCTCGGGCGTCTCGCGGTAGACCGGGTAGCGCGTGTACGGCGAGTCGATCACCGCACGGAGGCACTCCTCGGGCGGTAGGTCGACGGAGAGAGCGACGACCTCGGGCCGCGGCCGCATGATGTCCGCCGCCTCCTTGTCCGCGAAGTCGAAGACCTTGTAGAGCATCTCCTGCTCCTCCTGCTCGAGCTCGCCCTCGGCGGTCGAGCGGTCGAGCAGCATCTTCAGCTCGGCCTCCGAGTAGACCGCCCCCTCCGCGCCCGGCGGCTCGAGCCCGAGGGCGCGCAGCGTGATCTCGCTCGATCGCTGCAGGAACCAGATCAGCGGCTTGAAGAGGACGAAGAACCCGCGCACGGGGGCGGCGAGAAGCAGCGCCGTCTGCTCGGAGTAGCCGAGCGAGATGCCCTTCGGCACCAGCTCCCCGGCGACGACGTGGAAGAAGGTCAGGACGAACAGCGAGAGCAGAACGGCAATCGCCGTCGCCATCACGGGATCGAAGATGCGCTCGAGCGCGTGCTCGCCGAGAGCACCGATCGCCAGCGAGGTGACGGTGACGCCGAGCTGCATCGCGGCGATGAACCGCGGCGGTTCCTGGGTGATCCGCAGTACGAGGCGCGCTCGGCGGTTACCCGCGTCGGCAAGCTCGTTCATCCGCGTCCGGCGGACGGTGACGAGTGCGTACTCCGCGGCGACGAAGAGCGCGTTCAGCAGCACGAGGGCCGCGACGGCGACCAGCTCTAAGAAGAGGGTCACGCCCGGCGTCCCCGGGCGCTGGTACTAGGCGGGAGGTCGTTCTCCAAGGAACCTACGGCTCAGTATAGGTCACGCATCCGTCGTCGCCCCCGCGCGCGGCCCGCCCCTGGAGAACGAGCCGTTCGAGGTGCGACAGCGTCTCCGCCACCGCAAACCGACGCTGGCTCGGACCACGGTCGTCGGGGAAGAGCAGGTGCGAGAGCTCGTAGCCCGTGAGCGGCTCACGGCGCAGCAGCGCGGCGGTGTCGTCGAGGCGCACGCGGTGATGCTCGACGATCTCGCGTGCGCGGGCTGCCGGGTCCGTCAGCGGCTCCCCGTGACCTGGAAGGGCGAGGGCCGGAGCGAGCTCGGCGACGCGCTCGAGCGAGGCGAGGTAGTCGCCGAGCGGGTCGGGACGCGACTCCGGGTAGAGACCCACGGACGGCGTGATCCGGGGGAGCAGGTGGTCGCCGGCGATCATCAATCCGTCCTTCAGCAGGCAAATATGCCCGTCAGCGTGGCCGGGAAACTCGGCCACGCGCCACCCGGCGATCTCGTCCCCCTCGTCGACGAGGTGCGGATCGCGGACGAAGCGGGTGAACCGGCGGTACGCGCTCCCCACCTCGAGGAGCTCGTCGGTCGCCTCCGGGGGCGCGCCGTGGCGCTGGAACCAGTCTGCGATCTTGGGCGTCCAGTCCTCGGCGCCCCACACCTTCGCGCACTGCTCGTAGTCGAGTGTGCCCTGGTAGACAGGCGCGCCCGTCGCCCCGACGGCGTCTGCGGCGCCGCCGACGTGGTCCGGATGGAAGTGCGTGATCACGATCGCCGCGACCGGGCGGTCGAGCCGCGGCAGCAGCTCCTGCCACCGGTCGGCGCCGTCGGGCAACCCGAGCCCGGTGTCGACGAGCAGGTACCCGTCCGCGACCTCGAGCAGGTAGGCGTGAACGTGTTCCGGGCCCATCGGCATCGGCAGCGTGAGGCGGCGGACGCCGTCGGCAATGTCTGTCGGAGCGAACACGTGTTCTATACTCTGGGGGTGCAGGTCGAGTATCGCGAAGACCCCTGCCGCAGTGCGCTGAACCGAGTCAAGGGCATGGGCTTCGCGTGGTCGCTCAACCCGTACATGGGCTGCGCGCACCGGTGCACGTTCTGCTACGTCCGGGCGTTCGAGCTCCGGGCCGACCGGCCGTTCGACGAAGGCTACGGCCGGTCGATCCGCGTGAAGGTGAACGTCGCGGAGGTGCTGCGGAAGGAGCTGGCGCGTCCGTCCTGGCGCGGCGAGACGGTCGCAATCGGCGCGGCGACGGATCCGTACCAGCCCGCCGAGGGCCGGTACCGGCTCACGCGCGCGTGCCTGGAGGTGCTCCACGACGCGTCGAACCCGTTCAGCCTCATCACTCGCAGCCCGATGATCGTCCGCGACCTCGACGTGCTGGTCGCCGCGGCGCAGCGGGCGGAGGTGGGCGTCGTGTTCTCGGTGCCGACGCTCGACGAGGAGGTATGGCGGCGAACCGAGCCCGGAACTCCCCCGCCGCGTCGACGGCTCGAGGCGCTCTCCCGGCTCGTCGACGCCGGGATCAAGGCCGGCGTCGGGATGGCCCCGATCCTGCCCGGGATCTCGGACGCGCCCGAGCAGCTGGAGGAGGTCGTGCGCGCGGCGCGTCAGGCCGGAGCGACGAGCGTGTGGGCGAACGTCCTCTTCCTCAGGCCCGGGACGCGCGAGCACTTCCTCGAGTCGCTCGCGCGCGACTGGCCCGAGGAGCTCGACCGGTACGAGCAGCTCTACTCGTCGCGGGCGTACCTGGCGAAGCCGCAAGTCGAGCCGGTTCGGAAGCTCGTCTCCGAGCTGCGCGCGAAGCACGGGATCCGCGACCGGCGCAGCCTTCGCCTGGAGCCCGAGCCTCGAACCGAGCAGCTCGCGCTGACCCTGTGACGATTGGGGCTCAATTTGTAGGCGCCGCCGGCCGATCTATGATCGCCGCATGACGGACGAGATCTCCGTTCTGATCGTTGACGACCACGAGGTGGTGCGCGAGGGCCTCCGCCTCTCACTGTCGCGCGCTCCGCACATCCGAGTGATCGGGGAAGCCGGCGACGGCGCCGGTGCGGTCGACCTCGTCGACCGTCGCAAGCCGGACGTCGTCGTCATGGACGTGCGGATGCCCGGCATGAACGGGCTCGAGGCGACGAAAGAGATCACGACTCGCGCGCCCGGGACCGCGGTGCTGATCTTCACCGCGTTCAGCGAGCGCTCCCTGCTCGCACGCGGGCTCGAGTCGGGCGCGAAGGGCTACATCCTCAAGGAGGCGCCGCACGAGACCCTGCTGCGCGCGATCGAGCGGGTGGCGAAGGGCGAGGGCTACGTCGACCCGGCGCTGATGCCCGCCTTCCTGAACAAGGACCAGACGGACATGCTGACCGCCCGGGAGCGGGAGATCCTGCAGCTGCTGGCGGACGGGATGTCGAATCAGGACGTGGCGGGGAAGCTCTTCATCAGCCAGGAGACCGTGAAGAGCCACGTGCGGCACATCCTCACGAAGCTCGAGGCCGACACGCGCACCCAGGCGGTCGCGATCGCGCTCCGCGAGTCGATCATTGACTGACGGCGGGGGGGCGCCGGTCGAGCGCCGGCAGGGAGAGCGGCGGCAGGAGGAACGGGATCGGATCCGGCTCTTCGAGCAGCGGATCGCAGCGGAGCAGGACGAGCGGCGCCGGCTGGCGCTCGACCTGCACGACGGCGCCGTCCAGTCGCTGTCCGGGATCGCGCTGATGCTCGACGCGGTCGGCCACGCGATCGACGACGGTCGTTACGACACCGCGCGCGAGGTGCTCGACGCGGCGCTCACCCGGCACCGCCAGACGATCCAGTCACTGCGTGACCTGTCCTTCAACCTCGAGCCCGTCGCGCTGCGCGACCAGGGGTTCGAGCCCGCGGTCCGGCACCTGGCGGAGGGCCTGGGGCTCGACGAGAACGTGCAGATCGACCTGGACGTCGACGCGGCCGAGTCGCTGGCGGAGCGGGCGCAGGTGACCTTCTACCAGGTCACGAGGGCGGCCTTGACGCAGGCGGCCGGACGGCGGCCGAGCCGGATCTCGGTCGGCGTCGCGGACACGACGGACGGCGGCAGCGAGCTGACGGTCACGGACGACGGCCACGTCGAACGGCGCCGGGAGAATGTGGAGGCGATCGAGGAGCGCGTCCGCGCGCTGAACGGGAGGGTGATCGCGGAGCGAACGGAAGGCGGCACGATCGTCAAGGTGTCGCTGCCCGCGTACGCCGCCCGGAGCTAGAGCGGAGGCTAGAGTGCGCGGCCATGAGCTACCTCGTCTTCGTCTGGAAGCCGACCGGGTACGAGCTCCGGGAGCGCGAGGGGGAGCCGCCCGGCGTCGGTGAGCGGATCGAGGAGGACTCGACGTCGATGACCGTGACGAAGGTCGCGCCCTCGCCCCTACCGGGCGACCCGCGCCGCTGCGTCTACGTGCAAGCCGCCTAGCGCCGCGCCGGCGGCGGCGGGGCGTTGCGCTTCTCCCGCTCCTTCTTCTTCCGCCGGCGGTCGTTCTTCCATCGTCTGATCGCCCGTGACCCGCGTCCCATTCGCGAGACTGTATCGCGATGGAGGACGAGTTCTACGCACTGGTCGAGGAGGCGATGGACGCCCTCCCACGCGATCTCCGCGACGCGATGTCCAACGTCGCGATCGTCGTCGAGGACGAGCCGCCGCCGGGCCTGCCGCTTCTCGGCCTCTACGAGGGCCACCCGCTGACCCGGCGCACCAGCGCCTACGCCGGCGTCCCCCCGGACAAGATCACGATCTTCCGCGGCCCGCTCGAGCGGCGCGCCGGCGGTGACGCGCACCAGCTTCGAGACGAGGTGCGGCGCGTCGTGCTGCACGAGATCGCGCACCACTTCGGCATCAGCGACGAGCGGCTGGTCGAGCTCGACCGCTACTGAATAGCGTCTTCCGCGGCGGCGAGCCCGAGCACGAGCGCCTGGGCGAGCCCGCTCGCGTAGCCGCCGTTCGAGATCCCGCCCGCGTCGACGCCGGCCACCCAGACTCCGTCGCCCGCGCGCGCCCGCTCGTCGATCCGGACGCCGCCGTAGGTGTGAGTGACGGCGGCGTAGACGCGCACGCGCAGCCCGCCGCCCGGAAGCGGTTGCGTCTCCTGCGCGTACGGGAGCCGCTCGGCGACTTCCGGCCGCGCCAGCGCCGCCTCGTCCAGCTCGTACCAGGCGCGGCCTCCGGGCTGAGCAGCGATCGCCTGGGCCAGATCGTTCTCGGACCAGGAGACCTCGGCCGGAAAGAACTCCTCGCCGATGTCGTTGACGCGCCGCGCAAACCGCCCGTACAGCTGGGACGCGGCGACGAACTGCTCTTCCGGCACGGGCCCGGGCATCGCGCGGCCGTAGAACCCGTCGCTCGGCGCCGCGCGCGCGCCGCGTTCGAGCGCGAGGTCGATGCCGGCGCCGTCCGACCACGGGTTCGAGCGGACGAGCAGCCCGCGCTCCCGCGCAAGCCGTACGGGATACCCGCCGGTGGCGACGACCATCGCCTCCGCGGCGGGTGGCGGACCCTCGCCTGCGCCGAATCGAATCTCTCCGACCGCGCGCACGAGCACGTCTGTCAGGCCGCCGGGGTCGAACCGCCGGCCGGTCGTCAGCGGGTTCTGCGTCTCCGCAGCGACGACAGGCGCGCCGAGCCGCTCGAGCCACGCTAGGGCGTCGTCGAGCCGCTCCCAGATCAGCCGCTGGAGCGCGCGGTCGCCCTCCGGGCACTGCCGACGAAACTCGTCGAAGTCGCGATAGCGCCAGACGACGCCGCTCGAGAGCAGCATCGAGCCGCCGGGGCGGCTCCCACGCTCGAGTACGAGGACGTCCGCGCCGAGCTCCCGCGCGCGGGCGGCGGCGACGAGGCCTGCCATCCCCGCGCCGAGAACGACGAGCGGCGTCAGCGCAGCGAGAAGCTCGGCTTGTGCTCCACGTACTCGAGCTTCACGCGGTCGGGCCCCCAGACGAAGACGGCGAAGGTGTTCGGCGCGTCGACGACGTCGGCGACGTCGAAGCCCATGTTCTGCGCCGGAGCCGCCTCGTCGACGAGGACGCCGAGGTGGTTGAGGAGCGGCCGCTCCGGGTCGCCGGGGTCGCCCTCGTGCAGCTCGAGAAAGGCGCTGCCGACGCGGACCCGCGCCGCGCCGGCCGGGGCGAACCCGTACCGGAGCCACTCGCGAGCGGCCGCCTCGGGATCGGGTGAGAGGAGCGCGACGTGGTCGAGGTCGTACTCGACCTCCGTCTCTGCCTCGACGAGCGTCAGCCGCAGCCCCTCCCCCACGTCGAAGTCGTCCGGTGTCCCCGCGGGGAGCGAGGATCGGGCCGCTTCGAGATCCGAGACGCGCAGACCGATGCGCCCGAGGGCTCCCAGATCGCGCGGCCCGTCGGCCGCGAACAGCGTCAGCTTCCCGTGCCGGGCGTCCGACCCGACGAGCGTGAACCGCTCCGTCTGCTCGATCACGTGCATCCCGAGATGCTCGACGAGGAAGTCGGCGATCGGCTGTGGGTCGGCGACCCAGAGCGCGACGTGGTCCAGCGACGTGGGGTTCACACCGATCAGACTACTGACCTACTTCTTCCGTCTGTCGACCGCACGCTGAAGCTGCGCCTTGTTCATCTTCGAGCGTCCGGGGATGTTCATCCGCTTCGCCTCGTTGTAGAGCTGCTCCTTCGTCCGGCCCTTCGGGCGAGCGGTGCCGGACCGCTGGCCGCCGCGGCGGCTCGACGCCATGTCCGTCGTCGACGTCCGCGACGACGTCCTCGCCTCGCCGCTCCGCGCCCGCTCGTTGTTGACCGTCCGCGCAGCGATCTCCTTCGCGCGCTTCGTCGACGCACCGCGCTTCTTCGCGCTGTCCTTGATGTGCTCGTACTGCCGTTCGCGCTTGTTGCTCCATGCCTTCTGCGGCATCTGACCCCTCCTTTTCGATCGTCCGCGCGTGTTGTTGCCTGCTTGGTTACCTTTCAATCCATGCCCCGGGCGCTCGTCCTTGCCGCCAGACAGCCGGAGTTCGGCCGTCTGCTCGAGGAGGCGGGATTCGACGTCGAGCTCCGGAGTCGGCCGCTCGACGGGTCGACTCCCGACGCCGACGTCGCCGTCGTCTTCCGCGGGCGATTGATCGGCCGCGCTCAGGCCGCGGGCCTCGTCGCGGCCGGCGTTCCGGTCGTCGAGGTGCTGACCTCACCGCCGACGAGCCCGTCGACGAGGCGGTGGATCAGAGTGTCGAACCGGGTCGCGAAGCCCGACCTCGTGCAGATCGTGCACGCGCTCGCGGCGCCCGAGTAGCTCGCGTCTTACTCGAGCGGCGGGTTCTGGACGTTGTGCTCGGTGGCGTACTCGTCGACGAGCCGGTTGATCTCGTCGGCGTTCCCGTAGGCGTAGTTGATCTTCACGAACGGCGCCCACTTCTCGGGGAGCGCGTCCTCCGGGAAGATCGCCTCGACCGGGCACTCCGGCTCGCAGGCGCCGCAGTTGCCTGTATAGACGCCACCGGCAAGCGTGAACGCGTGCTTCTCCGGCACGACCGCGCAGAACGTCTCCTCGGCGTCTGCCTCTCGTTCCTCGACCGACATCACGCGCCAGCAGGTCTCGCGGCTGGCGAGGTAGAGCCACCGGATCGGCCGGCTGCGGACCCCGAAGTTCGTCTCGCGGCTTCCCTCCTCGCCCGAGCCGACCACGATGAACCCTGCGTAGGGAGCGACGGCTTCCAGCCACGCGAGCGCCTCGTGATCGGTCGACCGCAACCGCCACGAGCCGGCCCTCACCGGGTCGCCGTCCGCGGCGAGCCAGCCGTCGACGAAACCGCCGATGTAGTCGCGATCGGCGGTCTCCGGCAGCGAGCGCTTGAGATTTACGCCCGCGCGGACGACCCCGGTGCCCACGTACCCCGGATGGACATCGAGGCACGGCGAGAAGTTCACCTGGTCGAAGAAGTCTCTGAACTTGGCGACGCGCTCGCCGTACAGCTGGACGTAATGCAGGTACTCCCCGGACCGCACTTCCTGCTTGTTCCACGCTCCGTCTCCGAAGACGAGGCCGTGCAGGACGCCGAGCCGGTACGACTCCCCGTCGCGCGTCGGCACCGCGCGCATCGCCGGAACGAACTGGCCCGGCGCCAGCGCGTTCGTCTTCTCCCCATCGGCGAGCGGCCAGGCGTGGGTCGGCGTCGCCCAGACGGACCGCCGGAACTTCGAGATGTTCCGGGTCGTCAGGCGCCAGCCGCCGTACCGGTCGCGCTCCTCGAACGCCGGCGCGAGCTCGACCCTGACCAGCGGCTTCGGCCGGAATCGCTTGACGATGGCCGGCTTGAACCCTGCGTCGGTGAGCACGCGGCACGGCTGGTTCTCGAGCTCCTCGAACGTGCGCACGCCGGAGGTCGTCAGGAGCTGCTCGCCGGGCGCGAAGCAGTCGATGCACTCCTCGGGATCGATGATCAGGATCCGGTCGAACTCGTGAATGCAGTCGACGGGACAGACGTCGACGCACGAGCGGTCTTTGATGTCGATGCAGGGCTCGGAGATGATGTAGGTCACAGGGGGACCTACTCTACCGGGGTCAGTAGCTCCTCGATCACTGCAGCGGCGCGCTCCTGGAGCGCGGATTTGGCGAGCACCTGGTCGAAGCCGGCGGCGTGCGCGCGGCGGAGGCCGGCGGTGTCCGTATGGCTCGAGAAGCCGACGAGCGGGATCTCCGGCCACTCGTCGGCGACCTCCTCCGGCTCGACACGCGAGATGTCCGCGAGCACCAGATCGGGCTCGGCGATCGTGTCCGTGGTGACCAGGTGGTGACCCGGCAGCAGGACGTCCAGCTTGCCTCGGAAGAAAAGATCGACCCCAACGAGCAGGATCGTCGCCACGGCGGTGAGCCTAGCACCCTCCAGGGCCAGTGGTAGCGTCGGTTACGTGGAGGACGGGCCGTTCGAGCGCGGACTCGAGCTGGTTCGCGCCGGCCGCTACTTCGAGGCGCACGAGGAGCTCGAGGTCGCGTGGCGCGCAGCCGAGCCGGCCGAGAAGGACTTCCTCCAGGGGCTCGTCCACGTGGCCGTCGCCTGGTACCAGGCCGGCCGCGGGAACGAGTACGGGTGCTCGAGGCAGCTGGAGAAGGCTGCGCGGCGGCTCGGCCCGTACGCCCCCGACCACCGCCACGTCGACGTTGCCGCCGTCCTCGTCCAGCTGCGCAGCGCGACGGCTCTCGTCCAGGCCGGGTCGCTCGAGCTCCCGCGGCCTCAGATCTGAGGCAGGTGCAGCACGTCGAGGACGCGATTCGCCGCGACCCGGAGCCACCAGTCGCGGTGGAAGAAGAGCAGAAGCCCCAGGCCGACGAGCAACGCGCCGCTCGCCACCTGCAGGGTCGCGTACCGGTCGCGCAGCCACCGGAAGGTCGCCATCGCGCGGCTGAAGGCGATCGCCGCCAGGACGAAGGCGAACCCGAGGCCGGCGGAGTAGACGAGCAGCAGCAGTGAGCCCTGGGCAACCGTGCTGCGCTTGCTCGCGAGCGCGAGCGCCGACCCCAGGATCGGCCCGATGCACGGCGCCGCACAGACGCTGAAGGCCGCGCCGAGGGCGAACGAGCCGCGCCGGCGCGCGCTGGTCACGAGGCCCGGCGCGATCAGGCGCTCGGGCATCGGCAGGAGCCCCATGAACGCGAGTCCGAAGACGACCAGGATCAGCCCGGCGACCTCGGAGCGGCGTGGCGGCGAGAGCAGGTGCCCGATCCCCGCCGCACCCGCGCCGAGCGCGACGAAGACGACGGTGAAGCCGAGCATGAAGGGGAGGCTCCCGACGAGGACGCGGCGGGCGACGCCCGGCTGGCCGAGGCGGTCCGCCTCCACGGCAGAGACCGTCGAAAGGTAGCCCGGGACGAGCGGGAGGACGCACGGCGTCAGGATCGAGAGCAGCCCGAAGACGAACGCGAGCGGGAGCTGCGCGGCGAAGCTCGTGTCTGCGAGGGGCACTACGCCTCGAAGCGGGCGAGCTCTTCGTCCACTCGCCGCTCGAGCTCGGGCTCGAGCGGCGCTCCGGCGGCCGCAGCGCCCGGGCTCCGGGCGCGGCTCCAGCGCCAGGCGAGCAGCGCGAGGACGATCGCGCCGATGCCCACGCCGACGAAGGGCAGCACCCACGCGAGGAGGTTGAACCCGTGCTTCGGCGGCGCGGCCAGCACGGCCTCGCCGAACTGGAGGACGAGCTTGTCCTTGATCTCGCTCTTCGTGTCGCCCGCGGCGATGCGCGCGGAAATGAAGGCCCGGATGCGGTTGGCGATCGGCGCGTTCGACTGGTCGAGCGTCGTCTTGCAGGTCGGGCACATGACCTCCGACTCCAGGTCGCCGAGCGTCGGGTGCCGCTCGCTCGCGAGCGCGGGCCCGGCCAGAACCAGCGCGGCGAGGACCGCGGCGAGCGCGCTCACGACTCGAGCGCCCGGCGGATGTTCCGCTCGAGCACGTCCCTGCTCACGGGGCCCTGGACGTGATCGCCGACGATCCGGCCCTGGCGGTCGACGAAGAACGTCTCCGGAAAGCCCTCGACGCCGTACTTGCCCACGACCTGGCCCGACCCGTCTCTGACAACCGGGTAGCGGACCTTGTACTTGCGCATGAAGCTCTTCGCGTCGCCGGAGAAGTCCTGGGCGTCGATACCGAGGACGACGACGTCCTTGCCGGCCCAGCGCTGTGCGGCCGCCTGCAGCTCCGGCGCCTCCTGCTTGCACGGGTTGCACCAGGACGCCCAGAAGTTGAGCACGACCGCCTGCCCGCGCAGCGACGCGAGCTGAAGATGACCGTCGGCGTCGAGCCGCGGCAGCGTGAAGTTCGGGGCCGGGCCCGTCGCCGCCGAGGTCCTGTCGGTGGCGAGCTTGTAAATCAGGAGCGCGAGCAGGCCTGCGACGAGCGCAACCGACGCCGCCTGGAGGCCGAGCTTGACGGGCCTCG
The DNA here is from genome assembly GCA_035274625.1 of Gaiellaceae bacterium. Taxonomy (GTDB): domain Bacteria; phylum Actinomycetota; class Thermoleophilia; order Gaiellales; family Gaiellaceae; genus DATBLE01. The sequence goes on from DATENZ010000047.1 coordinate 39,383, forward strand.
CCATGGCGATCAGACGGGGATGATGTAGACGGGCGTCCCGATCTCCACGTGGTCGAACAGCCACTCGGCCTGCGGAATCGCCATCCGGATGCAGCCGTGCGAGGCGGAGTAGCCGAGCGACGCCGGGTCCGGGGTGCCGTGGATCCCGACGCCGGGCGACGAGAGTCCCATCCAGCGCGTGCCGAGCGGGTTCCCGGGGCCCGGCGGGATCGGCTTGGCCCCCTTCGCCCACGGCGAGTTCGGCGGATACCACCACGGGTTCTCCCACTTGACGACGATGTCGAACCGGCCGAGCGGCGTCGGGTAGATCGCCTGGCCCGTCGCGACCGTGAAGATCCGCCACGGCTTCATGCCGCGGTAGAGGTAGAGGTGGTTCGTCCCGCGGTGGATGACGACGACCGGGCCGAAGTTGGAGCGGTCGACCTCCTGCGGGATGTCGACGAGCGGCAACGCGATCCCGGTTCGGCGGTTCTCGCGCAAGGCGCGCAGGATCGCGGCGACCGCCGCCCTGCGGTCGAGCCTCTTGCCCGGCGCGCCCTTGGTCACGAACGGCTTCTGGTCGCGGAGCAGGAGCTTCGAGTCGACCGCCGTCCGGTCGTACCGCCCGCCGAGCTCGTCGGTAAACGCCTTCACCGCCGATCCATGCACGTTGACCACGAGCTCGAGCGTCGTCCCGGGCCTCGCCTTCCCCGCCCGCGCGACGGCAGCCTTGGCATACGCGACGGCGCCGAGCTTCGCGGGGCTGACGGTCTCGCGGTGGCCGCCGACGGCCAGGATGAGGGGCGAGCGGAAGGCCGCGCGCACGACGGCGTACGCCGCCTCCGCGGACAGGCCGCCGACGTGGATGCCGCCGATCGTGACGCCGTTCGGCAGCAGGGCCGGCGGCTTCGGCTTGGGTTTCGGCTTGGGCTTCGGCTTCGCGACCGGCCGCGGCTTGGGTTTCGGCTTCGGCTTCGCGGCGGTCGTGGTCGGCGCGGTCGTCGTAGTCGTCGCCGTCGTCTCGGTCGTGGTCGTCGTCGTCGCCGTCGACCCGGCGGTGTCCGTTGTCGACGAGGTCGTCTCCGTCGTTGTCGGCGGCGACTGCGCCGAGCCCGCGGGAACGAGCGCAGCCAGGACCCCCGCCCCGGCGAGCGCGAGTGCGGCGACGGCGATCGCAAGCGCCCGTCTCACGGCTTATGAGTGTAGTGACGACTCAAGCCGAGATTGCCGGGCGCCGAACGACGACGATCGCGCAGTCGTCACGCAGCTCGCCGCCGACGTAGCGCCGGCAGTCCTCGAGCACGGTCTCCGCCAGCTGCTCGGCCGGGAGGTCTGCATGCTGCGCGAGCAGGGTGTCGAGCCGCTGCTCGCCGTACAGCTCTCCGCCGCGCCGGGCCTCGACCACGCCGTCGGTATAGAGGATCACTGCGTCGCCTGCGCCGAACGGTGTCCGCAGCGCCTCGTATGGCTGCTCGCGCTCGATCCCGAGCACGAGGCCGCGCACGTCGAGGCTTTCGATCGTTCCGTCTGCCCGGACGAGCCGCGGCGGCGGGTGCCCGCCGGAGGCGCACGCGACCTCGCCCTTGTCGACATCGATCGTCAGGTACAGCATCGTGATGAACTTTCCTGCGCCGATCTCCTCGACGACGACGTCGTTGGCGGCCGCCAGGAAGGCGGCGGGCTCCGGGTAGAGCCGTGCGAGCGACCGGAAGACGAACTTCGCCATCGCCATGTCCGCAGCGGCGTCGATCCCGTGCCCGGTCACGTCTCCGAGCACGATCGCGAGCCGGCCCTCGCCGATCTGGAGGTAGTCGTAGACATCGCCGCCGACGCCGACCAGCGCGGACGACTCGTACACCGTTCCGAGCTCGAGCCCTGCGATCCGCGGCTGCGTGCGCGGGAGGAGAGAGAGCTGCATCGCGTCGGTGAACGCCTTCTCCTGCTGGTAGAGGCGCGCGTTGTCGACGGCCAGGGCGGCCTGGGCCGCCACCGACAGCGCCGTCTCCAGCGTCTCGTCCGTGATCGGGCGGCGCGGATCGAGGGACACGAGCGTGAGCGTCGCCAGCAGCTCGGACGGCGTCGCGATCGGGACGACCGCCGCCGTCGAGCCCCGCTCCAGGAACGGCGCGAGCAGCATGTGCGCGCGGCC
>DATENZ010000048.1:0-38039 GCA_035274625.1 Gaiellaceae bacterium
AGCGCGCCGGCGAGCGCGTCGCGCCTCCTGCCGCCGCCGCCGCCGCGTGGGCTGGTGGTCGCGGCGTACGGCCCGCTCCACATCTTCACGCCGATCAACGAGACGGTGGTGACGGCGATCGGCTACCACGGGGCGGGCGACGACGCGCTCCCCCTCGACCCGGTCGGCCGGCAGGCGAACGAGGGCCTCTTCTCGCGCCTCTTCCACCGGATCGTCGGCGGCGGCGGAGGCGGCGTCGCGTACTACCAGCTCGGGGGCGGCGGCGGCCCGTCCACCGGCGCACTCGACATCGGAGCGGCGCCCGGAACGGACGTGTACGCGCCCGTCGACGGAACCGTCGTCGGGGTACGGGACTTCATCCTCGACGGGACGCGCTACGGCTCGGTGATCGACATCCAGCCGTCCGGCGAGCCCTCCGTCGTCGTCTCGCTCTCGCACCTGAACCCGGACCCGGCGCTGACCGTCGGCTCCCAGCTCGCCAAGAGCACGTCGAAGATCGGCACTGTGGTCGACACGTCGGCGGCCGAGCGGCTCGCGCTCGCGCGGTACACGCAGGACAAGGGCAACTACGTCGAGATCACGGCCCACTCGGCCTCGACGGCTCCACTCCGTTAGCACCGGGTGAGACTCCTCTTCCTCGCCGATGTCTTCGGCTCGGCCGGGCGTCGCGCCGTCGAGGCGCGCCTGCCGTCCCTCCGCGCCGAGCTCGGAGCCGGCTTCTGCGTCGTCAACGGCGAGAACGCGGCCGACGGGCGGGGGCTGACGCCGAAGCTCGCCGACAAGCTCCTCGCCGCCGGCGCCGACGTTGTCACGTTGGGTAACCACGTGTGGGCGCGAGACGACCTCGCGCCCTACCTGGACCGGTCCGAGCGCGTGATCCGCCCGGCCAATGTCGCCGGCGGCTCGCCCGGACGGGCGCTCGCCGTTGCCCAGGCGGAAGACGGGACGCTGATCGCCGTCGTCAACCTGATGGGGTGGCTGTTCCTCGACGTGCCGGTCGGGCCCTTCGAGGTGGTCGACGATCTCGTCGAGGAGGCCCGCCGGCAGGCCCGGATCGTCGTCGTCGATTTTCACGCCGAGGCGACGAGCGAGAAGATGGCGATCGCCCGCTGGCTCGACGGGCGCGTCACCGCCGTCGTCGGCACGCACACGCACGTGCAGACGAGCGATGCGCGGATTCAACCGGGCGGAACGGCAGCGATCACCGACGCGGGCATGACGGGCCCGCACGACTCGGTGATCGGCGTCGAGGCCGACCTCGCGATCAGGCGGATGCGCACCGGCATGCCGGTCCGCTTCCGGCCGGCCGAAGGCGGCGTGCGCATCGAAGGCGTGGTTGTCGACTGCGACGCCGACGGGCGCGCGACCGGGATCGAGGCGCTCAGGCTGGACGTGGGGTAACTCGCCGCTCGGGCCAGACGAGCACGGCGAGGAGCGCGACCAGGACGAGGTCGCGGACGAGCACCAGCCATGACGGAAACGCCGCGAACTCGAGCGCGAGATCCCAGTACCGGAACGGGAACCAGAGCTGGGTGACGACGAGCGCCGCCGCGAGCAGGCCGCCGGCGGCGAGGCCGCGACGCCCGCGGACGAGCGGGACCAGCGGGACGAGCCAGAGCAGGAACTGCGGCGAGAGCACCTTGCCGAGCGCGACGAACGCGCAGACGACCGCCGCAGCCGCTCGCACGAGCCGTTCGCGCTCGGCCGGCCCGCGCGCGAACCAGATCCAGATCCCGACGAGCACCGCGAGCTGAAGCGCCGTCTGGACCGCGGCGAGCGCGTCCGGGCCGGCGCCGGCGAGGTTCTGCGAGCCGTGGCTCGAGTGCATCGTCAGCCCGAGGCCGGCGATCTGGTGCAGAACCAGGAGGAAGCCGGCCCCGAGCGTCTCGATCTGGAGCGGCCGGTCGGTCTGCCGCCTCAGCGCTTCCCAGACGCCGTCCGGCGCGAGCGCGACGAACGGGAGGAAGACGAGGAGCGCAGCCGCCGCGAAGACAACGACGGCGAGCGCCGCCTCCCGCCGCCCGGCGCGGCGCCAGACCCACGCGATCCCCAGTGGCAGGAGGGCGGCGGGGTAGAGCTTGGTCGCGAACGCGAGCCCGAGCGCGCCCAGTCCGATCCGGTGACGGCCGGCGACGAGTGCCGCCAGCGCCCCCGCGGTCAGCGCGGCCGGCCAGAGGTCGAACCGCGACAGGACGACCGACCCGAGCAGGAGCGGAGCGACGGCCGCCAACCCGAGCGCGCCCGCGAGCCGGCCCGGCCGAGCCTCGAGCCGCAGCAGGATCGAGAGCATGAAGAGGAGCGCGAGCGCGCCGCAGGCCAGCATCTCCGCCTCGAAGCCGCGGCGATAGCCCGCCAGGTCACCGTCCTGTGAGCGCACGAGCGACGGAATCGCGAACACGGGCAGCGCGCCCGGCGGATACTCGAGCCCGAAGTCGCGGTAGGGAAGGTGTCCGCTCGCGATCGCGTCGCCGTACCGCTGGTAGATCGGCGTGTCGACGATCTGGCTGTGCCGGTAGAAGCCGCGGTGGAGGCCCACCCAGCCGCCGACGAGCACGGCGAGCGCCAGCCCGCCGGCCACGATCGCCCGCCGCGGATCAGCCGGTTGGGACCAGCTCGCGGGTCGGACGCTCATGCGCGGGCACGACGGCCCTCTCCGGCCTCGGCTCCGCGGCGAGCACCGAGTAGGCGACGAAGCCGAAGAACCAGGGCAGGTACAGGTAGAACCAGTGGGTCAGGACGAGCTCGAACCCGATCAGCAGCGCGCCGGTGAGCGCTGCGAGCTGGAGCGGCGACTTGCGGCGCGGGACGAACGCGGCTGCGATCGCGCCGACGACGAGCAGCGCCTGGAGGATCTTCTGGACCCAGGCCAGGCTCGGAATCCCCGCGGCGTGGTACTGGCCCCAGTCCCACAGCGAGAACGGCGAGTGCCGGTTCACCTGGGGCGGGATCGTGCGGTCCCAGAACACTCGCGCCGCATGCAGGGGGTTCGGCTCGAGCAGCAGGATCCACAGGCTCGCGGCGGTCGCGAGCGCGAAGCCGCCCGCGAAGAGGAGCAAGGGGCGCCGCGCCGGGCGTCCGCCGGGGTAGGTCGCCCACAGCGGCGCGACGATGAAGGCGCCGAACTTCACCCAGCCCGCGAGCGCCCCAAAGGCGCCGCGAGCTACGGGCGACGTCGCCAGCCAGAACCCCCAGATCAGGAAGGCGGGCATGATCGCGTCGTTCGTGTTCGAGCTGGAGACGTACTGGGTGAAGGGGTAGGCCGTCCACGCGAACGCGAGCGTGACGCCCAGACGGCTCCCGCCGAACCGGCGGCCGACGAGGAAGAGCCCGGCGATGCAGAGCAGGTCGAACGCGATCGCGGTGAAGTGCGCGGCCGGTAGCGAATCCCACTTTCCGCTCCAGCCGAAGAACCAGTAGCCCGGTAAGTAGGCGAGATAGGCAACGGGCCCGTAGGTGTCGCCGCGGGGATTCGCCGATTCGCACCGGCCGTTCGTCTGGATCCGCTCGCGGATCTCCCCGTCGCGGTCGGCCGGGCCGCACGCCTTCAGCGACTCCTCGACGGGGAAGTGCCCGTAGGGCGACTGACCGCTCGCGATCCGCTGCGCGCCGATCGGCCCGGCGTAGCCGACGTCGATCACGTTCGAGTCGCGGACGTTCAGGCCGACCCGGAACCCGCCCACGAAGACGGTCGCTGCCGCGAGCAGCCAGACGGGCCACAGGGGGCGAGACGCCGGCGGCGGACGGTCGCGCACGCCGACCCAGATCGTGCGGGCGAGCAGGTACAGCAGCCCGGGATAGACGAGCGGAACGCTCGTGAAGATCCGCCCGTCGTTGAAGAACCAGAGGGAGACGGAGAAGGACAGCAGGGCGAGCAGATCCAGGTTGCGCAGCGAGAGCGGCCGCCGGAGGTCGCCGAGGCCGATCAGGAACACGGCGCAGAAGGCGAGCCAGACGGACAGGCTGTTGATCTTCTTGCCGCCGAACGCGCCCGGCCCCCCGCGGGCCATCTTCCAGGCGACCTGCGGGCCGGTCCACGCCTCGGTCGGCGTGGCGCTGACGTCGTCGACGCGCCCCGCGGCGATCTCGCCGGCCTTGCCCGACCACACCTTCACGTCCCAGTCGCGGTACTTCGATTCGTAGGTCGCCTGCTTGATCAGGCTCGAGGCCGGGTAGCGGTCGAGCCAGTCCCTCACCTTCCGGACGGAGAAGAAGATCGCGAGCGCCCGCCCCTCCGTCAGCTGCGCCTTCGGCTCGACCGGCGCGAACGGCGTCTCGACGAGCCGCCCTTGCGCGTCGTACACGGGCGTCGTCGGCGACGCGGCCACGGCGGCAGAGGGAAGCGCGAGCAGTGCCAGAACCGCGGCCGCTGCGGCTGCCTTCCGCACCGTCAGCGAAACGACCAGAGCTTGTTCGCGCTGAAGCTGAAGGGCGTGACGAGGACGATCGCCAGCGCCTGGCCGACGATCTTCCCGAGCCCGAGCGCGACCAGGATGTGCAGCACCGCGAGGTTGAGCCCGAGGGCGACGAGGGAGACGAGCAGGAACCGGAGCCCCTGGTAGTAGACGTGACCGCGATCGTTCCTGAACGTCCAGCGACGATTCCAGACGTAATTGTTCGAGACGGCGACGACGAACGAGCAGGCGGCCGATGGGATGTAGTGGAGCCCCGCGCCCTTCAAGAGCGCAACGTAGACGGCGAGGTTGACGACGTAGCCGCTCGCACCGACGATCGAGAACTCGAGCAGCTGGAGCCAGTTCTCGGGACGGCGCAGCGCCTGGCCCGCACGCGTGGCGGCGATGCCCGCTGCCGTCGGTCGCGCCACGCCGCGAGCGTAGCGAAAGAGCGATTCTCAGCTCGCGGCTGCGGCGGGCAGGCCCGCGCACCGCTACCGAATCGTGAAGAGCGCTTCGCCGACGGGCTTCCGCCACTCCACCTGCACGGCGTCGATGTCGGCGCCGCGCGGGCCGCGCCCGAACCAGTCGAGCAGCGACTCGACCCGGTCGCGCGGGCCCTCCAGCTCAGCCTCCAGCGAGCCGTCGGCGTTGTTGCGCACCCAGCCCGCTACCTGCAGCGAGCGGGCGCGCGAGTAGGCGCTCGCGCGGAAGCCGACGCCCTGCACGCGGCCCTCGACGCGTACCCACGCGCGGCGGAGGTCAGCCACGGTCGAAGCCCTGCTCGCCGACGAGCGGGACGAACCGGCACGGGACCGAGCGCAGCACGGCCGGTCCCTCCGGGCTGCGGACGACGAGCAGGAGCTCCTGGCCGTGCCGCCCGCCGACCGGGACGACGAGGCGCCCCGCAGGCTCGAGCTGCTCGTACAGAGCCGGCGGCACTTCGGGCGCGGCGGCGGCGACGGCGATCGCCTGGAATGGGGCGTGCTCGGAGAGCCCGAGCGTCCCGTCGCCTAAATGCAACTGCACGCGGTCGTAGCCGGCGGCGGCCAGTGCGGTGCTTGCATGCTCCACGAGGCCCGGTAGACGCTCGATCGTGTGCACTTCTTCGGCGAGCTCGGCGAGGACGGCGGCCTGGTACCCCGAGCCGGCGCCGACGTCGAGGACGCGTTCGTTCCCCCGCAGCGAGAGCGCCTCGCAGATCCGAGCGACCATGTACGGCTGGGAGATCGTCTGGCCCTCGCCGATCGGAAGTGCGACGTCGTCGTACGCGCGGTCACGGTACGACGGGGCGACGAAGCGCTCCCGCGGGACCCGCGCCATCGCCTGGAGCACGCGCTCGTCGGCGACGTCGCGCGCGCGGAGCTGTTCCTCGACCATGCGCCGCCGCGCTGACGCGAACTCGTCAGACGACATGCGCGGCTAGAGGCCGTCGCATCGAGGGCGGCGGCTCCACCCCGAAGTGCCCGAGAACGCTCGGCGCGAGCTCGGTGATGCTCGACGGCAGCGGGTCGACCCCGACGGCGAGCATCGGCACCTCCGAGTCGCCGGCGGCCAGCGAGCCGTGGCTGCCACCGCCGGCGTGATGCCGGCCACCGAGGTCTGTGAACTCGAAGCCTTCGGCTGCCGAGACGAGGACGTCGCCGGCGTTCGGGTTGTGGAGCGCAGCCCACACGCGCGCAGTGGCGTCGGGGTGGTCGAGCGCCCCCGCGTCGCCGTCGAGGTGCCAGCCGTCTCCGTCGGGCCGGAAGCGGAGCTCCGATCCACCGCCGCGAGCGACGGCGTCGCCATCCTCGAGGAACACCGCGACGTCAACCGCCTCGCGCCGGTCGAGGCGCTCGGCGAGCGCCCGGACCGGCTCCTTGCACGACGCCAGCCGGTAGATCTGCGCGGCGCGATTCGACGCGCACACCGCCACCTCGGCGCGCTGCGAGCCGCCGCGGCGGACGAGGCGAAGGTCGGCATAGGCGGCCTCGAGCGCGTGCGCGGTGTGGACCGGCGTCTGTCCATGGTCCGAGCAGAGCAGCACGGCGTACCGGTCGAGGAACTCGTCCTCGCCACCGGCGGCCTCGAGCAGGGCCCCGACCGCGCGATCGGCGTCGACGAGCTTCACCGCCGCGCCATCGGGGCCGAGCGCGTGCGAGGCGTAGTCGTAGTCGGAGAGGTAGTAGACGAGGAAGTCGAAGCCGTCCCGCGTGACGAGCCAGCGCCCGACGGCGCCTGCGTACTCGTCGATCGTCCCGGCGGCGCGCCGGCGGACGGCGAGCGGCGCTCCGGTGGCGTCCGACTCGAAGAGGCTGTAGTAGAAGAATCGCCGCGGTCCGTGCGCGGTCCGGGTGACGCCCGGCAGCGTCGTGCGATGGGGAGTACGCCCGCGGTAGCAGGTGAAGTTGACGGCCGCCGTGACGAGACCGGCATCCTCGAGCGCCTCGAAGACCGTCACAGCGCCGGGGGCGAGGTGGCGGGCGCTCATGTGGAAGATCGTGTCGAGGATCGAGCGTCTCGTCCCCGCCGCGACGAGGGCACCCCACGACGAGCCGTACTCGATCAGCCGCCTCGCCTTGCGGTCGTACCAGACGAGGTGCGGAATGCCGTGCACGTCCGCATGAGCGCCGGTCGCGATCGACGATGCGCAGACGGGCGTCAGCGACGGGAAGGTCGAGAGGGCGCGGCGGTAGCTGCCCTGCGCGGCGAGCAGCGCGAGCGCCGGCGTCTCCGTTCCCTCGACCGCCCGCTCGAAGACCGCGGGCGTCAGGCCGTCGATGACGATCAGGATCAGCTTCTTTGGCTGCGGCATTAATCTCGCGCGAGGATGCGCAGCCCCGCGTACCGGCCGCCGCCCCGACGGCGCATGCGCAGGGCGGCCAGCGGGGCGAGCGCCGCTTCGGCGTAGCCGAGGCCCGGGACGAACCCGAGTCCGGCGACGACCGCGCCCGCGAGGGCGACGATGAGCACGGTGCCGAGGCGGGTGCCACCGGCGCGCAGCGCTCCGGCGACGATCGGCACCGCGGACACCGCACCGAGGAGACCGCCGGAGCCGCCGCCCGCCGCCTCGGACCAGCCGCCGACCAGGTGACCGATGCCGATACCCGCGGCCACTCCGAGCCCGGCAGCCAGACCGGCCGTCACCCCCGTTCGACCTCCCGGGAGGAGAGCCCCGAGCGCAATCCCAGCGCCGACCCCGAGGCCGGCCGCGACGCCGATCCAGTACCAGGCCCCCACGGCGCAAGTGTAGTGAGGGTCGCAGGATCCCCCGTTTGGGGCCGTTTCCCCGGGGGCGGCAGCGGGTAGAACGGGTGTCGATGGGTGCCGGGACCCCGCTCCTACTCTTCTTCACCGATGCTCGTTCAGGGCCTGCCCGACGGATGGACAGCCTGATCGCGCACCTCGCGCGCAAGGAACGAACCCGCCTCCGCGTTCAGCGCGTCGACATGGCTCGGAACCCCGAGGTCGCGCGCCGGTTGCAGGTCGACGTCGTGCCGACTCTCCTGCTCGTTCGCGACAAACGGGTGGTCGAGCGGCTGGAAGGACGCGTGAGCGCGCCGCGGATCGAGCGGATGCTGGAAGGCCACCTGCCTCCGCTGCCGTCGCCTAGCCTGTCGCCTGCTCCAGCCGGCGGATAACGGCGAGGCCGAACTCGGCCGCTCTGGCTCCGTCGATCACGCGGTGGTCGAACGTGACCGCGACCGTGCCGGTGCGCCGGACGACCACTTGGCCGTCGCGGACGACGGGCCGGTCGGCGATCCGGCCGATGCCGAGGATCGCGACCTCCGGGTAGTTGACGATCGGCGTGTGGAAGAGCCCGCCGACCTTCCCGGCGCTCGTCACGGTGAAGGTGGAGCCGCGCAGCTCCCCGGGCGCGAGCTTGCCGGCGCGCGCGGCGTCGGCGAGCCGCGCGAGGTCGGCCGCCAGCTCCTCGATGGAGCGGGAGTCCGCGCTGCGGACGACCGGGACGACGAGACCCTCGTCGGTCTGCACCGCGACGCCGATGTCGTACCGGTCGAGGTAGACGATCTCGTCGGCCTCGAGCCGCGCGTTCAGCTCCGGAAACTCCTGCAGTGACAGGGCGCACGCCTTGACGACGGTCGGGACGAGGAGCGCCATGTCGACCTCGCCGAAGTCGCACTCCTCGACCCACGTCACCGGCGGCACCTCGCGGTGCGCGCGGGCCATGTGCTCGGCGATCAGCCGGCGGACGCCGCGCAGCTTCTCCCGCCTGCCCTCAAGGGCTGCAGGTGCTTCCGCACCCGCAGCCGCGCGTCGTACGTCGTCCTCGGTGATGCGACCGTCGGCGCCGGTGCCAACGACGGATTCCAATTCGACTCCGAGTTGCCGCGCGATGTTCCGAACCAGCGGGGTAGCGCGGACGCCCGCCGCCCGCGCTCCGACATGCGCGGAGCGCGGGCTCGCATCCGCTCGATTCCGGGCGAAGTCATGCGCCGCAGGCGCGACTTCGTCCGGCGAGGCTGGTTCGGCCGTGTCCGCTCCGATCACGACGAGGACGGTGCCGACCGGGACGACCTCGCCTTCCGGGACCAGGATGCGCGCCACCTTGCCGGCTGCCGGAGACGGGATCTCGACCGTGGTCTTGTCGGTCTGGATCTCGACGAGCGGGTCGTCCTCCGCGATCTCCTGGCCCTCCTCGACGAGCCAGCGGGCGATCTCTCCCTCGGTCAGCCCCTCGCCGAGATCGGGGAGCTTGAACTCGTAGGCCACGCTCAGAACTCGTCGAGGAGCCGGCGCGCGGCCGCGACCACGCGCGCAACGGAGGGCATGTACAGGTCCTCGATCTGCCAGAACGGGTACGGCACGTCGTAGCCCGTCACCCGAAGGACGGGGCCGCGCAGGTCGAGGATCGCCTTCTCGGCGATCACGGCCGCGAGCTCCGCGGCGAAGCCCGCGATGCGCGGCGCCTCCTGGACGATCACGACGCGTCCGGTCTTCGCGACCGAGGCGAGCAGCGTCTCCTCGTCGAGCGGCTTCAGCGTCCGCACGTCGAGGATCTCGACCGCCGCGTCGAGCTCGGCGGCAGCCTGCTCGGCGACGGAGACCATCGCGCCGTAGGCGACGATCGTCAGGTCGCTTCCCTCGCGAACGACGCGCATCGTCCCGAGCTGCACGACGTGCTCTCCCTCCGGCACCTCCCCGCGCGACGTGCGGTAGACGAGCTTCGGCTCGAGCACGACGACCGGGTCGGGGTCGCGGATCGCCGCCGCCAGCAGCCCCTTCGCATCCGCCGGCGTCGACGGGATCGCGACCTTCAGTCCCGGCGTGTGGACGTAGTAGGCCTCGGGCGAGTCGTCGTGCATCTCCGGCGCTCGGACCCCGCCGCCGTAGGGCATCCGGATGACGAGCGGAAACTCCATCGCGCCGCGCGTGCGCCAGCGGTAGCGGCCGACGTGATTGATCGACTGGTCGAGGCACGGGTAGCTGAACGCGTCGTACTGCATCTCGCAGACGGGCCGCCACCCGGCCATGCAGAGGCCGACCGCGGTCCCGAGGATCCCGGCCTCGGCCAGCGGCGTGTCGACGCATCGGTCGGCCCCGAACCGATCGAGCAGCCCCGCGGTCGCGCGGAAGACCCCACCCGCGCGGCCCACGTCCTCGCCCATGACGAGCACCGACTCGTCCCGGGTCATCTCGGTGTGCAGCGCGTCGTTCACCGCCTCCACGAGCGTGAGCTCAGCCATCCAGCACCCTCCGCAGCTCTGCCAGCTCCTCCCCGAACGACTGCGGGGGATCCGCGTAGGCGTACTCGAACAGAACCGACGCATCGGCGGCCGGCTCCGCCTCGGCCGCCGCAATGGCAGCCCGCATCAGCTCCAGCGCCTCCGCCTTCACCGCCTCGGCCCGCGCGTCGTCGAGCAGGCCGATCCGCCGCAGGTAGCCCTCGAAGCGGCCGACGCACTCGCGGCGCTTCTCCTCCTCGACCCGCTCGTGGTCGATGTACGGGCTCGGATCGTCCGCCGTCGCGTGGGGCATCGTCCGGTACGTGACCGCCTCGATGAACGTCGGCCCGTCACCCGCGCGGGCGCGCTCGACGGCCTCGCGCGTCGCCTCGTAGACGGCGAGCACGTCGGCCCCGTCCACGCGCAGCCCGGGCATGCCGTAGCCGATCGCCTTGTCCGCGAGCGTCGGCGCCGCCGTCTGCGCCTCGAGCGGCGTCGAGATCGCCCACTGGTTGTTGTTGCAGAAGAGCACGAGCGGCGCGCGCAGCACCCCCGCGAAGTTCGCGCCCTCGTGGAACGCTCCCTCGGACGTCGCCCCGTCGCCGAAATAGACGATCGTCACCGTGCGTTCGCCACGCAGCTTCTTCCCCCAGGCGAGGCCGGCGGCGTGCGGGACGTGGGTGGCGATCGGGACGCAGATCGAAGCGAGGTTGTACTCGAGCGGGTTCCACCAGCCGGACGGGTGACCCCGCCACCACGAGAGCGGCGTCGCGGGCGGCATCCCGCGGAGCAGGCCGATCGCCGACTCGCGGTAGCTGGGGAAGATCCAGTCGCCGCGGTCGAGAGCGTACGCCGAGCCGACCTGCATCGCCTCGTGGTTCCAGAAGATCGCGTACGTCCCGATCCGCCCCTGCCGGTGGTAGACGACCGAGCGCTCGTCGTACGTCCGCAGGAGGACGAGCTGCCGGTAGAGCTCGAGAAAGTCGCTCTCGTCGAGCCCCTCGACCTCGCCGTCCGGAACGCTCGCGCCGTCGCCGATCACGCGGCGCAGGCCCCGCTCCGCAGGAAGAACCTGGGCCATCGCGGTGGCGGACTTTACCTAGACGAGGACGGCAATCGCGCCGCGCTCGGCCTCGAACACGGCCTCGGTGACATCACCCAGATCCTCCCCGTCCGCCTGCAGCGGAAACGGCGCGTCGCAGACGACGCGGAGCCGATCGAGGTCGTGCCCGGCGAGCACGCCCCCCGCGCCGGCAAGACCGCGCCCGGCCACGACGCGGCCGACGAGCCGGATCCCCGCCGTGCCGTCGATCCCCACCGGGGCCGTCGCGTCGAACCCGAGCTCGAAGCGCGCCGCCGGCGAGAGCCGCAGCGGGAGCGGCCCCGCGTAGGTGAAGACGGGGCCGTTCGAGACGAAGAGGATCGACGCGCGGCCGAGGTTCTCGAGCTCGAGCCGAGGCGCGTACCCGCGCCGGAGGCGCTGGGCGACGACGCGCGCATACGCCAGGCTTCCGGGGTGCCGCCCGTCACGGCTGCGGACGATCGTGTCGAGCTCGCGCACCGCCTCCGAGTCGACGCCGATCCCGGACGCGAACCCGAAGCGGCGTCCGTTGACGCGGACGAGTGAGATCCGGCGCTCCGCACGCGCAGCGGCCGGGTCGCGTGGGACGCCCAGGGCACGCGCGAAGACGTTCGTCTTCCCGCCGGAGACGATCCCGAGCGGCTTCCCCGACGGGAGGCCGTTCAGCACTTCGTTCACGACCCCGTCGCCGCCGAACACGAAGATCGCGTCGCCCTCCGCGCCCGCCGCCAGCTCGGTCGCGTGACCGCGGCGCTCCGTGAGCAGCGTCTCGACCGCACCGAGCCGCTGCGCGACCGCGCGGATGCGCTCCTCGGTGACGCGGCTCGCATACGGGTTGGCGATCAGGCTGCGGTGCACGTGGCCGAGGATGCCACGAACGGCGAGGGGCGGACCTGCGTCCGCCCCTCCGCCGAGCCGCTGACGAGCAGGCCTACTTGGCGCTCGGGCAGTCCTTCGGGTTCCCGCGCACGGCGGTGCCGTGATCGAGCTCCGTCTGCCCCGGCTCGAGCTTGCGCGCGACGTCGTGGAACGCCGCCGCCGCCCGCCACGCCTTCTGTGCGGCGAAGGTCGCCCGCACGAAGTCGAACTTCGAGAACAGCTTCTGCGCCGTCGCCATCTGCGTCAGCGCCGTCGCACGCATCCTCGCGACCGCGCTCGGCAGCTGACCGGTGGTCGTGATCCCGTCCGCCGCGAACGCGACGCCGGCATCCGCAAGGGCCTCACGCGTCCACTTCAGGTAGTAGGCGAGGTGGCCCTGGGTGATGTTCTCCTGGTCGAGGATCGAGTACTGCATCTGGTCGAACGCGTACGTGGTCGGCGCAGCGGTCGAGTCGAACGTCCAGAGGAAGCCGTCCCAGTACTCGGTCGTCTCGGGCGTACCGTCGAAGTCGGTGTCGACGACGGCCTTGCCGATCGTGTCGTGCGGATGGGCGAGGCCGAGGAAGTGCGACAGCTCGTGGATCGACGTGTACGTGAAGCCGCCGCCGAGCGCGTCGGGGTGCGCAGCGTGGATCGGGCCCTGATCCTGATCCGCCTGCGCGGTCTTGAAGATGTCGTTGACCGAGGCCAGGAAGCCCCACGGCACGCCGTTGTTGTTCGTCGCGATGCCGCCGACGATCACCGGCAGTGCCCAGGCGTAGTGCTTCTCGACGACGACCTCGATGTCCGGGATCGTCGTGTAGCAGGCGCCCCCACGCTCGAAGCGCTCCTTGTTCGCGTCGAGGTAGTCCATCGCCGTCTGCGTGTGCATCGCGGTGAACGGGACGCTCCCGAGCGGATTGCCGGCGGCGGTCGCCGCGGGGTCGCCCCCGTCCTGCTTCGCCTGCTGGATCATCGCCTGGTCGGCGTCGAGCGTCTGCAGGTACTGGTAGTGCGTGTCGCCGGTGAAGGAGAAGTACGGCACGAGCGTCCGCAGCCCCTCCAGCACCTTCTCTTCGTTGTAGAGCTTCTTCAGATCCGAGAGCCACGGGTTGTCCGCGTAGCTGTCGTGCCAGATGTTGCTCGACAGGAAGTAGCGGCCGACACTCGGGCGAGGCTCGTACAGGTACGAATGGAGGAACCGGTACGAGATCGCCTCGACGGCGAAGCGGCCGAGGTTGTACTCGAGCCACGTCTTGTCCCACGTGAACGTCGGGTTGGGCGAGTACGGGTCGTTGAAGTCGCCGGTGCCCGTCACGCGCGGCGCGCCGTTGTCGTATTCCCACAGCGGCGGGTCGAACGCCGCCGAGCCGACGGCGTCGCGGCCCCGGTTGCCCCACGTCTGCGACTCGTACGGGTTCGGCGCCGCGCCGAGATCCCAGAAGACCTCGCGGTAGTTGCCACCCCAGACGCGGCCCCAGTCGATGCCCGCGAAGTCGCTCACGTCCGGGTCGGTCCGGTCGACGAGCAGCGTGTGGTACTCGTGCTGCGGCTTGAGGATGGAGAGCGCCTCCGGCGAGCTCCAGGTGTTCAGGAGGAAGATCGTGTAGCCGGGCTTCTTGCCGGGGCCGAGCAGCTTCGTCCCGCCCCTCGGGCCGAGCTCGAAGCCGAGGTAGCGCAGCGAGTTCTGGGCCAGCCACGTCTCCGTCTTCTCCGCGTCGAAGAAGCGAACGGGTGCACCTGCGGGGACGTCGTTGCCCTCGCCGCGGTACGAGCCGCGCGTGGCGTTGTACGCCTCGAGGAACGGGCGGTAGGTCGTGCCGTGGAAGTCGCCCGTCTTGCTGTTCGCCATCATCTGCTGGAACAGCGCCGTCGTGAAGGCCGTCGGCGCGTAGACGACCGACGGCTTCCAGCGGTACTCGATCGGGACGAAGTACGGCTTGCTCCCGCCCTCGTAGTAGCAGCGTCCGTGGTTGAGGAGCATGTTCCCGCCGATGAAGACGCCGCACTCGTCGCTCTCGTCCGCCTCGTTCTCGTCGTACGGCGTCAGTACACCCGGCCGCTGGTCGGTCGGGATCTGATTGATCAGCTTCTGCTCGTCGATCTGTCCCTTCTCGAAGCCGACCAGGACGACGCGGATCGGCACGTCCGCGGTCGAGACCGCACTGGTCTCGTCATAGGTGTACGTCAGGCTCTGGCCGGCGGCGGCGGCGGAGCCTGCAAGCGCGAGGAACAAGACGGCGGCCGCGACCGTCGCGAGGACGACCGAAGCCACCAGGGCTCGCTTCCTTCTCATCCCGTTTTTCCTCCCTCTCAGTCGAGTCAGCGCCGCGCTCCCGAGAACACGGCGACGTCCCTCAAACGAGTGAGGGAGCCGTTCGGTTACGGCCGGTTAGGCGGGAGTCGAGTAGCCGCGCATCCCGTGGACCAGGAGGGCGAAGAACCGGTCGGCGAGCTCGTCGGTGTTCCGGCCGGATCGCAGCCATGTGTAGGCCCAGTTCGCGGCCGAGAGCAGGAGGAGCGCTGCGGCCGCGTCGTCGAGGTCTGAGCGGAGCACGCCGAGATCCCGCCCTTCGCGCATCAGCTCGCGGATCCGCTCCTCGTAGCGGCGCCGCTCGGCGACGATCTCCTCCCGGCGCTCGCCCTGGAGGTACCGCCACTCCTGGACGAAGACGGTCGCCACGTCCAGCTGCTCGGCGACCACGCGCAGGTGGCCGCGCAGAGCGAGGCGGATCTTCTCGAGCGGGGCTGCGTCGTCCGGGGTCTCGTCGAGGGCGCCGTGGAACGCCGCCGCGCCCTCGCGCATCGTCTCGTAGAGCAGGTCCTCCTTCGACGCGATGTGGGCGTACAGCGAGCCCTTCTGGACGCCGAGCGCCTCGGCGATGTCCCCGATCGACGTGCCGTGGTACCCCTGGCGCGCGAACAGCCTCGCGGCCTGCCGGGTCAGCTCTGAGCGGCGGGCGGACATGCTACGGTCCGGAGCCTAACGATCGTTCGGTAGGAGGGCGTGCGTGAACGAGGAGCAGTTCCTGGAGTACGTGCAGGGCGGCGGCCAGGTCGAGACGGACGACTGGATGCCGGAGGAGTACCGCGCCAAGCTGATCAAGTTCATCGAGATGCACGGCAACTCGGAGCTGATGGGCGTCCTGCCCGAGCGAGAGTGGATCCTGCGCGCCCCGACGCTCCAACGGAAACTGGCGCTGACGGCGAAGGTGCAGGACGAGGTCGGCCACTCGCAGCTCATCTACCGCGTCGTCGAGGACCTCGGGAAGCCGCGCGAGCAGTGCCTCGCCGACCTGATCTCGGGCAAGGCGAAGTTCCACAACGTCTTCCACTACCCGACGAAGACGTGGGGCGATGTCGGCGTGATCGCGTGGCTCGTCGACGCGGCCGCGATCATCTCGCAGAAGGCGCTCCTCAAGTGCTCGTACGCCCCGTACGCGCGGATCATGAAGAAGATCTGCTGGGAGGAGTCGTTCCACATCCTCCACGGCCGCGACGTCGTCCTGACGATGATGAACGGCACGGACGAGCAGCGGGCTCTCGTCCAGGAGGCGCTCGACCGCTGGTGGCCGCCGCTGATGATGTTCCACGGGAACCCGATCGACGCGAAGGACGATCCGGTCGTGGAGTGGCGGATCAAGACGCAGGGAAACGAAGAGGCGCGCCAGCAGTTCCTCGACGGCTACGTCCCGCAGATCTGGGAGCTCGGCCTGACCGTGCCGGACCCGAAGCTCCGCAAGCGCGACGACGGCGTCTGGGCGTACACCGAGCCCGACTGGGACGAGCTCAGGCGCGTCGTCACCGGCCACGGCCCGAAGACGGCGGAGCGGCTCGAGTTCCGGCGCATTTCGCGCGAGGAGACCGAGTGGGTGCGGCGCGTGGTGCTCGCGGAAGCTGCGTGATCTTCGAGGTCTTCCGGCGCGAGCGAAAGGGGGCGGCGTTCGAGCATGCAGGCTCCGTTGCCGCGCCCGACGACGCGTTCGCCCGCGCGTACGCGCACGAGCAGTACGGGCGGCGCGGCGAGTCGGTCGCGCTCTGGGTCGTCCCGCGCAGCTCGATCCTCGAGGTCGAGGACTTCGTCGACGAGCTGAACAAGAACTACCACCGGGTCGACGGGTACCCGCTGAAGAAGAAGCTGGCGGAGGCACGTGAACGAGCTGCTGCTCGCGATCGCTGACGACGAGCTCGTCCTCGGCTGGCGCGACTCGGAGTGGACCGGGATCGCGCCGGTGCTCGAGGAGGACGTCGCCTTCTCGTCGATCGCCCAGAACGAGATCGGCCACGCGCGCGCGATCTACCAGCTGCTGGCGGACGACGGGGATGCGGACGCGCTGGCGTTCGACCGCGCCCCCGAGGAGTACCGGTGCTCGCCGCTCGTCGAGCTCCGTTTCGTCCCCGACTGGGCGCGGACGATCGCGCGCCGCGTGCTCTACGAGGCCGCCGACGAGCTCCGGCTCGAGCGGCTGAAGGCTTCGTCCGACGAGGCGGTCGCGGGCCTCGCCGCGAAGGTCGACCGCGAGGAGGCCTACCACCGGATGCACGCCGAGATGTGGCTCGACCGCCTCCGCGACGAGCCCCGCTTCGCCGAAGCCCTGGACGAGCTGTGGCCGTACGCGCTCGGGCTGGTCGAAGCCGGCCTGCGCGAGGCGCTCGCGGACCGGTTTGGACTAGCGGTCGGCGATGCGATCGAGCGCAGCTCGCATGCCGACGAGTGGCCGGCGCTCTGGGAGGAGATGACGATGGTGCGGCGGTCGGTTCCGGGGGCCGCATGGTAACGACGGACGAGGTCTGGTCGGCCCTCGCCGAGATCGAGGACCCGGAGATTCCCGTGATCTCGATCGTCGACCTCGGCGTCGTCCGCGACGTGCGCGTCCACGGGGAGCGGGTGCGCGTCGAGTTCACACCGACCTTCCTCGGCTGCCCTGCGCTCGAGGTGATGCGCGATCGGATGACGACGGAGATCGAGGCGCTCGGCGCCGAGGCGGAAGTGGAGGTCGTGCTCGACGACTCGTGGTCGACCGACCGCATCACCGCCGCCGGCCGCGAGAAGCTGCGCGCTGCCGGCTTCGCCCCACCCGCACCGCGGGAGGCGCAGGCGCCGAAGCTCCTCCAGCTCCGGAGCGCCGTCTTCCGCTGCCCCTACTGCGGCTCGACCGAGACGACCCTCGAGAACATCTTCGGACCGACGCCGTGCCGGTCGATCCGTTACTGCACGAGCTGCCGGCAGCCCTTCGAGCAGTTCAAGACGATCTAGGGATGGACCCCGTGATGCGCACCGGCGGCTGTCTGTGCGGGGCCGTGCGGTACCGCGTTCGCGGCGAGCCCGTGCATGTCGGGCGCTGCCATTGCGCCGATTGCCGAAAGGAATCCGGGAGCGCGTTCAGCGTCTACGGGCAATGGCCGATCGAGGCGTTCGAGCTGAGCGGGGAGGTGTCGAGCTACGAAGGCCGCGGTTTCTGCGCTCGGTGCGGCTCGCGGCTGCTCAACCCGGTGGATCCCGGCGACACCCTGATCGAGATCCGAATCGGCAGCCTTGACGACGCACCGTTCGGCCTGAAGCCGGAAGCCGAGATCTGGGTCAAGCGCCGCGAGCCCTGGATTCCTCCCGTCGAGGGCGCGACGCAGCACGACCAGAACCGCGGCTAGCGACCGCTCACGGTTCCCCGAGTCGCGCCCCACTCCTCGGCTTCGACCTCCTTCGTCACGAGTGCGAAGAACCACATGTGCCCCTCCGGGTCGCGGGCGATGAACCGCCGGTGGCCGTACTCCTGGTCGGCCGGCTCCTCGACGATCTCGGCGCCTTCGGTCCGCGCGCGCTCGCACAGCGCGTCGACGTCCTCGTCGACCTCGACGTAGATGCCGACAGTCTCGCGGCCCTGGTCGCGCGGGTTCCGGTAGCCCTCGCCGGGGTTGCCCATGTAGATCCGTCCGCCCGCGCCCACGCGCATCTCGGCGTGGTTGACGTAGCCCTCCTCACCCGTGTAGCGCAGGACCTCCTCGAAGCCGAACCCGCGCGCCAGGAAGTCGAGCGCCGCCTCGCAGTCCTTGTACAGCAGATACGGGGTGACGATCTGCATCAGCCTCTCTCCTCTCGTCGTCGCCGGTGGAGCTCGACGCCCAGTGCGTCGAGCCGGTTCCTCCAGAACGAGCGGTACCGCTCCAGCCACTCGTCGAGCTCCGCGAGCGGCGCGGGCTCGAGCGAGTACACGCGCCGCCTCCCGTCGACGCGCGCCGAGACGAGCCCCTGCTCACGCAGCAGGCGCAGGTGGCGTGAGACCCCCGGCCGGCTCGTCGGAAAGTGCGACGCGATCTCGCCCGCCGTCCGCTCGCCGTCTGCGAGCAGCTCGACGATCGTGCGCCGGGTCGGGTCGGCCAGCGCCTCGAGCGCGTTCACGTCCGCTCCCGGAGCGGCACCCGCGCCAGCGCGCCGACCCAGTACCGCAAGGCAGCCATGCCCGCCCGCGCCTCGATCCGCGCGTGGTCGAGGACGAGGATCGTTCCCTCCCCGTCCGGCGTCAGCACGAAGCGCACGACCGACGGCACCTCGCCGGGCGGCCGCCAGTCGAGCTCGAGCACCCGGCCGGGCTCGACCTCGGACGCCTGTAGGTCGAACCCCGGAGCGAGCCAGCGCGCGACCGATGCCGGATCGGTCAACGCCTTCCACACCTCCGCCGGCGAGTCGGCGTAGCGCCGGGTCAGCCGGAGAGAGCACTGCCGCCCGTTCATGCCGATAAGTGTAACCGATCTGTTACATATTAGGCACCCACCCCGAGCAGGCCAGGCAACCGCCGCGCATACCAGTCCTCCCAGCGTTCGCCGCGCTGCTCGGCGGTGTACTCCCGATCGAGCTGGACGAGCGCATGAACGAGGTGGCTGCGGACTGGATTCGCGCCGAGGAGGTCCGGCAGCTCCGAGAGGTCGAGCAGCCAATCGGCGTACCACGAGGCCCAGTCCGGGTCCTCACCGTCGGTGATCCGGTAGACGGTGTGGTGCGTCTCGGCTGCTTCGTGCAGCAACTCACTGATCCGTTGTGGTGTCATGGCCATGTTGTCTCGCGTGAACGAGATTCGTGTCATCCGGCCCGCTGCGGAGGCGAGCGGCCGGCAGCAGCTCGGGTACTTCGTCGGCGTCTCGGGCGAGACGTGCGGCTCGAGCGGGATCGCGATGCACCTCGTCGTCGTGCCGCCCGGCGGCGCCGCGGAGCCGCATCTCCACGACGGGTACGAGACGGCGATCTACCAGCTCGAGGGGTCGGTGGAGACCCGGTACGGAGCGGACCTCGAGCACAGGGTCGTCACCTCGGCGGGCGACTTCCTCTACATCCCGCCCGGCCTGCCCCATCAGGCCGTGAACCTCAGCGAGACCGAGCCCGCCGTCGCGATCATCGCCCGCAACGACGCCGACGAGCAGGAGCGCGTCGTCCCGTACGCGCCGTAGCATCACGGCATGCGGATAGGGGCAGCCGCCGTGGTCGCGGTGCTTGCCTCAGCGCTGGCCGGGTGCGGGGGCGGCGGGAGCGAACGCCTGAGCCGCGACGCCTTCGTCTCGAAGGCGGACGCGGCGTGCCGGGACCTCTCCGCGCGCGAGCAGAAGCTGACGCCGCCCACCTCGATCGACGCCATTCCAGCCTATGCCGACACGGCGCTGCCGATCCTGGACGACGCGCTGGACGAGCTGCGCGGGCTGCGTCCACCGACGGAGTTGGCGGACGGCGTCGATGCGTGGCTGGAGCAGCTCGGCGAGACACGGAACGTCCTCGAGGACCTGCGCAGCGCGGCCGAGGGCGGCGACGAAGCGAGGGTGCGAACCGTGGGTGCGAAGGGGACCGACCTCGACCGGCGCGCCAGGGGCCTTGCCCAGACCATCGGCCTGACCGACTGCGCCAACGTCTGAGTCGACTCCCGTTCACGGCGCCTGATGCCTCTTGTCGAGGCCGCGTCGGACCTGTAGGGTCGTCGCGGCGCGGGGGCCGCGGTCCCGGGGGCGCGTGCCGATCGCGATATCGCGAGGAGAGGAGGACTGCCGTGTTCAGCAGGTCGAGGATCGTCGTGCTCGCGCTTCTGGGAGCGCTGGCGGTCTCAATCGGGTTCGGTGGGGCGGCGCTTGGGCCCCACAGTGCCAACGCCGCGGCGACGCGGCAGGTCGACAATCAGGATGTCAACTGCGACGACACAGCCGGAATGCCGTACTGCACGATCCAGGGGGCGATCGACGCATCCGACCCCGGCGACACGATCCACGTCGCAGCCGGAACGTATCCCGAGCACGTCACCGTCGACAAGAAGCTCCTCCTGGATGGGGCGGGCGACACCACCATTGTCGACCCGACGACAGACGGCCCGGCGATCACGATCACGGCCGGGGGCTCGAGCGGCGACCCGCTGATCCTCTCGGACCTGAAGGCGACCGGAGTGACCGGGACCGGCAATACCGGCAGCGGCCTGAAGATCGGCGCAGGCGTGACGGACGTGACCATCTCGCACGTGACGAGCACGGGCAACGGCGGGAACGGCCTCGCCGTCGACACGACCGGCGCACTTGCGCGGTTGACGCTCGACAGCGTCGACTTCAGCGGGAACACGCAGAGTGGCTTCCGGCTGCCGACGTCGATGGCCGGACTCGACGGCCTGACGATCACCGATAGCCACTTCGACAACAACGGCTTTGCAGGCATGGAGATCAACGGTCCCCCGTCGACAGCCGCTGTCACCAACGTCTCGATCACCGACTCGACCTTCAGCGGTGACGGGATCAAGGGCATCTACGCAGAGCGCCTCGACCACGCCGTCCTCGACGGGATCACGGTGAACATGAGCGGCACGGCGCCTGGCACGGGCACCTTCACGGCCGGCATCGACCTGAACCTGAAGAAGCAGGCATTCAGCAACATCACGATCGCCGACAGCGCGATCACGAACTCGGGTACCGGCGATTCCGCGAACGGCGTCGGCATGGCGATCAAGTCGCGCGACGACGGCGGGAACGGCCCGACCAGCGTCGACAACGTAACCGTGTCGGGCAACACGATCACCGGCAACCAGATCGGGCTCCGGCTCGGAGAGCCGGGGAAGAACAACGTCGGACCGACCAACGTTCACGTCTTCGAAAACGAGATCAGCGGAAGCGTCGGCAACAACCTGGTCAACGTCAGCCAGACAACGGCCGACGCTTCGGTCAACTACTGGGGCAGCTCGGACCCGAGCACCGTCTCCGCGAAGATCTCGGGCCCGGTTGACTTCACACCGCTGCTCGACAACGGTGACAGCGATACCGGCACCGCGGGCTTCCAGGCGGATCTCAGCTCTCTGACCGTGCACACGCTCGGGTCACAGGTCGGAGCGACCGCGCGGATTCAGGAAGGAATCGACCAGGTCGCGAGCGGTGGAACGGTTCACGTCGCGGCGGGTGCGTACGCCGAGAGCGACACGATCGGAAAGACGCTATCCCTCGAGGGTGCCCAGGCTGGTCAGGCGGCGGGCGGGCGGACGTTCGGCGACGCCGCAGAGTCGACGATCACCGGCAAGGTGACGATCCAGGCTGCGGACGTGGACCTGGACGGGTTCTCGCTGACGAACCCGAACGTCGCCGACGCTGCGTTCGGAATCGTGGTCAAGACGGCGGGTTCGGGCGCCACGATCACGAACAATCTCTTCGACACCATCAGCAGCAGCCTCCCATCATCGAATGGGGTAGCGACAGCACAGGCGGTCTACCTCGAGAACGGCCCGGACGATGTCTCGGTCACCGACAACGCGATCGCGAATGTCTCGAGCCAACGCTCGGCAAAGGGCGTCTATGTCGGCGACACAGGCGCGTCGAACCCCAGCGACGGTGTCCTGATCGACGGAAACTCGATCTCGGACGTCTCAAGCGTGACGCGTGGTGCATATGGCGTTCAGGCCAACAACGCGGCGGGTACCGAGCTGGAGGTTGCGGGCAACACCTTCTCCGGGCTCACCGGAGGGGGCTGGGTCCACGTGATCGGTCTCGAGCGTGACACGCCTGTCGCGTCGATCCACGACAACACGATCAGCGACATCGAGGACACGACCCCGACCCCGAACGACGCGGTAGCGGTCTGGTTCGAGGACGACCCGTCGTTCTCGGATGCCGAGGTGCACACGAACAACCTCACCGTCGACAGCACGCAGTTCGGCATCGCGGTCGCGAGCGGTCTGTCCGGCTCGCCGCTCGACGGAACCTGCAACTGGTGGGGTGACCCGAGCGGGCCGAGTGGAGCAGGGCCGGGCTCCGGTTCCATGGTCAGCACGAAGGTCACGTTCAGCCCGTGGCTGGTTGCGGCCGCGCCGGGTGGAGCCTGCAGCGGCACGCCCGACCAGGTCTGCAACGGCAAGCTCGCGACGATCACAGGCGGCCCGGGCAACTCCACAGTCAACGGCACGAACGGCGACGACGTGATCGTCGACCGCAACGGGAACAACACCGTCAACGGCAAGGGCGGCAACGACTCGATATGCACCGGCGCCGGGGTCGACAAGATCAATTCCGGCGACGGGGACGACTGGGTCGATGCCGGAGGCGGGAATGACACCGTCAAATCCGGCGACGGAAACGACACCGTCGACGCCGGCGACGGCAAGAACAGCGTCGTCAGCGGAAGCGGCGACGACGACGTCACGACCGGTACCGGCAACGACACGGTCTCGACGGCGGGCGGCAACGACACGGTCAACGCCGGCGACGGCAAGAACAGCGTCAACGGCGGCCCGGGTGACGACGACCTCACCGCGGGCAGCGGCAACGACACCATCAACGGTGCCGGGAACTCCGACGAATGTCATCCCGACGGCGGCACGAACACCGTCAAGAACTGCGAGGTAATCAGCTAGGCACGCTTCGTTGCGGGCGGTCCGAACAGGGCCGCCCGCACCATCACCACGTCGACTTGCCGGCGACGGCGTCGCGCCAAGACGGGTCGTCCCACGCCGACCCGCCGTACGTGAGCTTCTCGACGTGTCCGGTCGCGACGTCGACGACTGCGAGCGAGATCGCCCGGCGCGTGTAGCGGCCGCGATCGTGCGCGACCTCGAAGACCACCCGCCTCGAGTCGGGCGACCAGGCGGGATGGCCGCCCTGCCCGGCGACGGCCTCCTCGGCCGGAGCGTCCGCGGCAAACCTGCGGAGGCCGCCACTGCCGTCGGCATGCGCGATCCAGAGCGCCGCGTCCGACTGGAAGGCGATCAGCTTCCCGTCCGGAGACCAGGCCGGTTCGAAGCCACGCGCATCGGCGACCTTCCGGATGCTCCCATCCGCAAGCCTGACCGTTGCGATCCGCCCGTCTCCGACCTCGAGCGCAAGCTCGCCGCCGTCGGGCGACCACGACGGCTCCGACTCCGAGGCCTCGACGAAGTCCGAGCTCGTGCCGCGCGGCGAGACGAGCCGCCGCAACCCGGTTCCGTCGGCGGCGACGACGTAGATCGCAGTCGCGAAGCTCGCCTCGACCTTGACCACGGCAAGCCTCCGACCGTCCGGTGCCCAGGCGGGAAGAGAGAAGCGGCCCGTCAGGATTCGAGCCGGATGGTCGCCGGCTCGACCCGCGACGTAGATCCCGCCCACGCCGCTGTACGCCAGCCGGCGGCCGTCCGGAGACCAGGCAGGATCACTCGCGGCTCCACGGAGCAGCCGTCGCAACGCGCTGCCGTCCGGACGCACGACGTAGATCCCGCCCCCGACGCGGCTGCTGGCGAAGACGATCAGCCGACCGTCCGGCGACCAGGCGGGACCGGCATCGATCGTCGCGAACGAGACGTGCTTGCTCGGCTGGTACCCGCAGGCGGCCGCGGCCACCGCCGGCACCAGCAGCGCGGCGCGGGCCCAGCGGCGCATCGCTCAGCGCCTCATCGCAGCAGGAACCCCTCGCCGAGCTCGTCGGTCGGATCGAGCACGAACTCGTGCCGTCCTGTCGGATGCGCGCGGCCCTCGATCTCGGTCACGACCCCGCCCGGTGTCTCCTCCACGACGCGGCCGTTGAACTCGCTGCCGACGATGCTCCGATGGCGAAGCTGGTCGCCGAGCGCGAGCCGGCCCTCGTCGTAGAGGAGAGCGAGCCGTGCGGACGTACCGCTGCCGCATGGAGAGCGGTCGACCTCGCCGTCGGCGAAGACGGTGACGTTCCGCTGCGCGAGGGGCGCCTCGCCCTCCTCCTGCCAGAAGATCGCGCCGTAGACGTCGCGGAGCTCCGGCTCGCGAGGGTGGACGACCTCGTGCTCGCGCTCGAGGTCGGCCTTGATCCGGCGGCCGAGCTCGATCAGCCGCGGCAGCTCCGGGGGCTCGACCCGCTCCCGGCATGAGGCATAGAAGGCGCCGCCGAAGGCGACGTCGACCTGGCGGCCGGCCGCCTCGAGCCCACGAGCGTGGACGAACGCCGGCACGTTGCGGAAGCGGACCGACGCCACCCGCCCGTCCTCGATCCGAGCGACCGCCGGCAGTCGACCGGAGGGGACGTCCACGACCACCTCTACCTCGTCGCCGCTCGCCTCGATCCGCCCGCTCTCGAGCGCCCACGTGACGAGGGCGATCGTCCCGTGCCCGCACGCCGTCGAGAAGCCCGCGTTATGGAAGAAGACGACGCCGAGGTCGGCCCCGCCGTCCGCAGGGTCCGTGACGAAGCAGCCGTACATGTCGGCGTGCCCGCGCGGCTCGAACACGAGCAGGCGCCTGATGTGGTCGAGGTGCTCCATCGCGAACCGCCGCTTGTCGAGGATCGTCGCCCCCTCCAGCGGCGGCACTCCGCCGGTGACGATGCGGAACGGCTCTCCGCCGGTGTGGTAGTCGGCCGTCTCGACGCGAATCAACGACCGCTGAAGCGCGGCGGCCGCTTCTCGAGAAACGCGGCGACCCCTTCGCGGAAGTCTTCCGTCTGGGTCGCCGCCGTCTGCAGCTCGGCCTCGAGCGCGAGTTGCTCGTCGAGCGTCGACGTCGCCACGTTCTCGAACAGTCGCTTCGTCAGGGCGATTCCGCGGGTGGGCGCGGCCGCGTACGTCGCCGCGAGCTCGGCTGCACGCGGGAGCAGCTTGTCGGGGGCGACCACCTCGGAGACGAGCCCCCAATCCTGCGCGTCGGACGCGCCGAGCTTCCGGTTCGAGGTCATCCAGGCGAAGGCGCGCGCCGGACCGAGCAGGCGTGCGATGAAGAACGAGCCGCCCGAGTCGGGGACGAGCCCGATCCCGATGAACCCCGGCACGAAGTTCGCCGTGTCGGCGGCGATCCGAACGTCGCACGCACACGCGAGCGAGAGGCCCGCGCCGGCGGCGGCGCCGTTGACCGCTGCGAGCACGGGCTTCTCGAGCGCTCGGATCGCGCGGATGTTCTGGTGGTAGGTCGCCTCGAGGTGGCTGGCGATGTCGCGGTCGACGTCCCGGAACTCGCCGAGATCCTGGCCGGCGCAGAAGCCGCGGCCCGCACCGGTGAGCACGACCGCGCGCACGTCGTCGGCTGCGGCTTCCGCGAGCGCGTTGCGCAGCGCCGCGTGCATCGAGACGGTGAAGGCGTTGTACGAGTCGGGGCGGTTGAGGGTGATCGTCAGGACGGCGCCGTCCCGGGTGGTCTCGACTTCGGCCATCGACGGAGCCTATCGCTCGGCTGGTATCACTGAGCCATGGGAGCGTTGAGGCTGATCTCGCTGGAGCACGAGACTCCGCTCGACGCGTACTCGCGCGTCGTCACCGAGGTCGCGCGGTGGCTGGCGCCGTCGGTCGCGAACCTGCGCGTGTCGCGGCGCGTCCGCGGCGGCCGCCGGCTGGACGGCGGCGGTAGCGGCGTGGTGATCACGCCCGACGGCTTCGTCCTCACGTCGGCTCACGTCGTCGCCGGCACCGATCGCGGCGTCGCCTCGCTTCTCGACGGGCGGGAGCTGACCGTCGAGGTCGTCGGCGCCGATGCGCTCTCCGACCTCGCCGTGCTCCGCGCCGAGTCGAGCGACCTCGCGGCCGCCGAGCTCGGGGACGCGGAGCGGCTTCAGGTCGGCCAGCTCGTCGTCGCGATCGGGAACCCGAACGGCTTCGGCGGGTCGGTCACGGCCGGCGTCGTCTCGGCCCTCGGCCGGTCGCTGCCGACTCGCTCCGGCTCGGCGACACGGATCGTCGAGAACGTGATCCAGACGGACGCGGCGCTCAACCCGGGCAACTCGGGCGGCGCGCTCGCCGACGGCAGCGGCCGTGTCGTCGGCATCAACACGGCGGTCGCCGGCGTCGGCCTCGGGCTGGCGGTTCCGATCAACACGACCACGCGGAGGATCGTCGCGGCGTTGATGAGCGAGGGCCGGTTCCGCCGCGCGTACTTCGGCATCGCGGGTGGCCCGAGGCCGCTACCGCCCCGCCTCGCCGCCGCGCTCGGCCGCCGGACCGGCCTCGAGATCGTCCAGGTCGTCGACGGCAGCCCGGCCGACCGCGCCGGCTTGCGCGCCGAGGACCTGATCGTCGAGGTCGACGGACAACCCGTCACCGGGGTCAACGACCTTCAGCGGCTGATGGCCGGCGAGCTGATCGGGCGGCCCGTAACCGCGACCTGTTGCGGCAGGGCCGCGAGGTCGACGTCGAGCTCGTGCCCGACGAGCTGGCCGATTAGCGGCGGCGCACGAGGAGCAGCAGCACGACGAGCGCGGCGAGGGCGACGCGCAGCGGGTCGATCGCCGGCTTCCACGTCACCTCGCCGTTCTTGATCACGTACGCCCCCACCGGCCTTGCTCCGAGGCCGAAGCCACCGCCGCCGTTGTTTTCGCTGTCCCCGCCGCCGCCTCCGCCTCCGCCGACCTTCGCGACCGGGACCAGCATCACGCCGTCGTGCTCGATCGGATCTCCGAAGACCCGGCGCACGGAGATCGCATCGCGCGCGCCGTGCAACAGCTCCTCGACGTTCATTCCCGCTCCTTCCGTCGTTCGAGAAACCCCTGCACGCCTGCAGCCGCCTCTTCGCTGAGCATGGAGAGGGCGAGCCAGTCGCGAGCATGGCCGATCGTGCCGTGCCAGGCAAGGTCGCGCCAGTAGTCGAGGTGCTGCTTCGCGTAGCGCGTCATCAGCGGCAGTCGGTCGGCGAGCTTCTCGACCAGCTCGTCCACGGCCGCGTCGAGGTCCGCCGCGGGCACCGCGCGGTTGACGAGCCCCCACTCCTCCGCCTTCCTCGCCGGGATCTCGTCGCAGAGCAGGATGATCTCCCGCGCGCGGCGGTCACCGACGATCAACGGCAGCCACTGGGTCGCACCGGCGGCCGGGACCGAGCCGTGCTGGAGCCCGACGTGCCGGATGAACGCGTCGTCGACCATCACCGCCAGGTCGCATGCCATCTGGAGCTCGTTGCCGCCGCCGACGCAGATCCCGTTGATGCGCGCGACCACCGGCTTCCCGATCCGGCGGAGGGCGGTGACCCCGGCGTCCATTGCGCCGAACCACTTCCAGTACTCGCGCTCGTTCCCGACGTAGCCCTCGTCCGCCCACGCGCGGAGATTGGCGCCGACGCAGAACGCGCGCCCTGCGCCCGTGAGAACGACGACGCGAATGTCGTCGTCCCAGGATGCGTCCTCGCACGCCCGCGCCAGCTCGCGGAGCATCCGGAAGTCGAAGGCGTTCAGCACCTCGGGCCGGTTCAGCGTGATCGTCGCGCGCGGCGGCGCCTTCTCGTACAGGATCGACTCGAACCCGAGTTCGCCGGGCGGGTGGGGCGCGGGGCGGTCGGGCTCGCTCACTCGAGCTCGGCGAAGTGGACGGTGAACGGGATCCCCATGCCGGCGGCGTCCTTGCCCGACGCCGCGAACTCCGGCGAGCGAGCTGCCTCCTGGAACGACGCCATGTCGGGGAACTCGAACTCGGCGTAGTAGCGGTAGCGCTGCTCCATCCCGGGCGGCGCCGCGAACACCTTGCCGTGCCGGAACGTGGCCGGGATCGGCCGGACGAACTCCTCGATGTGCTGCCCGTAGCGCTCCGGGTCGACCTCTCGCTCGTACAGGACGAATGCGCGGACCATCGCTCGCTCCTTCTCGTGAACGGGGCGACGCCAGACTTGTCGCCTAGCGCGCGACCGGGCTCTGCCCGTTCGCGCCGCCAGCCTATTAGGGTTGACCGGTGTCGGGCGGCACTGGGCTGGCGGTCGTGATGTCCATGTCGGCGGGCTGCGCCGGCTCGGTGCAGGCGGCCGTCCTCGGGCGCCTCGGAGACCGGGTCGGGACGATCGAGGCGGTCGGGTTCTCGACGCTCGTCTCCGCCGCGACCGGCGTCGCCGTCCTCCTCGTCGCGCGGCGGAGCCTGCACGGCGTCGGCGTCTCGGTTCAGCAGCCCTTCTGGCTCTGGCTCGGCGGCATCCTCAGCGCGTTCATCATCCTCTCGATCACGTTCGCAGCGCCGAAGATCGGCGTCGCCGCCGCGATCGGGCTCGTGATCACCGGCAACCTGATCGCCGCGGCGGCGATCGACCGCTTCGGCTGGTTCGGCGTCGAGCGGATCGCGCTCGAATGGACGCGGGTGGTCGGGATCCTGCTGCTCGCCGGCGGGGCGACGCTCTTGCTCAGGCGGTGAGGTCGACGATGTCGTCCGGCCGGACCGGGACACGCGTCAGGGGCCGGCCAGTGGCGTCGCGGAGCGCGGAGACGACCGCGGCGGTGGAGACGACAGTGGGCGGCTCGCCGACTCCCTTCACACCGTAGGGCGCGTCCGGCTCGGGGTCCTCGACGAGGACGGCCGTCACCGGGGGCATGTCGAGCGTCGTCGGGATCAGGTAATCGGTGAAGCTCGCGTTCGTGATCAGGCCGTCGCGCGTCTGGATCTCCTCCATCAGCGCGAGGCCGAGGCCCTGTGCGGTGCCGCCCTCGATCTGGCCGTGGACCGCTTGAGGATTGATCGCCTTGCCGATGTCCTGAGCGGTGCCGATCCAGACAACGCGTGTGAGGCCGAGCTCGACGTCGACCTCGGCGACGACGCGCATTGCCGCGACCGCCAGCGCGACGTGCGAGCGCTCGCCGGTCGTCTGCCCCGTCTCCGGGTCGAGCGGCCAGGTGCGCGGGTGGTGATAGACGCGCTCCACGTCCACCTCCGCCGCGCCCGTGCGGTCCCGTTCGTCGAGCGCCGCGCGGCAGGCGAGCTGGACCGCCCCCGAGGCCATGTAGGTGAGCCGCGAGGCAGAGGACGAGCCCGACGAGTCGACGAGGGCCGTGCCGGCGGGCGCGAGAGTGACGTCGTCGAGGCCGAGCTCCGTGCGCGCGACCTGGAGGATGACGCCGTTGACGCCCTGGCCGACCTCCGCCGCGGCACAGTGGATCTCGGCGGAGCTCGCCCGGAGGACAACGCGCGCGGCGCAGAAGTCGTCGAAGCCTTCCGAGTAGCAGATGTTCTTGAATCCCACCGCGAAGCCGACGCCGCGCTTGACACCCTGGCCGTGGGTGGTGTTGCCGGCGCCGCCGGGGAGGCGGATCGGGTCGCGCGGCAGCTCCTCGGGCTCGGGGATCGGGAGCTCGGCGGCACGCTTGACCACCTCGGCGACGGGGAGCGAGCCTCGGACAACCTGCCCGGTCGGAAGCGTGTCCCCCGGAGCGAGCGCGTTCAGGAGCCGCAGCTCGACGGGGTCGATCGCGAGGGCCGCGGCGAGCTTGTCCATCTGGGCCTCGGCGGCGAAGCAGGTCTGGACCGCGCCGAAGCCGCGCATCGCGCCGCACGGCGGGTTGTTCGTGTAGACGCAGGTCGACTCGATCAGCGCATTCGGCACGTCGTAGGGGCCGCAGGCGAAGGAGGCGGCGTTCGAGGTGACGGCGGTCGAGGAGGAGGCGTACGCCCCGCCGTCGAGCAGGATCCGCATCCGCACGGAGACGAGGCGGCCGTCTCGGGTCGCGCGATGCTCCGCCCAGATCCTCGCCGGGTGCCGATGGACGTGGCCGACGAACGACTCCTCGCGTCCGTAGACGAGCTTGACGGGGCGGGCGGTGTGGAGCGCGAGCATCGCGCCGTGGATCTGCATCGACAGGTCCTCGCGCCCGCCGAACGCGCCACCGACACCGGCAAGGTGGAGGCGGACCTGCTCCGGCTCGAGACCGAGGCAGGGCGCAACCTGGTGGCGGTCGACGTGCAGCCACTGCGTGGCCACGTAGATGTCGACGCCCCCCTCGCCGTCCGGCACGGCGAGGCCGGACTCGGGCCCGAGGAACGCCTGGTCCTGGATTCCGACCTCGTAGACGCCTTCGACGGCGACGTCGCCCGGCGTGTCGGGATCGCCGTGGCGGATGACGAGATGGCGGACGACGTTCGGGCGCGGGTCGTCGCGGTAGCCGTGCCCCATCGTCGGGCGGTCCGGGTGCAGGGGCTCCTGCTCGGTCGCACGCTCGGGGTCGACGACGAGCTCGAGCGGCTCGTACTCGACCTGTATGCGCTCGGCTGCGCGACGCGCCTGCTCCGGGTGCTCCGCCGCCACGAGCGCGACCGCCTCGCCGAAGTAGCGGACGCGGTCGATCGCGAGCACGGGCTGGTCCGGGAACTCGAGGCCGTAGCGCTTCTGGCCGGGGACGTCTGCGTGGGTGAGCGCCGCGTGGACGCCCGGCATCGCGAGCGCCTGCGAGATGTCGATCTCGACGATCCGTGCGTGCGCGTGCGGGCTGCGAACGGTGTGCCCCCACAGCATCCCCGCGGCCCAGAGATCGCTCGCGTACGAGAACCGGCCCTCGGTCTTCGGCACAGCGTCCTCGCGGCGAACGCTCTCTCCGATCCGCCCGATCTCGAGCCGCCGAGGCGTCGCCGTCGTCGTCTGCGAAGACATTGCGCCGGGGGTGCGACGCGTTGTCCACCGGTTGTTCATCTCGCGGCCGCCAGCCGGACTGCGTCGAAGATCTTCTGGTAGCCCGTGCAGCGGCAGAGGTTGCCCGACAGCGCCTCGCGGATCTCGTCGTCGGTCGGGTCGGGCCGCTGCTCGAGCAGCGCCGCCGTCGCGACGACGAGTCCCGGCGTACAGAAGCCGCATTGCACCGCTCCCGCCTCGACGAACGCCTCCTGCACCTTGTGCAGCGCCCCGTCCTCGCCGAATCCCTCGACGCTCACCACCGAATGCCCGTCCGCCTGCGCGGCCAGCACCAGGCACGCGCACACGAGCGATCCGTCGAGCAGGACGGAGCACGAGC
This sequence comes from Gaiellaceae bacterium, assembly GCA_035274625.1. Classification (GTDB taxonomy): domain Bacteria; phylum Actinomycetota; class Thermoleophilia; order Gaiellales; family Gaiellaceae; genus DATBLE01. Next base: position 31,111 of record DATENZ010000048.1, read on the forward strand.
CGCACTCGCCCTGCTCGCAGGCGTTCTTCGACCCGGGCAGGCCAAGCCGCTCGCGGAGCGCGAACAGCAGGCTCTCACCCGGCCAGACGTCCGCCTCGCGGCGAACGCCGTTGACGACGAGCTCGATCCTCATACCGAACAGCGCTCCAGCGCGCGCGTCGCCAGGACCCGCAGCGAGTGGCGCCGGTAGGCGGCACTCCCGCGCACATCGTCGATCGGGCTCGCGGCCGCCACGACCCGATCCGGGAGCGACGCCGACTCCTCGACCGGACACGTCACGACCCCGACCACCGGGCCGCACGACCCGAACGCGGCCCGCAGCTCGCCGCGCGCCGAGTCGGCGAGGACGGCAAGAGAGCTGACGGCGATCACCATTGCGTTCCGCGGGCCGATCTTCATGAACGTCTGCGGAGCCTCCGACGGCGAGACCACCACGGCCGTGATCAGCTCGTCCGGCTCGGCCGCGTTGCGCTTCGGCCCGACGAGGAACTCCTGAAGCGGAAGCGTCCGTACGCCGCGGGCGCTCGCCAGCTCGACCACCCCCCGCTCGACGAGCAGCGGCGGAAGCGCGTCCCCCGCCGGCGACGCGGTGCCAAGGTTCCCGCCGAGCGTCCCGCGGTTGCGGATCTGCGGCGAGCCGACCGTGCGGGACGCCTCCGCGAGCGCCGGCAGGAGCTCCGCGAGCGGCGGCCGCATCGCCTCCGCGTAGGTCAGCCCCGACCCCAACCGCAGCACGCCGTCGTCCCGGGACCAGCCGCGCAGCTCCGCGACCTCGTTCAGGTTCAGCAGCACCTCCGGCCGGCGCCGGTCGAAGTTCAGCTCGACCATGACGTCCGTGCCGCCCTGGATCGGCACGGCGTCCGGCCGCCGGGCCTTCACGTCCAGCGCCTCGTCGAGGCTTCTCGGCGTCACGACCTCCATCAGCGCTCCTCCCGCACGTACGGTACCCCGAGCGCCGCGGGTGCCCCGATCCGCCGCCGCGCCAGGCTCGTCGAGACGAGCACGAGGACGACGACCGTCATCACGTACGGGAGCGCGTTCAGGAACTCGGGCGTGATCGAGTAGCCGTGCGCCTGCAGCGCCGACGGCAGTCCGCCCGACAGCCCGCCGAAGAGGTACGCCCCGACGAGGCAGAGCTCGGCGCGCCAGAACGAGAAGATGACGAGCGCGATCGCAATCCAGCCCGCACCGCCGACGAGGGAGTCGCCGTCCGTCCACCCCGGCGTGATCGCGAGCGAGTAGCACGCGCCGCCGACGCCCGCGAGCGCGCCCCCGGCGAGCACGTGCGCGTATCGGTACCGCGCGACGTTGATCCCCATCGCGTCCGCCGCCCCCGGCGACTCCCCGACCGCGCGCACGTTCAGGCCGAACCGCGTGCGCGAGAGATACAGCGCGATGAGCACGACCAGCGCCCACGACGCATAGACGAGAGCGTTCTGGTGGAGAAGGATCGGCCCGACGATCGGCAGGTCACTGAGCCCGAAGACGTCGATGTCGCCGAACTGGTGCTTGGGCGGCACGTCGGCCAGGCCGAGATCGTGTCCGAGGTAGGACGACAGCCCGAGCCCGCCCGCGAAGATCGTCAGCGCAAGCCCGGAGACGATCTGGCTCGCGCGGAGCGACACGACCAGATAGGCGTGGATCGCCGCCATGACGAGCCCCGCGAACGCCGCGGTCAGCACGGCCAGGATCAGCACGAGCGTCATCGGCCCCGGCGCGCGCTGCATCCCCCAGAACCCCATCGCCGCGCCGACGAGCATCATCCCCTCGACGCCGAGGTTCAGCACCCCGGAGCGCTCGGCAAGGAGCTCCCCGAGCGCCGCAAAGAGGATCGGCGTCCCGTACGCGACCGCCTGCACGAGCACCTGGACGACCAGCGTGTCGTTCACGGAGCCGCCTCCGCCGCCGGCGCCGTCTCGACGGCGCTCGCCGCCCGCCGGCCGAGCCGCAACCGGTAGCGGATCAGGAGCTCACCGCCGAGCGTGCAGAACAGGATGATCCCCTGCATCACGCCGACGAGCCCGGTCGGGAAGTCGGCGCCCTGGAGGAAGAGTCCCGCGTTCTGAAGGCCACCGAGCAACACGCCGACGAGGCAGACCGCGAACGGGTTGTACCGCCCGAGCGCCGCGACCACGATCCCCGTGTAGCCGTAGTTCGCGCCCTGGAGGCCCTGCGGGCTCGCGTCGAGCACGTGCGAGAAGTCGCCGACCTGGCTCGCGCCGCCGAGCCCCGCGATCCCGCCGGAGATCGCCATCACGGCGAGGATCTTCCGGCGCGTCCGCATCCCGGAGTAGCGCGCCGCGCGCTGCGAGTCGCCGATCACGCTCATCTCGAAGCCGAACCGGGTCAGCCGGATCAGCACGTACAGCGCGACCGCGACGCCGAGCGCGAGCAGGAAGCCGAACGGGAGCACGACGTCGAACGGCGAGAGCGTCGGCCAGAACTGGCTCGGCTTCAGCGCGACCGACTGGGGGAACGACCGCGTCTGGATCGTCGACAGGTCCCGCCAGGGCGAGGCGCTGTCGAAGATCATGTACGTGAGCAGGAGCCCCGCCACGTAGTTGAGCATCAGCGTGGTGATGATCTCGTTCGTCCGCCCGAACGCCTTCAGCACGCCCGGGATCAGCGCCCACAACGCGGCGCCCGCGGCTCCGCAAGCGCACATCGCGATGATCGTCACGGTTCGCGCCTGGCCCGGCCCGAGCCAGATCGCGATCCCCGCCGCCGTGATCGCACCGATGTAGAGCTGGCCCTCGGCGCCGATGTTGAAGAGCTGCATCCGGAACGCGATCGCGGCGGCGAGGCCGGTGAAGAGGATCGGCGTCGCGAGCGTGATCGTGTCGTTCCACGCCGCCTTGCCGACGAAAGCGGCGTCGAAGAGGCGGCGGTACGTGTGGCCCGGGCTGTGCCCCGTGACGACGAGGACGACGGCCATGATCAGGAAGGCGATCGCGACCGACCCGACGGGCACCACGAACGACAGCCAGCGCGGCTGCTGGAGCCTGCGCTCGACCTTGATCACGATCGTTCCCCGCCGGCCATCGCGAGCCCGATCTCCTCGACTGTCGCGGTGGCGGGATCGAACTCGCCGGTCAGCTGCCCCTCGTACATGACGACGACGCGATCGGCGAGGGCGAGGATCTCGTCGAGGTCCTCGCTGATCAGGAGCACGCCGACACCGCCCGCCGCAGCCTCTCGCAAGTACGCGTGCACCGTCTCGATCGCACCGACGTCGAGGCCGCGCGTGGGCGAGGCGGCGATCAGGACCTGCGGCGTGCCGGCAAACTCACGGCCGAGGACGAGCTTCTGGAGGTTCCCGCCGGACAGGTCGCGGGCGCGTGCGTCGACACCCGGCGCCGCGACCCGGTAGCGCTCGATCAGCTGCCGCGCCTGGTTGCGGATCACGCGCCAGAGCAGGAGCGGCCCGCGAGAGACCTCCCGCCCGCGGTAGGACTTCAGCACCGAGTTCTCGGCGATCGTCAGCGTCGGCGCGACGCCGGTGCCGAGCCGATCCTCGGGCACGTGCGCAACCCGGGCGCGGATCGCCGAGCGCGGGTCGCCGAGGCGCGTGCGCCTGCCGTGGACGAGCACGCGGCCGTGGCTCGGCGAGCGCATGCCCGTGATCGTCTCCGCGAGCTCGCGCTGTCCGTTCCCGGCGACGCCCGCGACCCCGACGACCTCACCGCTGCGGACGACGAAGGAGACGTCCCGGACCGAGTGCTCGCCGCGGTCGCCCCGCACGGTCAGCGCCTCGACCTCGAGCGCTTCCTCGTCGCCCGGCGGAACCTCGCGCTCGACGCGGCGCGCGAGCTCGACGTCGCGCCCGACCATCAGCGCGGCCAGCTCCCGCGGAGTCGCGTCGGCGGTCGGGAGCGTCGAGATCGCGCGGCCGCCACGCAGGACGGTGACGCGGTCCGAGACCGCCTTGACCTCGTGCAGCTTGTGCGAGATGAAGATGACGGTGCGACCCTCGGCCGCCATCGCGCGCAGCGTCGCGAACAGCGCCTCCGCCTCCTGCGGCGTCAGCACCGCCGTCGGCTCGTCCAGGATCAGGATCCGCGCCTCGCGGTAGAGCGCTTTCAGGATCTCGACCCGCTGCTGCTCGCCGACGGACAGCTGCCACACGCGTGCCCCCGGATCGACCGCGAGGCCGTACCGCTCGCCGAGCGCGGCGACGCGCTTCTCGATCTGCCGCGGGTGGACGACGAACCGGCGCGCCTCCTCGCGGTGCTCCCCGAGGATGATGTTCTCCGCGACCGTGAACGGCGGGACGAGCCGGAAATGCTGGTGGACCATGCCGATCCCGGCTTCGATCGCGTCGCTCGGCGAATGGAAGTCGACGCGCTCGCCGTAGAGCCTGATCTCGCCCTCGTCGGGCTGGTAGAGCCCGATCAGGATGTTCGAGAGCGTGCTCTTGCCGGCACCGTTCTCGCCGAGCAGCGCGTGCACCTCACCCGGTGCCGCCTCGAAGTCGACCGCGTCGTTCGCGAGCACGCCCGGGAATCTCTTCGTGATGCCCCGCATAGCCACCGCCGCCCCTGACGGGACGGCGGTGGCGAGAACAGGATTCGTGGTCACCGAAGCTCCAGCCGGCGCCGTGAGGCGACGGCTAGCCCGGGGGCGGAACGTGCGAGACGGACCCGACCACGCCCTTGACGAGCCACTGCATCGAGTACAGGTCGGGCAGCACCTTCAGGCGCTTGCCCGCGGGCACCATCAGCTTGCCCTTCTGGTCGTAGAGCGGGCCCTGGAAGACGGCGAACTTCCCCGACTTGATGTCGGCCATCTTCTTGGCGATCAGAGCCTTGGTCTTCGCCGACACCTGCGGACCGTAGGGCGCGAGTCCCGTGAAGCCGTCGTTGATCGTGCCGTAGTAGAACCCGGGCTTCCAGGTTCCGGCCATTGCCGCCTTGATGCGCCTGACGTAGTACGGGCCCCAGTCGTAGGTCGCCGCCGTCAGCCATTGCTTCGGCGCGAACTTCTTCGCGTCCGCGTCGTAGCCGACCCAGGGGACGCCGTGCTTCTCGGCGTAGACGCCCGCAGCCGGGCTGTCGACGTTCTGTCCGAGCACGTCCACGCCCGCCGCGACGAGCGCCTGCGCCGCCGCGGTCTCCTTCGGCGGCGAGTACCACGCGTTCGTCCAGACGATCCTCACCTTCGCGCCCGGGTGCGTCGCCTGCGCGCCGAGCGTGAAGGCGTTCAGGTGGCGGACGACCTCGGGGATCCCGAACGGCACGATGTAGCCGATCACGCCCTTCTTCGTGGCGGCACCCGCGGCCATCCCGGAGAGGTAGATCGTGTCCTCGCCGGCACCGAAGTACTCGGACTGGTTCGGCTTGATCTGCGTCCCCGTCGCCTGCTCGAAGAGAACCTTTGGGTACTTGGCAAAGAGCTGACCGTTGACGCCGAGCTCGAACTGGCCGAACGACGTGCCGAAGATCATCTGGTAGCCGTCGCGAACGAGGCCGGCGACGATCTGCGGCACCTGCGCGTTGCTGAAGACCTTGTCCTTGTAGGTGGTCTGGATCTTGTCGCCGAGCACCTTCTGCGCGTACTTCCGGCCGTCGTCGTGCGCGGTCGACCAGCCGCCGTCGTTGAACGGCCCCGGATAGATCCACGCCACCTTGAATGCGGCCTTCTTGGCGCTCGGCTTGGCCGCTGCCAGACCCGCAAGGGCCGCCGCCGCGAGCACCAGGCACGTGATCACCGCGCCCAGCATCAACTTGCGCTTCTTCATGGAGCTCCTCCCAACCGTGAACGCCCGAGGCTCGACTCTATAAAGCCCTGGGGCGGCCGTACAAGGCGGATCGGGTTAAGGTCGGGCGATGAAACTGGCCCTCGAGAACGGCTGGGTGTGCACGCTGGACGACGCCGGCACCGAGCTGCCGGGCGGCTGGGTGCTGGTGCGCGACGGGGTCGTCGAGGCGGTCGGGGACGGGAAGGCGCCCGAGGCGGACGAGCACGTCGATCTCGGCGGCGCGGTCGTCACACCCGGCCTCGTCAACACCCACCACCACCTGTACCAGACGCTGACGCGCGCGCGGGCACAGGACGCGACGCTCTTCGAGTGGCTACGAGAGCTGTACCCGGTCTGGGCTCGGATCGACGCCGAGTCGCTCTACGCCGCCGCTCGCACCGGCCTTGCCGAGCTTGCGTTGTCAGGCTGTACAACGATCTTCGACCACCACTACGTTTTCCCGCAGGGCAGGGACGGGCTGATCGAGGCGGAGGTGCAGGCGGCGCGGGAGCTCGGCGTGCGGATCGTCGCCTCCCGCGGGTCGATGGACCTCGGCGAGTCCGACGGCGGCCTCCCGCCGGACGACCTCGTCGAGGAGCTCGATCACGTGCTCGCGGAGACCGAGCGCCTGGCGGCGCTGCAGGACGCGGACGGCTTCGTGCAGATCGCGGTCGCGCCCTGCTCGCCGTTCTCGGCGACCGACCGGTTGATGGTCGAGTCGGCCGAGCTGGCGCGGCGGCTGGGGCTCCGTCTGCACACGCACCTGGCCGAGACCGAGGACGAAGGCGACTACTGCGAGGAGACGTACGGTTGCCGCCCGGTCCAGTACCTGGAGCAGCTCGGGTGGATCGCGGAGGACATCTGGTGCGCGCACTGCGTCCACCTCGCCGAGAAAGACATCGCGTCGTTCGGGCGCGCCGGCGTCGGCGTCGCCCACTGCCCGACCTCGAACCTGCGCCTCGGCGCGGGCCTCGCGCCGGTGCGGCCGATGCTCGACGCCGGCGTGCCGGTCGGGCTGGGCGTCGACGGCTCCGCGTCGAACGAGCGCTCCGATCTCTTCTTCGAGGTGAAGCAGGCGCTGCTCGTGGCGCGCGGCCGGGAAGGGCCGCGGGCGCTGACCGTCCGCGAGGCGCTGCGGCTCGCCACGCGGGGCGGAGCGGCTCTGCTCGGCCGCGACGACATCGGCCAGCTC
>DATENZ010000049.1:0-5062 GCA_035274625.1 Gaiellaceae bacterium
ATCTCGAGCGTGTCGACGATGAACAGCCGTCCGCCGGCGTTCAGCTGCAGCAGGCACATGCGCTCGCGGTACACGAACATCGAGTTCGATTCGGTGTCGAGCGCGACCCACGGCGCCTCGGCCGATTCGAGCACGCGCGCCGCCGACGGCAGGTAGCCCGAGACGAGCACCGCGTCGCCGCCGATCGGACCGACGTAGCCGAGCCTGTGGGAATCGCCGCGGTCGACGCGCACCTCCCCGTCGTCGAGCAGGAACGTCCCCGTCCTGCCCTCGACGACCGAGACGACCGGCTGCACACCTGCTGCCGCGAGCTCCGCCAGGATCATCCGGCCTGCCGGGTCGTCGCCCACCGTCCCGATCGCTGTCGCTTCGGCACCCGCGGCCGCCGCGGCGACGGCGGCGTTGAAGGCGGAACCGCCCGGCCGGACGCGGATCTGAGCGTCGTGCCCGGCGCCGTCCGCGACGAGGTCGACGAGCAGCTCGCCGACCGCCACGAAACGCATGGCGCGAGCTTACGGCTTGAAGCCGGAAGCCGCGAACATGGCCGCCGCGATTGCGCGGTATCCGACGTTCGTCGGATGCGGGTCGTCATGGGAGCAGATGAACGAGTACGCGCAGAGGCGCGCCTTCTGCGCGGCGGCGCTCCCAGGCGGGTTGAAGAGCGGCATCAGGTCGGCGAAGCGAGCGTTCGCGGCCACCGCCTCGCGCCTGATCACCGCATTCAGCGGTCGCCACAGCGGTGTGGTGAGCTGTGGATGCTCGAAATCGAAGTTCCAGGCGCCGGCGACGATGATCCGGGCACTCGGGGCGGCGGAGCGCAAACGTCGAAGGATCGACGCGAATCGCGCCGAGAAGGATGCAATCGCCTTCGGGGCGCGCGACTCGACGCACGACAGGAAGCTCTTGAGGCTGCAGGTGTCGAACGCGGGGATGATGTCGTTGCCCGCGAGCGTCAGCGTGATCGGGCTGACCTCGCCACGATGCGCCTTCAGGAACGCCAGCGCCGCGGCGAGCTGCGCGCCTCGAAATGCGTCGTGCAGCTTCCTCCCTTCGGCCAACCAGGGGCAGCCGCCGTTGGCGAACGTGATCGTCGACTCTCCGGGGCAGCCGTAGTTGACGACCTCAAGCCGCGGGTTCAGACCGCGCAGCTTCGCGGCGAAGACGTCGACGTAGCCGGTGTTGAACGCGGCCGGCGGTGCGCCTCGCTCGACCTTGTCCGGCTGCATGCCGTAGGCCAGCGAGTCGCCGAGCGCGAGGTAGTAGCGGCTAGGCGCAGGCGGCTGGGCCGCCGTCGCCGACGAGAGAGCGACGAGCGCGGCCGCCAGTACGAGCATGCATCGAGCCACGTGCGCTCGGCGAGCTTACTGCGCCGCCGCCGGTGGAACCAGGTCTCTAGTCGCTCGCTCGAGACGTGTTACGCGGAGCGGTACGCGAAGGGGTGGTTGAAGACGTCGAGCGCGTTGTCGGCGCGCGCCTCGACCTCGAACTGCTCGTCCGTGCGCCAGTCGTTGACGACGACCTTCAGCTCGCCGCCGTCCTCCGCCCAGAGCAGCGTCACCTCGAAGCCGTCGCCGACCCGGTGAGCCAGCTCCCGCATCTCCCGTTGCAGCGCTTCCATGGGCTCAGAGTGCCAGTGCGGATGTGGGCTAGGTCGGAGCATCTAGTGAAAATTTCGTTAAGCCCATGCGGGGCCGCTGGGGCGGCCCCGCAGGTCGGCTGTATTAGGCGGCTGCCTCCAGGACCGGCTGACGAGAAGGGAGGTGCTCGACCGTCGCTTGCGCGCGACGGACGGCGATCAGCCGGGCCGAGGCGACCGCGCCGATGGCGGCGAGGATCGCACCCACGATCAGCGCCTTGTGCATGCCGTTGACAAAAACCTCCGCCGAGCCGTGGTCGAGCGCCACGGCTCCGGGGATCAGCGCGCCGTACAGCGCGACGCCGACCGCGATGCCCGCCTGGCGGAACGTGTCGTTCACGCCGGCGGCGAGCCCGCTCTGCTCCTGCGGCGCCGAGCCGAGCGCGACTGCGCTCACGGCCGGGTTGAACAGCCCGGTGCCGGCGCCACCGACGAGCAGCGAGGGGAACAGCATCGCCCACGAGGACGTCGCCGTCGCGAGCAGCCCGAGCCCGAGCCCGCCGGCGACGAGCGCCAGCCCGACGGCGATCAGCGCCCCCGGCGACACCTTCTCGAGCAGCTTCGCGCTCGCGGCCGAGACGAAGAAGATCAGCACCGTCGCGGGCAGGTACACGAGGCCGGACTCGATCGGGGACAGCCCGAGGATCTGCTGCAGGTACAGCGTCGTGTAGAGGAAGATCGAGAAGTACGAGGCCGAGATCGCGAAGGCCGCGACCTGGGCACCGGAGAACTCCTTGATCCGGAAGAGTCCGAGCGGCAGCATCGGCTGCTTCACCCGCGCCTCGATCGCCAGGAACGCCGCCAGCAGGGCGACCGCTCCGCTGAGCTCGGCGACGATCGGGAAGCTGCCCCAGCCGTCCTCGTTGCCGCGCAGCAGCGCGAGCACGAGCAGGAACAGCCCGCCGATCAGCACGGCCTGGCCCGCCCAGTCGACGCGCCGCGCGTTGGGGTCGCGCGACTCGCGCACCCAGCGGTAGGTCGCCGCGATCGAGGCGACCCCGATCGGGATGTTCACGTAGAAGACCCACCGCCAGCCGAGGCCGGAGGTCAGCGCGCCGCCGACGGCGGGGCCGACCGCGAACGAGGCGCCGATCGTCGCGCCGTAGACGGCGAGCGCGCCGGTGCGCTCGCGCGCCGACGGGAACGCCTCGGCGAGGAGGGCGAGCGACGTGGCGAAGAGGATCGCACCGCCGACTCCCTGCACCGCGCGCGCGGCGTCGAGCGTGACGATGCTCCCGGCGACGCCACACCACACGGACGCGCCGGTGAAGAGGACGAGGCCGGAGGCGAAGATCCGCCGGCGGCCGAAGCGGTCGGCGATCGACCCCGAGGTGAGGACGACCGCGGCCAGGGCCAGCGTGTAGGCGTCCACGACCCACTGCAGGCCCGAGATCCCGGCGTCCAGGCTGGACGCGATGTTCGGCAGCGCCGTGTTCACGACGGCGATGTCGAGCATCAGCATGGCCGTCGCGAGACAGACGACGGCGAGCGTTCCGCGACGACTGAACATTTCGACCCCTTTCCGTGGCGACGTCATGCGTGCAGTGTCGGCCGCCGCCGCTCGCGGCACAGTGGGGCCACCTTGCTTCTTGGGGTGCGGCTGCCCGAACCCCGAAAACGACTTGTCTAGCCGGAGCCGCTGCCGGCGAGCGCGCCGAGCTTGGTGCTCAGGTAGCGGAGGTACGGCTCCGGATCGAGTCCGCCGCCGACAACCCGCTCGAGCGTCTCCTGCGGGGTGAACTTCCGCCCGTGCCGCCAGAGGCGGTCGCGCAACCAGTCGTGCAGCGGCCCGAGCTCGGCTCGCTCGAGGTGCTGCTCGAGATCGGGAACGTCCTCGAGCACCTTCTCCCAGATCTGGACGGAGACGACGTTCCCGAGCGCGTAGGTCGGGAAGTAGCCGACCGTCCCGCGCGACCAGTGGACGTCCTGGAGCACCCCGTGCGCATCGTCCGAGACCTCGACGCCGAGGTACTCGCCCATCCGGTCGTTCCAGATCCGCGGAAGCTCCCGGAGATCGAAGGCTCCTGCGATCAACTCCTGCTCGAGCTCGAAGCGGAGGATGATGTGGAGGCTGTACGTCGCCTCGTCCGCCTCGATCCGGATCAGCGAGGGCTGCACCTTGTTGATCGCGCGGTGGAAGTCCTCGAGCTCGACGCTCCCGAATTGCTCGGGGAAGAACTGCTGGACGTGCGGATATGTCCAGCGCCAGAAGGGGAGGCTGCGGCCGACGAGGTTCTCGAACATCCTGCTCTGCGACTCGTGGAGCGCGAGCGAGACCCCGCGGCAGAGCGGCGTGCGCTCGAGCGCCGGGTCGATGTTGTGCTCGTAGATCGCGTGCCCGCCCTCGTGCATCGCCGCGAACACGCCGTTGAACTCGTCCTCCGGGAAGCGGGTCGTCATCCGGATGTCGCCGGTCCCCATCGACGACGCAAAGGGGTGCTCGGTGGGGTCGATCCGCCAGCTCCCCTCCCGGAAGCCGAACCGCTCGAGCACGACGCGCTGTAGCCGCTCCTGCGCCTCGAGCGGGAAGCGGCCGCGCAGGATCGAGTCGTCGATCTGCTGCTCCGCGGCGGCGGCGATCAGCGGGACGAGCCCTTCCTTCAGCCGCTCGAAGACGACGCGCACCTCCTCGGTCTTCATCCCGCGCTCGAAGTCGTCGAGGAGCGCGTCGTAGGGCTCGTCGACGTCGAAGCAGGCCGCGTAGCGCCGGCGGAGGTCGACGTTGCGCTCGAGGTGCGGCCGGAAGAGCTCGTAGTTCGACGTCCGGCGCGCCTCGACCCAGACCGGGTACGCCTCGGCTGCGGACAGCGACTGCTCCTCGCGCAGCTCACCGGGAACCCGCAGCTCCTTCTCGCGATCGCGCCGCGCGACCCTGATCAGGCTCGCCTCGTTCGAGTCGTACTCCAGCGACTCCTCGTACGGCCGGAGATCGTCCAGGAGCTTTCCGAGCTCGTCCGAGACGAGCAGGTCGTGGCAGATCTTCGAGACCGTTGCGAGCTGATGCGCGCGGACGCCGGCCCCTTGGGGCGGCATCATCGTCTGCTGGTCCCAGGCGGCCAGTCCGCCCAGCTTCGCGAGATCCCAGAGCTGACCGAGCCGCTCGCGGAGCTGTCCGTAGACGGCGCGCTCGCTCACGGCGGAAGAGTACGCGCTGCCCGGTGGCGGCGTCCCTCGCAACGGTCCAGACGAAGCGGGCCCCCCACAGGCCCGCTTCGTCTGGCTCGTCGTGCGAGCTAGGCCGTCTGCATGCGGTGACGGCGCTGGAGCCCGGCCGCCAGGCCGCCGGCCAGGAGGAGGGCGATCCCGATGCCGCTGCCGATCCCGATCGCCCAGTCGTTCCAGTCGAAGCCGCTGCTCGGCTGCCCGACGGACACGAACCGAGCCGCCTCGGCTGCGTCGCGGACGTCGGGCGGCCGGGACACGAGC
>DATENZ010000050.1:0-13147 GCA_035274625.1 Gaiellaceae bacterium
CGGCCGGCGGCAGCTCGGGCTCGGGCTCCGGCTCGGGCTCGGCGGCAGCCGGGGCCGGCGAAGCGTCCTCGCCGGGGGCACGCCCCTCGCGCTCGGCCTGCCGCTGAGCCGCCTCGGTGGCGCGGAAGAGCTCCGCGAGCGGACCTTCACGCATGCTTGCGCGCTTTCGCGCCATTGAGCACCTCCTTCGCCAGCTCGCGGTAGGCCTCCGCGGCATTGCCGGAGGGGTCGTACTGGAGCACGGAGAGCCCCTTCACCGGTGCCTCGGCATAGCGGATCGTCTTGCGGATGCGCGTCTGGAAGACGAGCTCGCCGAAGTTCTCCTGGAGGATCTCCAGCGCCTCGCGGGAGTGCAGCGTCCGGCTGTCATACATCGTCGGCAGGATTCCCTCGATCTCGACGTGCGGGTTCAGGTTCTCGCGGATCATGCTCAGCGTGTTCTCCAGCTGAACGAGCCCGCGCAGCGAGAGGTACTCGCACTGCACCGGCACGATCACGCCGCTCGAGGCGACGAGCGCGTTGATCGTCAGCAGGCCGAGCGACGGCGGCGTGTCGATCACGACGAAGTCGTAGGCCGGCTTCACGGGCTGCAGCGCCTTCTCCAGCGCTCGTTCCCGGCCGATCATGCTCGCGAGCGCGAGCTCGGCGCCGGCCAGGTCGATCGACGCCACCGCGAGGTCGATCTCGCCGCGATGGATGATCTGCTCCATCGGCAGCTTGTGGACGAGCACGTCGTACATCGACCGCTCGATCGTGTCCGGGTTCATGCCCTGACTCATCGTCAGGTTGCCCTGCGGATCGAGGTCGATCGCCAGCACCTTGTAGCCCTGCTCGGCGAACGCCGCGGACAGGTTCAGCGTCGAGGTCGTCTTCGCGACGCCGCCTTTCTGGTTGGCGAACGCGATGACCCTGCTCATTGCCGCTCCATTAGAGGTCGTCGCCCAGAATTCTGGGGCCTGATACGTCTGATAATCCGGGACGGCCGCCATGGAGGCCGTCTTTCGGCTCAGGCTACCAGAGTCCTGCTCGTGCTTTCGAGCATTTGCCTGCAGCGCGCGACCGCTTGGAGTGCCGGGTGCGGTGGCTCGGGCTCCACCCGCGCCCACTCCTCGGCGTCGCGCAGCAGGGCCCGGACCTCCGCGAGGAGAATGTCCGGGAGCGCCTGGGCACGCTCGAGCGCATCGATCCGGTCGAGCCGGGCGATGACGCGGCGGGCCTCGTTCACACTTGCGACCGTAGCCTCGCCCGCGCTACGCGTCTGTGCCGGACCTGCCGCGAAACTCAGCCGGTCGCAGCGCGGGCGGCGTAATAGCCCGGCGGAGGCGCCCGGAGGCCGAGCAGCGCATCGTCGAGCGCAACGAGGAGCCGGTCGCGGTCCTCGTGCAGCAGCGTCTCGACGATCGCGTGCCGCACGTCCTCCGCCACCTCCAGAGCAGCGCGGTCGCCGCGGCCGAGCGCACGCAGCCGCTGGTCGGTGTCGCCGAGGAGCACAGAGGCGCGCATCGTCGCCGCCCAGAGCCCGTCGGCGCCGCCGAGCAGCGCCGCGATCGCCTCCCGCAGGCGCTCGGACCGCAACGGCTCCCCCTCGAAGAGGGCGAGCTCCCACCGCTCGAGCGCCTCGCCGAGCGACGAATCGTCTTCGGCGGCGGCCAACCGGTCGAGGATCTCGGCGGCCAGTCCGCCGCGCCACACATCGAGCCTCGTCGCCTCTCCGGGAGGCTCCGAGGCGGCGATCCCGATCAGCGGCCGGATCCCGAGCGGGTGCCAGGCCAGCCGCTCGAATGCGACAGGCCCAGCCGCAACGGGAGCGGCGGTCGCGAGACGAAGGGCCGTGACGGCGTCGGCGAAATCGGCGGCCACGTCGGGCACCTGTGCTGTACCACTGAGCCGCCGCTCGAGCTCGAGGACGCAGCTCCGTTCGGGCTCGAGCCCGAAGCGCGCCGGAAGCATTCCCACGGATTCCGGCCAGCGCCCGCGCAGCTCGTCGGACGAGGTCCGGACGACGCGCATCCCGCGCGCGAGCTCGATCGGCGCGGCAACGGAGAGGCCGACGAGCGGCGCGACCGCGCCGTACGCGCGCTCCTCGCCGACCAGCGCGCCGACGAACTCGCCGTAGACGTGGTCGAAGGCGCCGTCGTCCCAGTCGAAGCCCCCGCACGCCTCGGCCGTCCTGACGAGCAGCGGCAGCAGGATCGCCCGGAAGAGCGCGCGGTCGTCGCTCGAGCCGGCCCGGCAGAAGACCGCGGCCGCCGGCTCGCGCCGGAGCTCCTCGAGCGCGATCGCAGCGTCCGGCAGCGCCGCGAGCACACCGGAACGCGCCTCGACGTGGTCGCGAACGAGCGGCCGGTACTCGTAGAAGCTGGTCCCGCGCTGCTCGAGGACAAACGGGAGCTCGCCGGCCTGGCTTCCCAGCCTCGCGAACGCCGCCAGGCAGAACGCCCGCAGGGACTGGTGAAGATACGGATTGGCGGCCGGCATTCGCCTCTATTCGCGGCGCGCTGCCGAATTACTCTCGCCTCTCCGCGCCGAAGAGCCGGAGGGGCGCCCGTCGGGGCGCCCCTCCGCGTCGTCGGATCGCCCGGTTAGTCCTTCCCGATCAGCGTTCCGTTTACGTCGATGTTGTCGAGGACGGCGAGGCCGAACCTGTCCGGGGCGCCGCCGCCGTCCTGGCCCTCGTCGAAGATGATCTGGATCGCCTTGACGTCGTTGATGTCGACGGTCCACCGGAGGCGCATCCAGGCATCACTGGACTGCGTCACGACCGGCGCAGGCGAGTTGCAGGCGATGGGGATGAAGTTGTCCGAGGTGTCGATCACAAGGAAACGCGGCGCGCCGCCGCCACAGTGGGATCCCCGCGGATCGGTCTGATCGGCCCCGGCTTTCCTCAGGTCATATCCGAGCTCGGTGACGTGGCTCGGCACGTCCTCCAGCACTGCTCCCGCCGCCGCGACGTTTGCCGTGGGGCCAGTCTTCGCGAGCAGGAGGCCTTTGTTCTGCTTGTCCTTCCGCGCATCGCCCGGCGAGCACGCGGGATCCGTGAACGAGTCGACGGTCGTCCCGTCGTAGGTCACCCTCGAGTCGGTCGGGCACCCGATGCCGACCTCCCACGCTGCCCTGACGAGGTTCGTCTTCTTCGGGTCGAACTTCCCGGCGTGGACCTCGTGGAACGACGCCGCGACGGCGACGCCGACCCCCACAACGAGCGCTGCAATACCACAGAACACGAGCACGCGCTTTTTCATGAACGTCCTCTCCTCCCTTTGGATCTGAAGGGAACACTGACGGCACGATGCATGAATGGTCCGCGGCCTCACCTCCCTCGATTGGTGCCCGCGGGACGCCGTAGCGGACGACGGACTCTGGGTCGCCTGCCATTCGTGCTCTCCTTCGGGAGCGATGCTGTCAAACGACGCGCAATAGATCGTGCGGGGTCCGATGGAATCCACTACGGGGGATCTGCAATTTGCGGATGTCTTTGCGGCGAAATTACTCTTGTTGACAACCCGGACACCAGTATGCGATGCGGTTGGCGTCGCCCTGCCCCCGTGAGCGGATCGTCTCGCCGCACCGCGGGCACGGCCGCCCGGCGCGGCGGTAGACGGCATTCCGGCCGCGAATCCCGTCGAGCGAGCGGCGCATCAGCGTCGACGACGCTTCGAGCGCGGCGCGTAGCTGTTCATCGCTCGCCTGACCCAGCGCCAACCAGGGCGAAAGGCGCGCCTGCCAGAGTGCCTCGGCTTTCCATTTGTTGCCTATCCCAGCAACGAGTCGCTGATCGAGCAGCGCGTCCCCGACTGCCCGGCTTTGGTCCTCGCGGCGGAGGTTGGCGAGCATGCGCTCGAGCTGCGGCGGATCGCCGAGGATGTCCGGCCCGAGCCTGGACACGGAGCGAGCGTGGAGCTCGAGGACCGGCCCATTCCACAGCACCGCCTCCCGCTCGGCGCCGCGGAGGACGAGCCACGGCCGGCCGCGACGGGCGGTACCGCGCGGCACGACCGTCCACCGACCGCTCATCCGCAGGTGGCTGCGGAGGACCCAGCCGCGCTCGAAGTGGAGCAGCAGGTTCTTGCCGACGGCCTCCACCCCGAGCAGCTGCCGGCCGTCGAGCCGCTCCGCGATCCGGCCGGCGGCCGCGCGCGGGTGCGGGGTTTCGACTTCGAGCCGCTCGCCGACGAGCACCTGCAGCCGCCGCGCGGCGCGGTGGAGCGCGTCGCCCTCTGGCATGCGGCCAGAATAGGCGCCGTGCGGGTGCGGGCCGGGGTAGCGGGAACCGTCGCGGCGCTGGTTTGGGGGCTACAGGAGCCGCTCGACCAGGCCGCCTTCGGCTGCGACTACTCCGATGTCGCCCTCCTCGGCAAGGCCGTCGCGCCCGGGAGACGCTGGCGCCTCGTCGGTTTCGGGCTCCACGCACTGAACGGGCTCGTCTTCGGCCTCGTCTTCGACGGGGCCCGGCGCCGGGTGACCGTCCGTCCGCGGCGGCTCGCGCTCGGACTGGCTCTCGCCGAGCACGTCGCGCTCTATCCGCTCTCGTGGTTCGTCGACCGGTTCCACCCGGCGCGAGGCCAACCGGGCGTCCCAGCGCTCTTCGGCAACCGGCGTGCATTCGCGCAGGCGACCTGGCGCCACGCGCTGTTCGGCTGGGTGCTCGGGCGCCTCGCGGGCTAGGGGCGCAGGACTGCTCGCCGCGGTCCCGCGACGAACCCGGCGTCGAGCAGCAGCTGGAGCACGTCCGTCTCCCCGACGGGCTGCCCGTCGAACCGCTCCACCGCGACGCGCTTCCGGAGATGCCGCCGCGCGTGGTCGACGAACGCCGCGACCGCCGCTCGTAGCCAGTCGTCGTCGGGCTCGCGGAGGGGCACGAGCGAACGCCCGCCTCGCTCGACGAAGAGGGCCGGCTGGCCGCCGAGCAGGACGACGTACGCCCCGGCGACGCGCGCCGCGCGCGCGCCCGCCCGCTTCGGCCACGGCAGCACGGCGCCGTACGGCTGCGCCGGATCGGACGCGGCGAGCACGAGCGGCTCTGCCTCGTCGTCGTCGCGCGGGCGCAGCTCGCGCAGCCGCTCGACCGCGCCCCCGAGCGCGAACTGCGCTCCGCCGAGCCCCTCGACGAAGTAGCCACGACGACACAGGCCGAGTGTCTCGAGCGCCTTCAGCTCGCCGTAGACCGCGCCGTAGCCACCGGCGATCCCCTCGGCGCGAACGCCGTCGCGCGTCACGATCCCCTGCCGCTCGATCAAGAGCTCGGCGAGCGCACGCCGGTCGGGCGGGCCGTCGAACAGGCGATCGGCGAGCGACCAGCGACCCTGGGTCGCGGTAATCGCGGCCGCGCGGCGGCGCGAAAACCGCCGCGGGCGCCGCTCCGGCTTCGGGACGCCGTACCGCCGGCCGGCCCGCAGCGGCTGCCAGGCGTCGTTCGTCACCTCGCCCGCCCAGACGAGGTCCCACAACGCCGGCAGCGCGGTCTCGGCCTCGAGGCCGGTCGTCGCGAGCAGGTCGAACCAGAACTCGGCGCTCCGCCCGAGCGCCTCGCGCAGGCGGTCGTGCGTGTCGCCTTCCGGACGCGGTGCCGCCGCGAGACGGCCGAGGACGGAGGCGTCGTCGCGGAAGTACAGCGAGACGCGATCCAGGCCGGCACCCACCCAGACGACCTCTCCAGTCGCGCAGAGCTGATCGAGCAGCTCCGGCCTGTACCCCGGGACGCGCCGGGGCAGGACGTCGCTCTCCCAGAGCGAGACGGGCAGCGACAGCGCCTGGAGGGGCACGAGCGCCTCGCGCAGCGACGCTCTCCGGTCGATCCCGTGCCAGGAGGGCAGGAAGCGGCCGAGGGTCGCCTGCTCGACCGGCTCGACCTCCTTCCGCAGCGCCGCGAGCGAAGCCCGACGCAGCCGGCGAAGCACGTCCGGGTCGCACCACTCACGTTCCGTCCCGCCCGGCCGGAGCTCGCCGCGGACGAGCTTCTCCTCGCGCTCGAGCACCCGCAGCTCGGCCTCGACGTCGCGGCCGAAGTGCTCGTTGGCCTCGGCGGTCGTGAACGGCCCGCGCGCGCGGGCGTACCGGGCGACCAGCGAGCGCAGCGGCTCCTCTCCACTCTCGAGGAACGCCTCGGGCAGACCCGAGGGCGGCATCGCTCCGAGCGCGTCGCGATAGCGACCCGCATCCTCGGCCGCGATCAGCCGCCGTTCGCGACCAACGCGGACGTGCACCGCCCGTCGCTCACGTATCAGAACTTCCGCAAGCTTTCGATCATACTGGTCATCTCGCAAATCACCACGAAGAAGAAGGAGATGGTGCAGTTCGTCCGGACTGCGTGCACTCCCACGCAAGCTCGCTTCGACTTCCTCGATCGCGTCCGGGTCGAGCAGATCCCGGAGCTCTTCCTGACCGAGCAGCTCACGGAGGAGGTCGCGGTCGAGAGACAGCGCTTGCGCCCGCCGCTCGGCCGGAGGCGTGTCGTCCTCGTACATGTAGGTCGCGACGTAGTCGAAGAGAAGCGACGCGGAATACGGCGATGCCGACGGCGTCTCGACGTCGACCACGTCGATCTGCCGGGTGCGCAGCCCCTGGAGCAGGCGCTTCAGCGCCGGGAGGTCGAATACGTCCTGGAGGCACTCCCGGTAGGTCTCGAGGACGATCGGAAACGCCGGGTAGCGCCGAGCGACCTGGAGCAGCGACTGCGCTTTCAGCCGCTGCTGCCAGAGCGGCGTGCGCTCCCCCGGCCGCCGCCGCGGGATCAGGAGCGCCCGGCCGGAGTTCTCGCGGAAACGCGCGCCGAAGAGCGCCGTCTCCCCCACCTCCTGCACGACCAGGTCGTCGAGCTCGTCGGGATCGACGAGCAGCTCGTCGGTCGAGGGGGGAGCGTCGGCGTCGGGGAGATGGAACGCGATGCCGTCGTCGGACCAGATCGACTGGGCCTGGAGACCGAGCGCGTCACGAAGCCGCGCGCCGACGGCCATCGCCCAGGGCGCGTGCACGCGGGCGCCGAAGGGCGTGAGGATGCAGACCCGCCAGTCGCCGATCTCGTCGCGGAAGCGTTCGACGACGACCGTTCGGTCGGACGGGACGGCGCCCGTGGCGCCCTCCTGCTCTCGCAGGAAGGCGAGAAGATTGCCTGCCGCCCGCTCGTCGAGCATGTGCCGGCGTCGGAGCCGTTCCAGCGCTTTCGCGTGCGACAGCGCGACCAGCTCTCGCGAGGCACGCCCGATCTGCTCGCCGAGCTCGTACGGCCGCCCGACGCCCTCGCCCTTCCAGAACGGGACCGCGCCCGGGACCCCCGGCGCCGGCGAGACCAGCACGCGGTCGCGGGTGATCTCCTCGATCCGCCAGGTCGACGCGCCGAGCAGGAACGTCTGGCCTGCTCGCGCCTCGTAGACCATCTCTTCGTCGAGCTCGCCGACGCGGCCGCCGCCGTCGACCAGGTGGACGCCGAACAGCCCGCGGTCGGGGATCGTGCCGGCATTCGTGACCGCGAGCTTCCGGGCGCCCTCGCGGCCGCGGATAACCCCGGCCGTCCGGTCCCACACGATGCGCGGGCGGAGCTCCGCGAACTCGTCCGAGGGATAGCGGCCCGAGAGCATGTCGAGGACGTTCTCGAGCTGGACCCGCGACAGATCGGCGAACGGGTAGGCGCCCCGGACGAGCTCCTGGAGGGCGTCGACCTCAATCTCCTCCTGGGAGGCGACGGCGACGATCTGCTGCGCGAGGACATCGAGGGGATTGCGCGGAATCACGGTCTCCTCGATCTCACCGGCGAGCATCCGCTCGGCGACGACCGCGGACTCGAGCAGGTCGGCGCGGAACTTCGGGAAGATCCGCCCCTTCGAGACGGCGCCGAGCTCGTGGCCGGCGCGGCCGATCCGCTGGAGCCCGCGCGCCACGGACTTCGGGCTCTCCACCTGGATGACCAGATCGACGGCGCCCATGTCGATCCCGAGCTCGAGGGACGAGGTGGCGACGAGGCACGGGATCTGGCCGAGCTTCAGCAGCTCCTCGACCTCGACCCGCTGCTCGCGCGCGAGCGAGCCGTGGTGCGCTCGCGCGATCTCCTTCTCCGCCAGCTCGTTCAGCCGCAGGGCGAGCCGCTCGGCCAGGCGGCGGTTGTTGACGAAGACGATCGTGGAGCGGTGCTCCTCGACGAGGCGCAGGAGCTCGGGGTAGATCGACGGCCAGATCGAGGTCGAGGCGAGGCCCTCGCCCCCGGTCCCGAGGAGCGGGTCCGTCGGCGCGCCGGCACCCGGCTCCCGCATGTCCTCGACGGGCACCACGACCTGGAGGTCGAGCTCCTTCCGAGTGCCGGCGTCGACGAGGCGGATCGCGCGTGCGCCCGACACGAACCGGCCGATCTCCTCGAGCGGACGCTGGGTCGCGGACAGCCCCACCCGCTGCACGGGCTCGCCGGTCAGGCGGTCGAGGCGTTCGACCGAGAGCGCGAGATGCGCGCCTCGCTTCGTGCCGGCGACGGCGTGCACCTCGTCGAGGATCAGCGTCCGGACGCTCTTCAGCATCTCGCGCCCCTGCGAGGTGAGCAGCAGGAAGAACGACTCGGGCGTCGTGATCAGGATGTCCGGCGGCTTGCGGAGCATGGCGGCGCGCTCCTTGGCCGGCGTGTCGCCGGTGCGGACGGCGACCGTCAGCCCGGACTGGAGCCCGGCGAGGGGCCCACGCAGGTTCCGCTCGACGTCGTAGTTCAGGGCCTTCAGCGGCGAGACGTAGAGGAGGCGCAGACCCTCGCCCGGCGCCGGCGTCAGGCGGTCGATGCCGTACAGGAACGCTGCGAGCGTCTTCCCGGAGCCGGTCGGCGCCTGGATCAGCGTGTGCTCGCCCGACGCGATCGCCGGCCAGCCCTGCTCCTGCGCAGGCGTCGGCGCCTCGAAGACGCGCGTGAACCACTCGCGCGTCGGTTCGCTGAAGAGCTCGAGAGCCGTCATGTGTCCAGGGTACCCGGCGGGTCTCGATCGAACAAGTGTTCGATTTGGCCAGTTATAGGCTCGGCCCGTGAGGACCGCCTACTTCGCGTTCCCCGGCCCCCTGCGGGACCAGCTCGTCGCGGCGATCCTGCGCGGCGAGAAGACGTCGACCTGTGGGCTCCTGAGCGACTACGAGCGGGACGGGCACGAGCTGCCTCGCGTCGGCGAGCGCTTCCGGGTCGTCGACTCGGCGGATCAGCCCGTCGGGGTGATCGAGACGACGGAGGTTCGCGTAATCCGCGTCGACGAGGTCAACCTCGAGTTCGCGATCGAGGAAGGCGAAGGGTTCACGACCGTCGCCGAGTGGCGCGAAGCGCACGAACGCTTCTGGCACTCTCACGCCGACGAGACGCGCGCGTTCCTCGGCGACCCGGACTGGCGCGTCACGGACGAGACGGTCATCGTCGCCGAGCGCTTCCGCCTCGTCGACGACGACGGGAGCTGACGTGCCGGAGACGCCGGAGGAGCTGCACGCACGCGCGGCGGGCGCGCTGCGCGTCCCGCCCGTCGAGACGTGGGAGGCCTGGCCGTTCCGCGGGCCGCCGGAGCCTCGCGACCTGCAGCCGCCGCTCGAGCACGAACCACCGCTCCTCGGCGAGGGCGGCGTCGACTGCTGGCGGTGCCAGGCGCCCGACGACGCGTACATCTGGACGAACGACCGGTGGCGCGTCCGAGCGCTCGGCCCTTCGGGCCTGCCGATGGTGGCGATGCTCGAGACCCGCGAGCACTATGCCGGGCTCCCGGACCTGCCGGCCGAGCTGGCGGAGGACCTCGGCCCGCAGCTCGCGCGCGTCGAGCGAGCCGTGCGCTCCCTGGGCGAGATCGGCAACGTGCACGTCTGCCGCTACGGCGACGGCTCCGAGCACCTCCACTGGTGGCTGATGGCGCGGCCCGCGCGCTTCGAGCAGCTGCGCACGAGCCTCGTCGCAGTCTGGGACGACGTGCTGCCGCCGGTGCCGGAGGAGATCTGGCGCGCCGACGTCGAGCGGCTCAGCGCCACCCTCGCCGACTAGGATCAACCGCATGCCGGACCGCCTGCACTTCACCGGCAACGACGAGGCCGACGCGCTGCTGGCGCAGGAGCCCATGGCCCTGCTGATCGGGTTCGCGCTCGACCAACAGGTGCCCGTCCCGACCGCCTTCTCCGGCCCGCTCAAGCTGCAGCAGCGGATCGGCACGCTCGACGCCGGCCGGCTCGCGGCGACCGACCCCGCGACGCTCGAGCAGGCGTTCCGGGAGAAGCCTGCGATTCACCGCTTCCCTGGGACGATGGCGGCGCGGGTGCAGGACCTGGCCGTCCACGTCGCCGATCGGTACGGCGGCCACGCCGAGCGCCTCTGGTCGGAAGCCGCGGACGCCGACGACCTCCGCCGCCGAATCGGCGACCTGCCCGGCTTCGGCGAGATGAAGATCAAGGCGCTCGGCTCGGTGCTCGCCAAGCGCTTCGGCGTCGTCGCCGCCCAGGGCCTCGTGCCCGACCATCCCACGCTCGGCGACGTCGACTCGCCGGAGGCGCTCGCCGCCTACCAGTCGGCGAAGCGCGCCTACAAGGCATCGCTGAAGCAGGGGTGAGACAGCGCGTCCTCGCGTACGTCACGCGCGAGCGCGACGGCCGCAAGGAGCTGCTCGTCTTCGAGGATCGCGACCGGCCGGAGGCAGGCGTGCAGGTGCCGGCGGGACGCGTCGACCGAGGCGAGACGCTCGAGCAGTGCCTCCTGCGGGAGCTGGGCGAGGAGGCGGGGCTCGAGCGGGTGCGCATCCTGCGAGAGATCCCGGTCCTCGGCGACTGGGTCAACCGTTCCCGCTACGAAAATCACGCTTTCGAGGTATGCCCGGAGACCGAGACACCCGATAGCTTCGAGCACGTCGTGAAGGGTTCCGGGGACGACGCAGGGTTCGTGTTCCATTACCGGTGGGTTCCGCTCGAGCCCGGCCTCGAGCTCTGGGGCGGCGCGGACCCCACGTACAGGCAGCTGACGTGAGGCCGTTCGCCGCCGTCGCGCTCGCGCTCGTACTGGCACTGGCGGGCATCGCAGCCGGCGGAGCTCGCAGACCTCACTCCGTCGCCGGCTGCTCCGTCTTCCCGGCCGACAACCCCTGGAACCGGCGTGTCGACTCGCTGCCGCTCGCTCCGAACTCCGCGGCGGTCATCGCGACGATCGGGACCGGAGCCGGCCTGCACGCTGATTTCGGCTCGGGCACGTGGGACGGGGGCCCGATCGGCATCCCCTACAACCTCGTCACGGCGGCGCAGAAGAAGGTCCGCGTTCGGTTCGACTACGCCGACGAGAGCGACGCCGGGCCGTATCCGCTGCCCCGCAAGCCGAAGATCGAGTACGGGAGCGACCGGCACCTGCTCGTCGTCGACACGAGCGCGTGCCGGCTCTACGAGCTCTTCGCGGTCCGGAAGACGAGCAGCGGCTGGCGGGCGGGCTCGGGCGCGATCTGGAGCCTCAGCTCCAACGCGCTGCGCCCTGCCGGCTGGACCTCCGCCGACGCGGCGGGTCTGTCGATTCTTCCCGGCCTCGCCCGCTACGAGGAGGTCGTCGCCGGCAGCATCGACCACGCTCTGCGCTTCACAGTCCAGCGCTCTCGGCGCGCCTACGTCTACCCGGCCCGGCACTACGCGAGCAGCCTCACCGACCCCGACCTGCCGCCGATGGGGCTGCGGGTGCGTCTACGCGGGAGCTTCGACACGAGCGGCTTCCCGCCCCAGGCCCGTGTCGTCCTCGAGGCGCTGAAGCGCTACGGGATGATGGTCGCCGACAACGGCTCGAGCTGGTACATCTCGGGCGCGCCGGATCCCCGCTGGTCGAACGACGACCTGCACACGCTCGGCCGCGTGAAGGGATCCGACTTCGAAGTGATCGATCCTGCCGCGATTCAGCCCTGAAGCGCCACGCGGACCGACCGCGCCATCGCCGTCGGCAGTAGCTCGACGAAGCGCCGGCGCTGCTCGGGCGTCAGCCGCCGCTCGAGGGCATCGCCGACGAACCCCGGGTCGCACCGGCCCGCCTCGTAGCGCGAGAGGCCGTTGCGGAACAGTAGGTACGCCACGTCCGCCGGGTACACCGCGCCCGCGTAGTGGCGGATCATCAAGTCCGCCCGGTCGGCGAGGTTTGCCGCTTCCCGGCGGCATTCGGCGTCCGACCACCCCGAGCGACCGCCGCCGCCGCAGGCGCTCAGTGCTCCAACGAGCACCATCAGGGCAAGGGCGCCGCGCACTAGGTGTGCGCCTTGAGCGCGATCCGCGCTGCGGAGTACCCGCACATCCCGTGGACGCCGCCGCCCGGCGGCGTCGCCGACGAGCAGAGGTACACGCCGGGAAGCGGCGTCCGGTAGGGGTTCAGCCGTCGGACGGGACGCGTCAGGAGCTGCGGGAGATCCATCGCGCCGCCGCTCAAATCACCGCCGACGAGGTTCCGGTTGCGCGCCTCGAAGTCGGCAGGCGTGGTGACCGAGCGCGCAAGGACGAGGTCGCGGAAGCCGGGGGCGAAGCGCTCCACCTGCGCCTCGATCCGCTCGGTCAAATCCTCGCGGGAGCCGTTCGGGACATGGCAGTAGGCCCATGCCGTGTGCTTGCCCTCCGGCGCGCGCGATGTATCGAAGAGGGTGTGCTGCGCCAGGAGGACGAACGGCCGCTCCACGGCCCGGCCCGTCCAGGCACCCCACTCCGACTCCGCGATCTCCTCGAAGGTCCCGCCGAGATGGACGGTCGCTGCGCGCGCGGTCTCCGGCGCCGTCCAGGGGATGGGGCCGTCGAGCGCCCAGTCGAGCTTGAAGGCCGCGGGCCCGTGCCGGTAGCGGCCGAGAGCGCGGTCGTACCGCTCCGGCAGCTTCGCGATCCGGCGGAGCTCCGCCGGCATCACGTCGGCCAGCACGATGTCGGCCGCCGGGATCTCGTCGACGGGGCTGGACACGTGCAGCTGCGCCCCGAGCCTGCGCAGCTCGGCGGCGAGCGCATCCGTGATCGCCTGCGCGCCGGCGCGCGGGAAGCCCCAGCCTGTCCGGTGGCCGGCGGCGGCGAGCGCGAGGCCGAATGCCGAGCTCGGCCGCCGGTCGAGCGGGAGCACGGAGTGAGCCGCGAGGCCCGCGAAGAGCGCGCGCGCCTCGACCGTCTTGAAGCGGCGCGCGACAGACCGCGCACCAGCCAGAGCGGCCGGAGCGGACCTCGCCACCCGTGC
>DATENZ010000051.1:0-2414 GCA_035274625.1 Gaiellaceae bacterium
CGCCCCGGCTCGCAAACGCTTTCTGGGACGCTGCCGCCGTCGAGTCGGCGCGTGCTCGGTCTGGAGCTACGGCTTCCGGAGAACGAGGCGTTCACGCATGCCCATCAGGAGGCCGAGGGCGAGGTCTCGGCCGCGCCTTCCGGCGTGCTCACGCTGGGCAAGCTCGTCGCGGACGGCAGCCGGGCGGTTTCGAACCTGGGCGGCTGGACGCTGGCTGCCGGGGGAGAAGTCACGCAAGCGGGCGCGCGAACGACGATCAGCTTCGCCTTCGAGGACACGAGTGCGCGCCTGTTCTTCCGGCCCGCGCAGGCAACCGACAAGCGGTCGATGCCCGTGGTCGTCTCCCGCGATATCGCCCGTGCGGCGGGCGGCGTCGGCCGGCAGACGGTGCTCGACTTCCAGGACGTCCAGGTGCCGGCCAGGGTCGTCGGGATCGCGACCCGGCTGCCGGGCGTCCCGTCCGATTCGCCGTTCGTTCTGGCGGCCGGCGCCTGGTTGTCGACGGCGATCGGCGCCGGTGCGCCCGGGGAAGGGACGCCGAACGAGGTCTGGCTCGCGGCTCCGCGCGGTCGAGCGGCGGTCGCAGCGGGATTGCGCCGACCGCCGTTCTCGAGCCTCGTCGTCGACTCCCGGTCCGCGATCGAGCGGCAGCTGGCGGACGATCCGCTCGCCCACGCGACCGCGCTCGCGCTCGGCACGGCGGGAATCGTCGCGCTGGCGCTGGCGGTCCTCGGCTTCTGGGTCGGGGTGATCAGCGAGCTCCGCGACGAGCGCAGCGACTTCTTCGACCTCGAGGCCCAGGGGCTCTCGCCGGGCAGCCTCCGTTCGCAGCTGCGCACGCGGAGCGTGCTGCTCGTCGGTCTCGGCCTGGCGGGCGGTGCAGGCCTCGGGGCCCTCCTCGCGCAGCTCGTCGTCTCGCTCGTCCGGGTCTCGGGCACGACCGATGTTCCGGAGCCGCCGCTCCGCTTCGACCCGGCCTGGCTCGTCTCGGGTCTGGGCGTCGGCGCGCTGGCGGTGGCCGCGCTGCTCGTCGCCGAGGGAACCTCGCTCGGCGCGTTTCGAGCCGACCGGCCGGAGCGAGCGTCGTGGAGCCTCGAGTGACCGCGGCGATCGACGTCAGGAACGCGTTTCGCATCCATCGCTCGACGGCCGGCACGGCCGTTGCGCTCCAGGGTTTGACCCTTCAGGTCGCGGAGGGTGAGGTCGTCGTCGTCCTCGGGCCGAGCGGCTCCGGGAAGACGACGCTGCTGCGGACGGTCGCCGCGTTCGACACCCTCTCGGCCGGGAGCGCCCGCGTTCTCGGAACCGACGTCGGAAGCCTCGGGCCGGCCGCCGCGGCGCGGTTCCGGGCCGAGAACCTCGGCCTCCTCGATCAGCACTACGCGCGCGCTCTCTCTCCCGACCTCTCCTGCGTCCACACCGTCGGCCTCGGCCTGGAGCTGCTCGGCGTGCATCGGGCGGAAGCTCGGTCGAGGGCGGCCGCCCTGCTCGAGCGGGTCGGCCTCGGCGACCGGCTCGACGACCGCCCGGGGCGGCTCTCGGGCGGCGAGCAGCAGCGGGTTGCGCTCTGCGGCGCCCTCGCACACCGTCCACGCCTCCTGCTCGCCGACGAGCCCGCCGGGGAGCTCGACGCCGAAAGCGCCGAGACGGTCTACGCCCTGATCTCGGAGTTCGTCCGGGAACGGCGAGCCACGGCGCTGATCGTCAGCCACGACGAGGCGGCGGCAGAGATCGCCGACCGCCTCGTCTACGTCCGGGACGGCCGGGTGGTCGAGGAGGGCCGACCCGGCGAGCGCACGTCGCTCGTCGTCACCGAGCCCGGCTGGGTCCGGCTACCGGATCCGCTGCTCGACGCTATCGGGTCGCCGGGCAAGCTGCGCGCCGAGCACCGCGACGGCGAGCTGGTCCTCTCCAGCGCGGTCGCCGGGAGCGTCGAGCGGCTTCAGCCGGCGGTACGCGGCCGGGCGCACGCCTCGTCCGGCGACGCGCTCGCGGAGCTGCGCGACGTCACGAAGGCGTTCCCGGGCGCGCGCGCCCCGGTCGTCTCCGGGCTCTCTCGCACGTTCGCCGGCGGCACCTTCACGGCGCTCGTCGGCCGGTCCGGCAGCGGCAAGACCACGCTGCTGCACCTGCTCGCGGGTCTCGACCGCCCGACGAGCGGCGAGGTCGTTCTGCGCGGCCGGGAGATCGGCCGGCTCGGTCGTGCCCAGGTGGCTGCAGTCCGGCGGGAGCACGTCGCGCTCGTCACCCAGGAGCCCGGCCTCGTCCCGCACCTGACTGCACGCGAGAACGTCGAGCTGGGACTGCTCGTCCGCGGCGTCACGGACGGCGCCGAGGCCCGGGCCGCGGAGGTTCTCGGCGAGGTCGGCCTCGGCGACCGGCTCGCGCACCGCGCAGACCGGCTCTCGGCCGGC
>DATENZ010000052.1:0-33154 GCA_035274625.1 Gaiellaceae bacterium
TCTCGACGCGCCGCAGCAGGTGGGGGAGCGTCAACTGGAAGTCCATCATCTGGCCGCGCATGCCGAAACGGTAACCCGGTCTCAGCCGCGGAGCAACGCGGCGAGGACGCGGTCGCGCAGCCGGTCGGGCAGCTGCTCGAGCCGAGCGCGGAGGCGAGCGTCGCGGCCGACGACGTACCGGGTCTTCGGTCGAGCCGCCGTCAAGGCGTGCTCGACGGCGCGCGCGACCTCCTCCGCCGGCACCGCCTTCGCCGCCCGGGCGGCGGCGACGCGGCGGAACGCCTCGACCCGCGCGCGGTACCGCTCCGAGACGACGTCCGCGAGCGGCTGCGGCTTCGTCCAGATCGCCGTCGCGATCGTGCCCGGCTCGATCAGCGCGACCTCGATCCCGTCCGGCGCGACCTCGACCCGGAACGAGTCCGCCATCGCCTCCAGCGCGAACTTCGAGATCGCGTAGGCGCCGAGGAACGGGAGCGCGCTCCGGCCCGCGATCGAGCCGACGAGGACGATGCGTCCGCGAGCGGCGCGCACGGCGGGCAGCACCGCCTTCGTCACCGCGAGCTGGCCGACGACGTTGACCTCGAGCTGGCGGCGGAGCTCGGCCAGTGGCAGGTCTTCGAACGGCGCCGCGACCGCGATGCCGGCGTTGTTGACGAGCCCGTCCAGCCGCTCGAACCGGAGCGACTCGACCGCCGCAGGGTCGGTGACGTCGAGAAGCACCTCGGTTGCGTCCGCGGGCGCATCGCCCGGATTCCGGACGCCCGCGTAGACGTGCCAGCCCGCACGGGCGAGGCGAGCCGCGCAGGCGGCCCCGATCCCGGACGAGGCGCCCGTGACGAGAACCGTCCGCTCAGGCGAGGAGGCGATCCGCGACCTCCGCCCGCTGCACCGCGGGAAAGCCGTCGAACGCCTGGATCCACTGCGCGCGCTTGTAGTAGCGGTGCAGCGGATGCTCCCACGTGAAGCCGATCCCGCCGAGGATCTGGATCGACCGCTCGCACGCGGCGACCGCCGCCTCGGCGGCGAACGACTTCGCGGCGGCGGCGGCCGTCGCGCGCTCGGCGTCGCCTTCGGCGACACACCAGGCGGCCCAGTAGGCAAGCGAGCGCGCGAGCTCCGTCGCCATGAAGGCGTCGACGAGCGAGTGCGAGACGGCCTGGTAGACGCCGATCGGGCGGCCGAACTGCGTCCGCCCCTTCGCGTGCTCGACCCCGTACTCGAGGGCGCGCTGGGCGACGCCGACGGCCTCGGCCGCGAGCGCGGCACGGAGCCGCGGCCGGTCGATCGGAGCGTCGCCGTCTGCCGTCGCGAGGCGTCCCAGCCGGCGCGTCGAGTCCATGGTCGGCACCGTCTCGCCCTCTGCGGCGACGGCGGCCCCGGCGGTGACCACCCGATCCACGAGCGCCAGGTCGGGGACGAGCCCGTCCACCTGCGCGGACCAGCGCGCCCCGCCTGCCGCGACCCGCGCGCGCTCCTCCGGCGGCAGCGCCGGCAGCGCGAGGACAACCGTGGAGAAGTACGGCCCCGGATACAGCGCGCGCCCGAGCTCCTCGAGCAGGACCGCCTCCTCGAGGAAGCCGAGCCCGGCCCCGCCCTCGTCCTCGGCGACCGAAACGCCCAGCCAGCCGAGCTCCGCGAGCTCCGCCCACGAGGCCGGATCCCAGCCCTCGTCCGAGTCCGCGAGCTCGGCGACCCGCTCCCCCGGGAAGCGCTCCTCCAGGTACCGACGGGCCTCGCTCCGCAGCGCGTCCTGCTCGGCCGTGAAGGCGAAGTGCACTACCGCCCCTTCGGGAGCCCGAGGACTCGCTCGGCGACGATGTTCCGGAGGATCTCCGACGTGCCCGCCTCGATCGTGTTGCCGCGGCTGCGCAGCTGCATCCATTGCCAGTACGCGTCGGCCTCCATCAGCTGCGACTCCGGCCCGAGCAGCTCGAGCGCGAGCTTCCCGAGCCGCTGGTTCGACTCCGACCAGTGCAGCTTCGGGACGGACGCCTCCGGCCCCGGAGCGCCCGTCTCCATCAGCCGCGTCAGCGCCCGGTAGTTCGTCCACTTCAGCGCCTGCAGCTCGATCCAGCTGCGCGCGATCAGGTCGCGCAGCCGGTCGGTCACCTCGCGGCCGCGGGCGAGCTCGAGCAGCTTCCCGACCGCGACCTCGAAGGCGCCCGCGAGCGCGAAGCCGAGCGCCGCCCGCTCGTGCATCAGCGTCGTCATCGCCACCTGCCAGCCCTGACCCGGCTCGCCGAGGAGGTTCTCGGCCGGCACTTCGACGTCCGTGAAGAAGATCTCGTTGAACTCCGCCTCGCCGGTGATCTGGGTCAGCGGCCGCACCTCGACGCCGGACGCGTGCATGTCGACGAGCAGGTACGTCAGCCCGTGGTAGCGCGGCGCGTCCGGGTCGTCGAGGGCGACGAGGATGCACCGGTCGGCGAGGTGCGCGTACGACGACCAGACCTTCTGGCCGTTGACCACGTAGTGGCCGTCGCGGCGCTCCGCGCGCGTCCGCACCGACGCGAGGTCGGACCCCGCGCCGGGCTCGGAGAAGCCCTGACACCAGATCTCCTCGGCGCTGAGGATCTGCGGCAGGTACCGCGCCTTCTGGTCCTCGGTGCCGTGGACGATGATCGTCGGCCCTGCCATCCCGAGGCCGATCACACCGATGTGCCCGGGCGCCTGCGCGCGCGCGAGCTCCTCCATCAGGATCGCCTGGTGCGAGTACGGCGCACCACCCCCGCCGTACTCCTTGGGCCAGGTCAGGCCTGCGTACCCGGCCTCGCCGAGCTTCCGGCTCCACTCACGGCCCCACTCCTCGAAGCGGGAGGCGCCGCCGCGCCGCCCCTTGAGCTCGTCCGTCAGGTTCTCCGCGAGCCAGGAGCGCACCTCGTCGCGGAACGCTGCCTCAACCCGCGAGTCGCGGAGCTGCACATTGCTCAGCCTAACGCCGATAATCCGGCGTTGTCCGAGCCTAACGCGCTTCGCGCAGCGTCATGCACGTGCTCGTGGCGTGGGCGACGAGGCGGCCCTGCTCGTCGACGACGTCGCAGCTTGTCAGCCCGATCGTGCGACCCGCGTGCAGCACGCGGCCGGTCGCCGTCAGCTTCCCCGTGACGACCTGGCGCAGGTAGTTCATCTTCAGCTCGACGGTGGTGAACGTCTCGCCGTCGCCGAGGCGGCTCCCATACGCGATCCCCATCGCGGCGTCCGCGAGCGCGCAGATCACCCCGCCCTGAAGCGTCCCCATCGGGTTCGCGTGCTCGGGCGCAGCCTCCATCTCGAACACCGCCTCGCCGTCGCCCAACGACAGCAGCCGGATCCCGAGGAGCTGCGAGACCGGCGGCGGCGGGACGTCGCCGCGCAGCATCGCGTCCAGGTGCTCGCGGAGGCTCAGGCTGCGACCGCCTCGAACGCCGCCCGGTCCCGCTCCGACAGCGGGATCGACTCGCCCGTCTGCGCGTCGCGCGCGACGAGAACGAGCTCGGCCTCGGCCGCGAGCCGTCCGTCGGCCGCGTGCAGCTCGGCGCGGAGCGTGACGCTCTTCGTCCCGACCCGCTCGACCCGGGCTCTCCCGACCGCCTCACGGTCCTCGTACCGCAGCTCGGCGCGGTAGTCGATGGAGACGTGCGCGGCGACGTAGTTCCAGAACTCGCCGCGCCCCAGCCCGAGGACGGCCCGCAGCCAGTCGTCGACGGTCTCCTCGAGGTAGGTGAGGTAGACCGCCTGGTTCACGTGCGCGTAGGCGTCCAGATCGCGCCAACGGATGGCGATGCGCGTCTCCTGCACGGCGGCATAGGCTACGCGGGTGCCGCGCTTCGAGGGAAAGGTCGCGCTCGTCACCGGCGGAGGTCGTGGGATCGGCAAGGCCACGGTCGCCCGCTTCGCGTCCGAGGGTGCGCAGGTCGCCGCCGCCGACCTCGCCTTCGACGACGACGTCGACGGGCTCCGGCTCGAGACCGACGTGACGCAGCGAGCCGCGGTCGAGGCTGCGGTCGCGCGGACGGTCGAGGAGCTCGGCGGCCTGGACATCCTCGTCACCTGCGCGGGGATCATCCGCGACAACCTCGTCCACAAGATGACCGACGACGACTGGGAGGCGGTCATGGCCACCCACCTGCGCGGCACGTTCCTGGCGACGCAGGCCGCGCAGGCGCACATGACCCAGCACGGCGGCGGGAAGATGGTGCTGATCTCGTCCGTCTCGGCGCTCGGGAACCGCGGCCAGCTGAACTACTCCGCGGCGAAGGCCGGGCTCCAGGCGATGACGAAGACGCTCTCGATCGAGCTCGGCCGCTTCAACGTCAACGTCAACTGCGTCGCGCCCGGATTCGTCTCGACGGCTATGACGCGCCAGACCGCGGAGCGCGTCGGCGTGCCCTTCGAGGACTTCCAGAAGTTCGCCGCCGAGCAGACGCCGCTCGGGCGGGTGGGCGAGCCGGAGGACATCGCCGGCGTGATCGCGTTCCTCTGCTCCGAGGACGCGAGCTTCGTCAGCGGCCAGGTGATCTACGTGCGCGGGGGCCCGTAGCCCGTCGGTTCCGGCTCCACGGCGGCAGGCTCCGCCGGGAGAGCTTCGGGCGTCACCTCCTCCATCGTCGTCGCCGTGTCCGCGGGCGCCCCCTCGCGGCGGCTAGCGGTGAGGAACGGCACGGCGGCGACCTGGACGACCGCCCCGATCACGAGTGAGGTCGAGTAGCTGTAGACGTCCGCGGCCTTGCCGAGCACCGGCTGGATGACGACGCCGCCGGTGTTTCCCATCAGCGAGTCGAACGACAGCACCGTCGCGCGCTGCCGGGACGGGATCATGTCGTTCAGGTATGCCTGCCGGATCGGCATCTCCGCCGCGAAGACCATCGCCCAGCCGGTCAGCAGGGCGAGCGCGACCCAGAAGGAGCTCGTCAGCCCGAGCGCGGCGAGGATCCCCACGCTCCCGAGCGCACACAGGATCAGCGCGGTTGTCCGCTTCCGGAACAGTCGCCGGAACCACGGCGCCAGGTAACCGCCCGCGATCTGGGCGGCGGCGACGATCGCGGCGGCGAGGCCGGCGACGGTGTACGCCTTGGGGTTGCCCCACAGCTCGAGCAGATACGGCTGCAGGGCGTAGAAGGCGTAGATCCCGACGCCGTACGAGAACGGTGCCGCGAGCATCACCCAGCGCACAGGTCGGTTCTTCAGCCCGTACTCGAGCGACCCGTCCAGCAGGTTGCGCATGTCCTGGAGGGGGCGGTGCGACGGCTCGGGCGTGAAGCCGAGGTCCTCCATCAGCCGGTAGGCGACGAAGAACATCACGACCAGCACGCCGACCCGCATCAGGAACGGGACGCCGAGCGACGTCGCCTGTGCGATCGCCCCGCCGGCGACGGAGCCGCCGAACATCGCTGCGCCCGAGACCATCTGGCCTCGACCCATCACCGTCTCGAGGCCGCCTTCGTACCCGGCGAAGTGCAACGCGTCGACGAGCCAGGCTTCGACTGCGCCCGAGAAGAACGTGAAGCCGAGGCCGAGCAGCATCGAGGCGATCGCCCAGGGCCAGAACGGCGCGTTCGTCTGCCAGAGGACGTAGTAGAGGAGCGTCGACCCTGCGAGCGAGAGCGTCCCGAGCAGGTACGACACGCGTCTCCCCCACGTGTCCGCGACGATCCCGGTCGGGATCTCGAAGAGCACCATCCCCGCGGTGAAGAAGGCGTTCGCGGCGAAGGCCTCGAGGTTGCTGAGCCCGGCGTCGAGCAGGAAGAGCGTGTTGATCCCCCAGATGAACGACGCCGCGAGCGTGTTCCCGAGGAGGAGGGTCAGGTAGACGCGCTGGATGCGGCGTGCGAGCTCGTTCACTCTCGGTCTGCCGTCAACGACGGCAACACGCGATTCCTTCCCGCCGTTCGCGGTTCGAGGCCGCTAACTCACACCGTGATCTCGAAGGAGTCCTTCGCGTCGGCGAGGACGTTGACGGTGATCCCGGCGTGCTTCTCGGCAGCCTTCGTCGCCTCCTTGATCGCCGCGCGGAGTGCCTTCCGACGGTTGGGTCGCGTCCGTTCGGGCGAGCAGTTGAACCAGATCCTGAACGGCCTCGGGTCGGCCTTCCGCCGAGTCTCGATGATCGTCTTGACGACCGAGGCTTCCGGATTCCCGCTGGCCCCGTCGCCGCACAGGAGGTAGTCGTCTGCGAGAACGGTGCCGGCGAAGACCTGGCTGAGGTTGTGCTCGGATCCGTGGTGCTGGACCTTGACGACGTTGCACCAGAACCGGCCGCCGACGATGCGGCCTGCGGCATCAAGGCCCTCGAGGATCTCCTCCTCCGCCGCGTCTCCGGTGAGCAGGCACGTGCGGTCGTCTTCTTCGGCCAGCAAGGTGATCGAAGCCCGGTTCGGCGGCGTCACCTTGGACGGATCGCTGACGACGATCACCTTGACCGCGGCCTCGAGCGAGGCAACCAGCTGCTGGGCTTCGGTCGGGCCGCCGGGTGCGGCGGGCAGGCCGACGTCGGCGGCGAGCCCGGGGCCGCCCGGCTGCGGCGGAGGACCCGTCGGAGCGGATCCCGCCAGCCCGCCGAGCCACTCCTGCCATTCCTCCCGCAGCGTCTCCAGGTGCTTTCGAGCCGGCCCGATCACGGTGAGCTCGACCTTGCCCAGGGTCTCGACGTGCGGCGGGTTCTTGAGCAGCACGAGCTTGCCGAACGGCTTGTTCCGCGGAATCGGGGTCTCGTCGTCGACGACGCGCAGCAGCTCGATCCCCTGCGGAATGCTCTCCGCGAGCTCCTCGACGGCATCGATCAGCTCCAGCGCGGCAGCGGAGATCGTCGAGCGGTCGACGACCGCCGCCTGCAGGCCCGGGCCGACCCGCGAGAGGTACGCCTCGATCGGCTCTGCGAGGTCACCGAGCTGCGCCCGCCAGGAGTTGTGCCAGAGCCCGCCGATCGCCGGGGGCCGGGTCGTCGCCGGCTCGGGAAAGGCGGGGTTGCCGCCCGTGGTCGTCTGGTAGTCGTACACCGCCCAGGCCGCAGCCACCTTCATCAGCCACAGGATCCCGGAGATGTGATCCGCGTCGATGTGGCTGACGACGACAAGGTCGATCGGCCGCTTCGCCTTCGCGAGCGCCTGCAGCACCGGCCACGTCTGCGTCTCGAAGCTGTCGCCACGCCCGCCGTCGACGAGCAGGTGGCGCTTGTCGCTCGACGTCAGCAGCAGGCAGTCGCCGTCGGTGGCGTAGAAGACCCGCAGCTTCACCGGTTGCTCTTCCGGCTCGCCTGCTCGTAGACTACCGCCTCCTCGACGCACCTCGCGGCGTCGATCAGGCCGAAGCCCGTGTCGTTGCGCCACGCGAAGTCATGGCCTGCGAGCGGAGCAGAGGTCGTCCGCATGATCCCGATGATCTGGGCCGAGGTCAGCTCGCGCGTGATCCCCAGCATGAGCGCCGCGACGCCGCACACGTACGGGCTCGCCATGCTGGTCCCCGTCATCGCGATCCAGGGGCGCTCACGGTCGAAGCCCCCGGCGGCGACGATCTCGGTGCCGTCGGCGGCCACGTCGGGCTTGAAGCGACCGTCGCGCGTCGGCCCGCGGCTCGAGGTGACGTGGGCCATGTTTCGAGCGGAGTCGACGTTCGCGACCGCGAGCAGACGCTCCGCGCAGGCGAGCGAGCTGATCATGCGGTCGGCGGTGTAGGAGCCGGGCGCGAAGAACGACGGCAACCGCCAGAGCCTTCCCGCCGGATCGATCTGCCGGGGATCGTCCCGCTCGATCCAGGCGTCGTAACGGCCGTCCCGGACCACGACGCCGGTGAGGCGCACGCGCCACTCGCCGGGAGCGATCGGCGCGACGGAGCGGACGCCGTTCCGGACCGGGCCGTAGAAGGGCGACAGCGCAATCGAGATCCGGTTCGCCCCGTTCGCGGGGTAGTACGTCTCGCTGTGCACGCTGAGGACGGTGCCGTTGCCGAGCGGCTGGTTGCGGATCCGCTCGCCCGGCCGGATCGGGCCGATCCAGTCGCCGTCGGGCGGACGGACCTCGACGTTGATCCGGTCTTGCGGCCCGTACCAGATCTCCAGCTCGTTCTCGGACACGTCCGCGATCTCGCCGCCGACGATCACCCAGCCGAGCTCGTGGCGCAGGCCGGTGGCAGCGAAGGTTCCGCCCGCATGGATACGGCCCATCACGAGTTCCGTGGCCGTCGTCGGCTCGACCTGCCCGGCGTTGCCGGCGGCGACCGAGACGCAACGTCCCGGCGTCGTGAGGGCGTTGTCGATCCAGCGCGCCATCGCGCTCGAGGTGTCGTGGGCGTGGCCGTTCGTCCCGAGGCTGATGTTGATCGAGACCGGCAGCGGTCCCTGCCGGTCTCCGAGCTCGGCCGCCAGCGCCAGGAGGTAGTCGACCGCGTCGGCGATGCGGGTCGAGTCGTAGAAGCTCGACGAGATCAGCAGGTCCTCGGGGCGGAGCGCGACGAGCACCCCGGCGAGGTGGGCACGCCGCGCGACGCCCCGGTTTCCGGCGGCGATGGACGCCACGTGCGTTCCGTGCGACCCCGGCGTCGTCACCGACTGCGGCTCGAGCCCGGTGGCTGCCATGCCCAGGCCCGGCGCCGCCGTGATCGCCGCGTCCATGTGCGTCTTCAGGATCTCGGCGCCGTAGTCGAGAGCGTCGAAACGTGAGCTCGCGCGTCCCTCCGCCGGGGAGGGCCGAGCGGTGCCGCCCTGATCCCAGATCGCGACCCACCGTGTACCGCCGCCGGGCGCGGCGAAGTCGGGGTGGGCGAAGTCGAAGCCGCCGACGTCGATGATCCCGACGAGAACGTCGCGGCCGTAGCGATGCCTTCGGCTCTCGGAGACGACCTGCCGCAGGCCTGAGGGCGGCGCGCCGCGCGCCCCCGCCACGGTCGGTTCCGGCGCGTGCAGCGCCTGCCCCGGCTCGACATAGGACACGCCCGGCACCGCGTGCAGGCGGTTGAAGTTCGCACCGGTGACCTCGACTGCCGCGGTGTCCTGCTTCCAGCGGGCACGGCGCGTCAACCTCTCGACGTCCTCCATCGCCTTGCCGCGAAGCGACGGGTCGAGGTCCTGGCTGAGCTGCACGAACAGGCTGAAGTCGACCTTCGGCGGCTTGGCCCGCTTCGGCTGCCGCGCCTTCAGCCTCGCCACGTCCGCAGGCGTCAGCAGCTCGACGCGCGGCACGGGCGGCGGCGCGGCCGGCTTGCGTCCGCGTCGCTTCGTACGCGCGGCGTGGCTGGCGCGCGCGTGCCGGGCGGGCGGCGGCGCGGCGACGCAGGCGCTCTGCTCCGCCCGGTTCAGGTTCACGCCCGTCGAGCCGTTGATGAGGATGTCGAGCTTGGGCGCCATCCGTTCCACGACGAGGCCGATCTTGGCCTCGGGCACCCCGCGCATCATCGCCAGTGACCGTAGTCAGCGGCTTGCACAGCGCGACCCTAGTGCACTCGACCGCGTCTGCCTAGGGCGACGCCGTTGGGCGAGCGGGGAGGAGCGACATGGAGGAGGAGCTTGGGCGCGGCTAGACTGTCGCGAGCTGGGGGCGTAGTTCAGTTGGTTAGAACGCCGGCCTGTCACGCCGGAGGTCGCGGGTTCGAGTCCCGTCGCTCCCGTCCTTGCTCGTTCAAAGCTCTCGTTGCTCGTTGACGAGGGTGACGACGAGGTGCCCGCGCGAGGCGTTCCCGCGAATGTCGGCAGCCTCCACGTCCAGCCGGTAGTTGCCGTCCGGGAACGGGCGCGTGTCGAATCCGCGCGCGAGCCAGACCCGGAAGAGGCCGGGCGCGTTCGGGTGGTTCTGCCGCGTGCCCGGCGCGTACACCCTCTTGAAGTTGACGTCGCTGGCCGGCTTCCCCTTGACGTGCGGGACGAAGGACTTCCGGAAGTCGAAGACGACCCGCCAGGGCACGACCGCGCGCCCGCCGCGAACGAGCCGCCAGCGCACGAGCGCCGGCGTCACAGGCATCCCGTGCCACGCCGGCTGCGGCGCCGAGAGGGGCGGATGGTCGAACGTCTCGGCGATCGCGTCGACACGCCCGAAGAGCGCCTGGTAGTTGCGCGACAGCACGATCCGCGACACGACGGGAGCGCCGAAGTCCTGGTACGGCGTCAGCGCGCCTCGGCGCAGCGGGTTCCAGTACGCATCTCCGCGCCGCTCGGCGAAATGCACATGACCCCAGCCCTTCGCGATCCGGCCGAGCAGCTCGCCGCGCGCGACCCGAGCGCCGTTTCGGACTGCCGGCACGACGTGCCAGTACGAGTGCTCCCGCGCACCCTCCACCTCGACCACCGTGATGTTCTGGTGGTCGACCGAGACCCGGCCCGGGTTGACCGCAAACACCGCCGTTCCGTCGAGGGCCGAGACGTCCACTCCGAAATGGAACGCCTTGCCGCCGCCCGGCCCGATTCGCGGATCTCCGAACGAGCCGCGGACAGGGTGCTGCCGGTCGAACGGCTTCAGAGGCCACCCATGCGCGCCACGGCCCGACGACACGACTCGGCAACGCTAACCGCCGCGACGCCCGGGCGCCACCACCCGAACGAGGGCTTAGAAGCGGGGCTCGATCGCGTCGAGGCCGAGCCAGGACGCCAGATCGTGAAGCTCGGTCTGCACCGCCTTCGTCATCGCGCGAGTGAACTCGACGTCCTCGTGGAGCGCTTGCACCCGCAACACCGACGCCTTGCGATCGGCGGTCGCGTCGACCTTTCCGACGAGCCGGTCGTGATGGAGGATCGGCAGGGCGAAGTAGCCCCAACGGCGCTGGGCCGCGGGCTTGTACATCTCGAGCGTGTACTCGAAGTCGAACAGCTCCTGTGCGCGGACCCGGTCGTGGACGAGCCGGTCGAACGGGGAGAGCAGCGCCGTCCGCCCCTCGAAGCCGTTGTCGAGCAGGCTCGGATCGACGCGCCACTCGCCTTTCACGCCCTCGACCACGGCCGGCTCGCCCGCCTCGCCGACGTCGGCCGGTTCCATCGGCGTGACGGGCGTCCTCTGCCGAGCGATGCCGAGCGCTGCGAGCCGGCGCTCGTTCTTGATCCGGGACGCCTCCTCGACGGTCGGGACGACCACGCCCGCCGGATAGACCCGCTCCGGAAGATCCCACAGCCGCTCGCGCCCGACGCGTCCGGCGATCGCGACCTCGCCGCGCATCATCAGGCACTCCAGCATTCGCGTGACGTTCCGGTTGTTCGTCCATCCGGTCGACGCCCACGGAACGACGCACGTGTCGGGAATGTCGCGCGAGGTCAGCGGCCCGGAGCGGCCAAGCAGTTCCAGGATCTCGCTCCGGAAGCGGTCGTTCTCCCGGAGCCAGGTACGCGTGCGCTCCCACGGCGGCCACTCGGTCGCGCCGGCGAGATAGAGGCCGACGTCACCCATCGGGCGCACCAGCGCGTTGTGCTCGAACAGCGTCCCGTCCTCCTCGAGTGCCTGCCTGAGGTGGCCGGGCCGGTAGGTCGAGCCGAGCCGGGTCCACGCGACGAGGTCTGCGCTCGGTGCGATCGCCGGCGTCGGATCGATCTGGAGGAACGTCAGCCGCTCGACGACCGCGAGCAGATCGGTCGGCCGCGGAGCATCGAGCAGTTGGGCGCGGACGGCGATCCGGCGAGCCTGCTCCTTCGTGAGCCGGTGCACGGCCAGGAGGCTACGTCAGGCATCCACCTCCGTAGGGATCTAGGACTCCGACGAGAAGCTAAGCGTCGTGCCACGGGCCAGGTTCCTCCACGCCGGTGCACGAGTACGTCGTCCTTCCAGTCGAAGGATCGACTTCCACCTGCACAGGAGCCGGCCGCGCGACATCGGACCGGTCGGCGCGCCGACCACGGCGGGCTCGACGCACGACAACGCGGACGAGCAGGCCTACGTGCTGACGCTCAGCCTCGGCCAACTTGCCCTTCTCTACAAGTCGCTCCAGGCCGTGCGGACGCTCGGCGCCCTGCCACGGCAGGACGAGGTCCTGAACGACACGATCCAGCTCGTGGATCAAGCGCTGGAGACACGAATCTGAGCTGTTCCATGTCGCGGACGCCGAGATCGCGTGCGCGACGCACCGCTTCGAGCGCCTGCTCCGACAGCCCGCCGTGCCAGAGCGTTCGTGCCGGCTTCGTGGCGAATCCGCGGCGCCTCAGCTGCTGCCCCAGGGGTCGTCGATGAGCACCCGCCAGCCGCCGTCCGCGTCCTGCCTCACGACATCTGCGCTGTGGCCGGCGATCGCGACGGGCGTGCCGTCCGGCCCCGTGCCCGTGAGCTGCCACCGGTTCATCACCAGCGCGACGTCGCCGGCCGCCACGACCTTGGTGATCTCGCCGGTCAGCGTCGGCTTCAGTGCGGCAAACTGCTCGAGGGCTCCGCGAATCGCGTCGACGCCGCGCACCCACTCGCCCGGTTGAGGTGCAAACGTCGCATTCGGGTCGTACAGCGTCAGGGCACCGGCGACGTCGCCCCGGCTCACCGCCGACGCGAACAGCTCGATCACCTGCTCTGGGCTTTGTGCCTTCATTGCTCCTCCATTCTGTCGTCAGACTGGTCAGCTATCGTACCAGTTAGTCCGATATAAGATCAAATTCCGTGACGAGAGGCAACCTCGGGTTCTTGCTCGCGAAGGCGAGCCAGCGTTGGAACGAGCTCCTGTACGAGCGCTTCGTCGAAGCCGGCTACTCCGATGTGCGGCCGTCGTACGGATCGATCCTGGTCCCCCTGTTCGAGGAGGACGGCCTGCGCATGAGCGAGCTCGCGGCGCGTGCTCGGCTCAGCAAGCAGACGATGACGACGATGGTGCGCCTGGTGGAGCGGGACGGCCTCGTCGAGCGCCGGCCCGACCCCACGGATGGTCGGGCCGCGCTCGTCTTCCTCACGAGGCGCGGGAAGAGCTTCCGGCCGGTCGCGGAGGCGACGCTCAGAGAGCTGGACCAGCTCGTCGCGCGCAACCTGACCGCGCGCGGCCGCACGGAGCTGCGCGAAGCCCTCCGCAGGCTCGCCGATCTCTGACGGGAGCTATACGGCGAGAAACTGCCGCTCGAGCTGCGGCTTGACCTCGGACGCGAACAGCTCGACGGTTCGCCGCGCCTCGGCGAAGGTCATGTCGCCGGTCGGGACCTGGAGCAGGATGTAGTCGACGAGCCCGGGCTCCAAGAGCGCCGCGAAGCGCTCCGCAATCTGATTGGCCGTACCGGCACCGAACGCAATCGCGTCCTCGATGTGCGCGAGGATGCTGCGCAGCGGCCCGAGGGCCGCCTCGCATTGCTCCGGCGGCAGGATCAGGTGGTCGTGAAGGTGCACGTGCTCCGCCCGCCGCACGAGGCCGTCCATCCCGCGGCGCGTGATGTCCAGCGCCTCGCGCTCCGTGGGCGCGATCGCGACGATCATCGTGCAGCCGACTCGCGGCCGCCCGTTCGGGCCCTCGAGCCGCAGCGTGCCGCCCTCATGCTGCTGCCAGCTCTCGACGTAGCTGTCGTAGACGCTCTGGTCGACCGGTCCCGCCCACATCAGGCTCATCCCGTGCCGGCCAGCGACGACGGGGTTGCCCGGGTACCAGAACGGAATCACCTCCTGGTACGGCCTCGTCGCCAGCGGAACCGTCGGAAAGTCGTAGTACTTGCTGTTCGCGCTCGAGATCTCACCCGTCGCGAAGGCGTCGCAGATGATCCCGAGAACGTCCTCGAACCGCTCCCTGCCCTGGGTCCAGTCGCTGCCGAACCAGGCGTGCTCGATCGGAGCGACGCCGCGGCCGACGCCGAAGTCGAAGCGGCCCTGCGTCAGGTGGTCGGCCACGCAGATGTCCTCGATGATCCGAACCGGGTGGTGGAGCGGGAGCAGCTTGACCATCGGGCCGAGCCGGATCTGCTTCGTGATCTGCGACGCCGCCGCGATGAAGACCTCCTGATTCGGCGCGAGGCACAGGTCCGAGCCGTGGTGCTCGGCCAGATGGAAACCGGCGAACCCGGCCTCGTCCGCCAGCTTGATCAGCTCGAGGCGGTCCCGGAAGAGCTCGTGGGTCGGGGTCCCGGGGATGCCCTCGATGTGGTCGAAGATGCCGAAGCTCGGTGCCGCCACGGAACGGGACCCTACGCGGTCTCTTCCAGCCAGCGCAGGATTGGAGCAAGCGCTTCCCGGTTGTTTCGCTCGATCATCATCAGGTGCCCGTTGCCGTGAACTCCGTGCTCTGCCAGCGCGATCCGCTCGACGCGGCACCCCGCCTGCTCCAGGAAGGCGGCCGTCGCGGGGATCGAGTCCGCGAAGAGCGAGGCTTCGGCCGACACCAGGGCGATCGGCGTCCCCGCCAGCGCCGGCAGCGTCCGCGGCTGCCCGTCGTGGAGAGCCCCCGAGGCGGCGGCCGGCGGCTCGAAGGTCAGCGGCGCGGCCGTCAGGCCCCAGTCGAGCGAGATGCCGAGCTCGTCGTTCACGAGGAACGGCGGGCCGAGCGGCTCGACGGCGACGACCGCCTTCGTGAGCGACGGCCGTGCGTCTGCCGTCAGCCAGCCCATCGGGCCACCGGCCGACGCCGTCAGCAGGATCGCCGGCCCGATCTCGTCCAGCAGCGCGGCCCCACGCTCGCGCTCGAGGGCGTGCGCGGCGCTCGTGTCGGCGAGCATCGCCTCTCTGCCCGCGGCGAACTGCCGCACGCTCGGATCGTCCGGGTCGCCGTTCCCCGGCCACTGGGTGTGCAGGTGGGCGGTCGGGTGCGCCAACGGCCCGTTGGCCGCATCGGTGAAGAGCGCGGACACCAGCTCCTGAGTGAACGGCCCGCCGTTTGCGCCGAGGAGGTCCCGATGAAACGGAGAGCGTCCGTGTCCCGGCCGGTCGACGACGTAGACGGCGTACCCCTCCTTGACGAGGTACGTCGCCCACCCCGGGCGTCCGTCCGGCGTACCGAGCCAATCCGTACCTTGCCCGCCGCCGCCGTGCACGAGCACGATCGGCCACGGTTTCGTGACGTCGGGCGGCGCCTCCCACTGGACGAACATCGCGCCGCGCGGCACCCGTCCGTGCGGGAGCGCAACCGTGTCGCCTTCGATCCAGAAGAACCCACGGCGCGCCGTGATCGGCTCTCCCGTGAGATGCGGCGGCGGTCCCACTCAGCCGAACAGGTGCAGAAGGACGGCGAGCGCCGCGACCGCCTGGATGACACGACGGGCGCGACGCTCGATCACCGCCGGATTCTGACCGGCGCGTGCGGGCTACGTCTAGCTGCTGCCGAGCTCCTCGCGCAGCCGCGGCTCCAGAAGCCGCTTCGACTCTTCGGCGCCGCGGCGGCTGTGCTCCTGCATCCGGCGGAACAGCTGCGCAAGGTCGTTGTCGCCCTCGCGCTCGGCGTCAGCCGCATACTGCTCGAGCCGCCACACGTGCTCGAGACACAGGTGCAGCACGGTGATCAGATTGTAGTTCTTGTCCTTCGTACCGCTCTGCGGGGTACTCGTCTCGGTGGCTGCCATGCGTCCTCCTTGGCTCGTTCCCTTTCGTGTCGGCTTCCCGAGCGGAGACGGGCGGAAACGCCGTCGGGGGAACGCTGCGCGCCCGGCGCGGGAGAGAGCGACACCGGGCGCGCAGCGTTGTTCGGGCGCTAGCGACTGAGTCGCTCGCCCCGGCCGGACACCGGCGACGCGGGGTGGGTGGTCCCGACGATCGCCGACGGCCACGAGCGCGAGCCGTGCGCGCGACCGGACCAGGCGAGGGGAGCGAACGCTCCTGCACGGCAACTGGGTTGCTCGCGGACCATCTCCCCCCTCCTGCACGTTCGCGCGACCCGCGCTAACCGGTCATCGTACGCACGAATTCGGTACCGGGCGCAAGCCTCCAGATACGAAACTCGACGGAGGTGCAGGCGGGACCTCGACGTACGTCCAGGTCACGTGAGAGCGGCTGACGGCAATAGGATCGACGCGTGCGCGGCCTGCTTCGCCGGAAGCCGATCCTCGGGATGATCCACATGCCTGCCCTTCCGGCGGCGCCGGCGAACGACAAGACGATGGACGAGCTCGTCGCGTTCGCGCTCTCGGAGGCCGGGAAGCTCGAGGCTGCCCGCCTCGACGCCTGCATCGTCGAGAACGTCGGCGACGTGCCTCTCTTCCGCGACAACGTCCCCGCGGCGACCGTGGCCGCGATGGCGGTACTCGTGACGGAGGTCCGGCGGGCGACCTCGATGCACGTCGGAGTGAACATCCTTCGGAACGCGTGCATCGAGGCGCTGTCCATCGCACACGTCTGCGGCGCGGACTTCATCCGCTGCAACATCGTCATCGGCGCGTACGTCGCCGACCAGGGCATCATCCAGGGCTGCGCTGCGGAGCTGGCGCGCCTGCGCCGCGCGCTCGGCTCCGAGGTCCTCATCTTCGGAGACGTCCACGTCAAGCACGCGCATCCGCTGTTCGACGTCCCGATCGAGTACGCGGCCCAGGATCTCGCCGAGCGCGGAGGCGTCGACGCGGTGATCGTCTCCGGTCCCCGCAGCCCGATCCCGCCAA
The DNA here is from genome assembly GCA_035274625.1 of Gaiellaceae bacterium. Lineage (GTDB taxonomy): Bacteria > Actinomycetota > Thermoleophilia > Gaiellales > Gaiellaceae > DATBLE01. The sequence continues at coordinate 16,421 of DATENZ010000052.1, forward strand.
CCTTCGAGCGCCTCGAGACGGTGAAGGAGGCCGTGGAGCTTCCCGTGTTGATCGGTAGCGGGATCGGGCTCGAAAACGTGAAGGAGTTCTACGACCGCGCGGACGGCGTCCTCCTCGGCGAGCCCGACTTCAAGGTCGGCGGGGTGTGGGGTGGCGAGAGCGACCAGAGCGCGTACGCAGATGCGGTCTCGCGCTGCCGCGGGTAGCGCGTCGGGCCACTAGCGGAGCCACCTAATTTCGTTACCATAGGTAACGAAATGCCAGTTGCCGTGGTCGATTCAGTCGAGCTAGCGAATCGCCTCCGGCCGGTGCTCTTGCACCTGAACCGCTACCTGCGGCGAGAAGCACACGCGGAGGGGGTTACGGGCGGGCAGGCCGCGCTCCTCGCTCAGATCCGTGCCTATCCGGATCTGGGCGTGCGCGAGCTCGCCGCGCGCGAAGGGATCTCGGCGCCGGCGATGTCGCGGTACCTCGATCGACTCGAGAAGGCCGGCCTCGTCGTTCGCACACGCTCACACCACGACGCCCGCAGGATCCGGCTGGCGCTCACGCCGAAGGGCGTTCGTGCGCTGCGCTCGGTCCGGCGCCGGCGGACCGCCTGGCTCGCGGAACGGCTGCAGGGGCTGTCGCCCGAAGAGCTCGCCGCGATCGACCGGGCGATCGAGCCGCTGCTCGGGCTGGTGGAGGACGCCGAATGACCGCCGCCCTCCTCGCACTCAACTCACGCACGTTTTCGAGCCTGAAGAAGCATCGCAACTACCGGCTCTTCTTCTCGGGGCAGCTCGTCTCGGTCAGCGGCACGTGGATGCAGGACACCGCGCTGCCGTGGCTCGTCCTCGGTCTGACCGGCTCCCCCGTGTACGTCGGGCTGCTCGTGTTCGCGCGCTACGCGCCGTTCATGCTCTTCGGCCTCTTCTCGGGCGTCCTCGCCGACCGGTTCGACAACCGGCGCGTCGTGATCGTCACGCAGGCGAGCTCGATGTTCGTGGCGGCGGGGCTCGCCGGGCTCGCTCTCTCCGGCGTCGACGAGGTCTGGCCGTACTTCGTGCTCGCGTTCGCGGGCGGCGCGGCGCTCGTCTTCGACGCGCCGAACCGCCACGCGTTGACGTTCCAGCTCGTCGGCCGCGACGAGCTTCCGAACGCGGTCGCCCTGAACTCGAGCCTGTTCAACGCCGGTCGCGTCGTCGGGCCGGCCGTCGGCGGCGTCCTGATCGCCGCGTTCGGCGCGGGCTGGTGCTTCGCGATCAACGCCGCGACCTTCCTCGCGGTGCTCGCCGGCCTGCTGCTGATGAGGCCGTCGGAGCTCTTCGCCGTCGAGCGCGCGTCGGAGGCGACGACGGCCGGGGCGATTCGCGAGGGGCTCGACTACGCGCGGCGCACGCCGGCGGTCCTCCTCGTCCTGGCGATCACCACGGTCGTCGCGACCACCGGCTTCAACTTCCGCGTCCTGCTTCCGGTGCTCGCGTCGGACACGCTGCATGCGAGCGCCGCCGTCTTCGGGTTGCTGTTCGCGTGCTTCGGCGTCGGCGCGCTCGGCGGTGCGCTCGCCTCCGCTGCCCTGAGCCGGGCCAGCTGGAAGGCGCTCGTGCTGGGCTCGGCCGGCTTCAGCGGCGCGATGCTCCTGCTCGCGCCGGCGCGGAACGACGCGGTCGCCGGCGTCCTGCTGCTCGTGATCGGGTTCTGCTTCTCGACCTGGACCGCGAACAGCCAGTCGATCCTCCAGCTGGCCGCCCCCGATCATCTCCGCGGCCGCGTGCTCAGCCTCTACCTGTTCGCGTTTGCGGGCCTCTCGCCGGTGGGCGGGCTGCTCGCGGGCTGGCTCGCCGATGTCGGCGGAACAGAGCTCGCGTTCGGAGTCGCGGGTGCCGCCGGCCTCGCGATGACCGCCCTCGCGGTCACGCGCGTGCGCCGGGTCGCGCCGCCACGAGGGCGCGCGCCGGCGATCGCAGTCGCCGAGGAAGAGCCGACGCCCTAGAGCAGTCGCACGATCCGCGTGCCCCGGGCGGTCGCGCGGTACAGCGTCGACGGAGGACGTGAGTCGACGACCTCCCGGCGCACGAGGCGCGCCTCCTCGAGATCCTTCAACGCCAGGGCGAGCGCGCGTGGAGTGACGCCGGGAAGCGCCGCGCGGAGCTCCGAGAATCGCAGCGGCTCGCCGAGCTGCGCGAGGGTCGGAACCGACCACTTGCGCAGGAGCAGATCCGCGTCGCCCGCGCGGAGGAGACGGGCGCACGCGGCGCCGGCCTCGCGACCGGCGTCGGTGACGAGGTACTCCGGCCGCAGCGGATGGCCGTAGCCCGGGTTGCGCCTGACGTACCCGAGGTCGATCAGACCGTGGAGGGCACGGCGCAGCGAGTCAGCGCCCACCCCGAGCTTCCTCTGCAGCTCGACGAACCGAGCTCCGCCGCGCTCGGCGAGCAGCGCGAGCGTCGGAGGCGACCAGCGGTGGTGGAACAGAGAGACGAGCTCGGCGGTTGACACGGAACGATACGAAGTATAAAAACAGGTACATACGACACAGGAGGCCGCCGTGGCTCTGGACTACAACCCCGCGAATTGCGTCATCTCCGTCGGCGTCAGCGACTACGACCGCTCGCTGTCGTGGTACCGCGACGTCCTCGGCTTCGAGCTCGTCTACGAGCTGAAGGAGTACGGGTGGTGCGAGCTGAAGACGCCGTTCACCTTCAACATCGGGCTCGGCCAGAGCGAGACCGTGCAGCAGGGAAACGTCACGCCGACGTTCGGCGTCCGCGACATCGACGCCGCCATCACACACCTGCGCGAGCACGACGTCAAGGTCGAGGACTGGCACGAGGTGCCGGGGATGGTGCGGCTGTCCACCTTCTACGACCCTGACGGAACGCCGTGGATGCTCGCCCAGGTTCTCGACGGCGACAAGGCCGGGCGCGACGGCTCTCAGTAGAGGACGGACGGCAGGTAGGCGCCGTCGGGCTCGTTGTAGAGCCCGACCGTCATCAGCGTCATCACGTGAACGACGCGGAGGCCCCGGCCGAGACACCAGCGGAAGAGCTCGCTGTTCCGCGCGGGCAGGAGGAAACCCGGCCCTGGGTACTCGGACGCGTCGGCGATCAGCGCCTTGACGTCGGCGTTCGTCTCGCCGACGGAGTGGTTGAAGAATGCGACGCCGGTCGTGTAGCCGGTGACGCGGCCGCCGTGCTCGACGACCCGCAGCGTGCCGAGCTCGAGGGCGCCGCTAACCTCGCCGGCGCGGTCGTGGCCGTGGACGGCGAAGCAGACGCCGTTGCAGCCTTCGACGTCATCCTCGTTGCCGGCACGCACCGTGCGCCCCGGCTGCCGCTCGGCCGGCGGTGAGCCCTGGAAGGTCACCAGCGGCTCGCGGACGACAAACCCGAGCTTCGTGTAGAGGACGAGCGAGCGGGTGTGGTACGCCGCCTGGACGAGCCGAGCGCCGGGAGCCCGCTGCTCCGCCACGCGGTCGAGGACGGCGACCATCAGCTCCCTGCCGATGCGGGAGTCCTGCACCGCCGGGTCGACGGTGATCGGGCCGATGCCGCGAATCGCGGACCACTCGGCGAGGTAATTGCTGCCGACGACCTCGCCGTCGCGCTCCGCGACGACGCCGTAGATGCCGGGATCCGCCAGCAGCTCGCCGGCGAGTTCCGTCGCCGCCTCGACGCTGGGAAAGTCAGGCGCGTACCCGTGGCGCACGGCGATCGCGCGGAACGCCTCGTAGCAGATGCGCCCGCAGGCCTCGGCGTCGTCCGCCCGGCCGGGACGAACCGCGACGGTCGCCGTGGCGCTCAGCTACGCAGTCCCGCGTGGCAGGTCGCGCGGCCTTGCTTCTCGAAGTACTGCTGGTGGTAGTCCTCCGCCTCCCAGAAGGTGGCGGCCGGGACGACCTCCGTCGTCACGCGCTCAGCCAGTCCGGCCTGGACGCGCGCCTTCGACGCGAGCGCCGCCTCCTGCTGCTCGGGCGAGTGGAAGAACACCCCGGAGCGGTACTGGCTGCCGACGTCCGGCCCCTGGCGATTGCCCTGCGTCGGATTGTGCGAGCGCCAGAAGACGTCGAGCAGCTGCTCGTAGGAGACCTGCTCCGGATCGAACTCGACCTCGACCGCCTCGGCATGGCCGGTCGTGTCGGAGCAGACCTCGTGATACGAAGGGTCGTCACTGTGGCCGCCCGTGTAGCCGACCCGGGTGGCCGTGACGCCGGGGAGCTGCCGGAACGTCGACTCGACGCCCCAGAAGCAGCCGGCTGCAAATGTCGCTCTCTCGGTCATGGTGTTCAGTCTCGCAGGCGCGCTCGGCGTTACGCCTACCTAACGGATCTCCCAGGTGTCGCTGCCCTGGAGCAGCGCAGAAAGGTCCCCGTCCCCCTTGTCGGCGCGCATCTGGTCGATCTGGCCGGCCATCAGGTCGTCGTAGACCGGCTGCTCGACGTCGCGGAAGACGCCGACCGGCGTGACGCCGACGGTGTGCAGCTGCAGGCGCGACAGCGCGAACGCCAGGCTCGGCTCGGCGTGGTGCTCGTTGTGGACGAGCAAGGACTCCTCGCCGACCTCCCCCACGTCGACGATCTCGGCCGAGCCGTCGGAGCGGATCCGGATGCCGCGCTCGCCGTCCGCGCCGAAGCGGACCGGCTCGCCGCCGCGGAGGTAGATGCGGTTCGCGGCCTCGTCGCGCACGGCGTCGAAGGCGCCGTCGTTGTAGATGTTGCAGTTCTGCAGGATCTCGACGAAGGCGGAGCCGCGATGGGCGGCCGCGCGATTCAGCACCTCCGCGAGGTGCTTCCGGTCGGTGTCGATCGACCGGGCGGCGAACGTCGCCTCGGCCCCGACGGCGATCCCGAGCGGATTGAAGGGCGCGTCGATCGAGCCCATCGGGGTCGAGCCCGAACGCTGGCCGCGCGGGCTGGTCGGCGAGTACTGGCCCTTCGTCAGCCCGTACACCTGGTTGTTGAAGAGCAGGATCTTCAGGTTCACGTTCCGGCGCAGCGCGTGGATCAGGTGGTTGCCGCCGATCGAGAGCGCGTCGCCGTCGCCGGTCACCACCCAGACCGTGAGGTCGGGACGCGTGACCGCCAGGCCGGTCGCGATCGCCGGCGCGCGGCCGTGGATCGAGTGCATCCCGTAGGTCTGCATGTAGTACGGGAACCGCGCCGCGCAGCCGATGCCGGACACGAAGACGATCCGCTCGCGCGGGATGCCGAGCTCGGCCATCACGCCCTGCACCGTCGCGAGGATCGCGTAGTCGCCGCAGCCCGGGCACCAGCGCACCTCCTGGTCGGACTTGAAGTCCTTCAGGGTGAGCTTGCCGCTGCCGTTCCCGTTCCCACTCATTGGAGCAGCACCTCGATCGCGTGCTCGATGTCGGCGGTCCTCAGGGGCCGGCCGGTGACGCGGTTGAACCCGACGGCGTCGACGAGGAACTCCGCCCGCACGAGCTTCAGCAGCTGACCGAGGTTCATCTCCGGGATCAGCACGCGGTCGTACGCGCCAAGCACCTCGCCGAAGTTGCGCGGAAACGGGTTCAGGTAGTGGAGGTGCGCCTGGGCGGCCTTCAGACCGCGCCGCCGGATGCGCCGGACGCCGCCTGCGATCGGCCCGTACGTGCCGCCCCAGCCCAGAACGAGCAGCTTCGCGTCGCCGTCGGGATCGTCGACCTCGAGCGGCGGGATGTCCGCCGCGATGTTCGCGATCTTCTGCGCGCGGAGCCGCACCATCGCGTCGTGGTTGTCCGGGTCGTACGAGACGTTGCCCGTCACGTCCTCCTTCTCGAGGCCGCCGATGCGGTGCTCGAGGCCCGGCGTCCCGGGAACCGCCCACGCACGCGCGAGCGTCTCAGGGTCGCGCAAGTACGGCATGAACTCCCCGCCGGAGTTCGGAGCCGTCGCGAACTCGACCGAGAGGTCCGGGAGCGATGCCGGATCCGGGATCAGCCACGGCTCCGACCCGTTCGCGAGGTAGGCGTCGGAGAGCAGGTACACGGGCGTCCGGTACTTGAGCGCGATCCGGCACGCCTCGATCGCCATGTCGAAGCAGTTCCCGGGCGTCGAGGTGGCGAGCACCGGCACCGGCGACTCCGCGTTCCGCCCGAACATGATCATCAGCAGGTCCGCCTGCTCGGGCTTCGTCGGCATCCCCGTCGAGGGGCCGGCGCGCTGGACGTCGATCACGAGCAGGGGCAGCTCGACCATCGCCGCGAGGCCGATCGTCTCGGCCTTGAGCACGACGCCCGGCCCGGCCGACGTGCAAACACCGAGCGCGCCGCCGAAGGAGGCGCCGAGCGCCGCACCGGCCGCCGCGATCTCGTCCTCGGCCTGGAACGTGCGGACGCCGAAATGCTTGTAGCGGGCGAGCTGCTCGAGGATCGACGACGCCGGCGTGATCGGGTAGGCGCCGAGGAAGAGCGGCAGCTTGCTCTGGACGCTCGCGGCGACGAGGCCGAGCGAGAGCGCCTCGTTGCCTGTGATCTGACGGTAGACGCCCGGCGCGAGCTTGGCCGGACGAACCTCGTACTGGACGACGAAGTCCTCGCTCGTCTCGCCATACGCGTGGCCCGCGTTGAAGGCGCGCGTGTTCGCCTCGACGAGCTCCGGCCGCTTCGAGAACTTCTCCTGGATGAAGGTCAGCGTCGGCTCGATCGGACGGCCATACAGCCAGGACATCAGACCGAGCGCGAAGAAGTTCTTCGAGCGCTCCGCCTCGCGCGGCGTGACCCCCTCGATCCCCTTGAGCGCCTCGACGGTCATGGTCGTGAGCTGGATCGCGTGCACCTTGTAGTCCGCAAGCGCCTCGCCCTCGAGCGGATTCGAGGCGTAGCCGGCCTTCTGCAGGTTCTTCTCGCTGAAGGCGTCGCGGTTCACGATCAGCGTCCCGCCGACCGGCAGGTCGCGCAGGTTGGTCTTCAGCGCGGCCGGGTTCATCGCGACGAGGACGTCGGGCTGGTCGCCCGGCGTGAGGATGTCGTGATCGGCGAAGTGGATCTGGAAGCCCGAGACGCCGGGCAGCGACCCCGCCGGCGCGCGGATCTCCGCGGGGAAGTCCGGCAGCGTCGAGAGGTCGTTCCCGAGTGCGGCCGTCTCGCTCGTGAACCGCGCGCCGGTGAGCTGCATGCCGTCGCCGGAGTCGCCGGCGAACCGGATCACGACCCGCTCGAGCTGTTCGACCGCCTTTGCCATGCCTTTCTTAGGTATAGCGCACGTGGCGCCGAGCGATCGGCTAGGCAGCCTCTGCCAAGAGGGCGCGGAGGTCGAGCGGCGCCGTGTACATGTCGTCGGGCCACTGCTCCCGCGGCCGGTCGCAGTACAGCTCGACGCCGTTCCCGTCCGGGTCGCGCAGGTAGATCGCCTCGCTGACGCCGTGGTCCGAGGCGCCGTCGAGCCGGATGCCGGCGTCGAGCACCCGCTTCACCGCCTCCGCGAGCGTGCGCCGGTCCGGAAATCGCACGGCGACGTGGTAGAGGCCGGTCGTGCCGGGCGCCGGCGGTGACCCGCCCTTGCTCTCCCAGGTGTTCAGGCCGATGTGGTGGTGGTAGCCGCCGGCGGAGAGGAACACCGCCTGATCCCCGTAGCGGTGCGTGACGTCGAAGCCAAGGGTGCCGTGCCAGAACTCGAGCGCCCCGTCGAGGTCGGCGACCTTCAGGTGGACGTGCCCGATGTCGACGCGCGCATCGATCGAACCCGGGTCCCGCTCGGTCACCGCCCGCGCACCGTAGCCGACGGCAGACGGAGGGAGCGGCGGCGGGGCACCGCCGCCGTTCCCTCACCAGTCGCGCCTACAGCGGATCGCAGTGAGCTGCGCCGGTCCCGAAGTCGATCGGGTCCCCGAACGAGTTGAGCGGGTCGGAGCTGAAGAACGACGCGAAATCGGTCGTGATCACGGCTCTGAACCCGTTCTTCAGCAACAGCGGGCCGTGGGGGTCGTCGAGCGTGAACGAGTCGACCATGATCCCCGAGTAGACGTCGAGGTTGTCGCGGGTGTTCGAGACGCTGAACTGGTTCTTGTACAGCCAGTTGTAGACGTGCCCACCCTGGTCGACGGCCGTGCCGGTCGCGCGGGTGAAGTTCTTGATCGTCGTGACTCCGTTCCCGTTCGTGCCTGTGTGGGTCGTCGACCTCTCGATGCCCGTGAGCATGGTGATCTTTGCCGCATCGCCCGTGGCCGGCAGGAACGAGCATTCTCCGCCGAGGCTCGGATTCGCCAGGACCCAGGGCGGGTCGACCGGGCCGACGACGACCTCGTCACCGTGACCCGCGACTGCGGTCCCAGCGCCGAGCAGCAGCGCCGCGACGGCGACTGCGAAAACAGCGATTCGCTTCACCTCATCCTCCCCTCTCCGGCGCACGCCTGGCAGTACCCCCGCCGACGTGGACGTGCGCAGAAATGCCCGCCGCAGGCGCAAGTCTCCGACGGTGGGAAGCGCGTGTCAAGCAGCACGAGGTGCCTCCTTGAACGATCTCGTTGCAAACGTTACGGTCTGGCATGCGGCTGCGACGGTTCCTGGTCCTCGTTGCCGTCCTCGCGGCCGGCGCGGCGCTCGTCGGGCATTCCCTGGGAAGCACGCGCGAGCGCTCGCTCGACGAGCGTCTCGAGCAGCGGCTGGCTCGGCTCGGATTCACCGGCCGCGTCCAGTCGACGCTGACGACCCGCCTCGGCCGCCGACTCGATCCCCAGCTCGCGAACATCGGCCGGCTCCTCTGGTTCGACACGATCACGGGCCTCAACGACGACAACAGCTGCGCCGGCTGCCATTCACCGACGAACGGGTTCGGCGATACGCAGCCGATCGCGATCGGCATCGACAACAACGGGGTCGTCGGCCCCGACCGGACCGGGCCGAGGAACATGCGACGCGCGCCGATGGTGCTGAACACGGCGTTCTTCCCGAACCTGATGTGGAACTCGCGCTTCTCGGCCGGCTCGGGTGATCCCTTTGACGACTCCGACGGCTTTTCGTTTCCGCCGCCCGAAGGAGACTCGCTCTCCTACCTCCAGCATCTGCTCCAGGCGCAGGCGTTCATACCTCCGACGGAGCGCACGGAGGTTGCCGGCTTCGACTTCCCCGGCGACGACGACGCCATCCGGGCGGAGGTCGTGCGACGCCTGAACGGCGTTCCGGGCTACCAGAGGCTCTTCGCGCGAGTCTTCCCCGAGGTGCGGCAAGGCCGCCCGATCACCTTCGACCACTTCGCACGCGCGATCGCCGAGTTCGAGTTCACGCTGACGTTCGCGGATGCGCCCATCGACCGGTTCGCCCGCGGCGACCCGGGTGCGATGACAGACGCGGAGAAGCGCGGCGCGTTGCTCTTCTTCGGGCCCGCGGGCTGCGTCTCGTGCCACGCGGTCTCGGGCAGCTCGAACGAGATGTTCAGCGACTTCCGGAGCCACGTTCTCGGCGTTCCGCAGCTCGTCCCGCAGAACACGAACAACACCTTCGACGGGGCCGGCGCGAACGAAGACTTCGGTCGCGAGGACTTCACCGGCGACCCGAGCGACCGCTACGCCTTCCGGACCGCCCCGCTCCGGAACGTCGGGCTCTCCCCGGTCTTCATGCACGACGGCGCCTTCACGTCGCTGAGACGCGCGGTCCGCCACCACCTGAACGTCGTTGCGTCCGCGCGCGCCTACGATCCGGCAGCCCAGGGCCTGCCGCCCGATCTCGCAGGACCCGTCGGCCCGACCCAGTCGATGCTCGAACGCCTCGACCCCCTGGTCGCGAAGCCACGCAAGCTGACGGAGTCGCAGCTCGACGACGTCGTGGCATTCCTTCGCGACGCCCTCCTCGACGCAGACGCACGGCCGGAGAGGCTCCGCCGCCTCGTGCCGAGTCGGCTGCCGAGCGGCCGGCCGCCGCTGCAGTTCGAGTTCCCGAGCGCTCTACGCGACGCCCGTTGACATTCGAGCCGGCGAGGTGTTCAACTACCCGCCTGCGACGAAAGGAGAAGGCGTGGGGCACAGGCGGCTCTTGTCGATACTCGTGGCGGCCGGCGTGGGCAGCGTCCTCCTCGCCGGCGGCATCTCCGCGGCGCACGGCGCACACGCGACGCGCGAGGTTGCCTTTCAAGCGAGCTTGCGAGGCAAGCTGGACATCCTGGTGCGACCCTCCGGGCTCCAGATTGTCGGCTGGGCCCAGGGTACGGCCACCCTCCTCGGGAACACCGTGCTGCTCGCGACGGGCCCGACCGAGCAACCGCGGGCCGGCTGCTGGCAGTTCTCGGGCGTTGGCTCGCTGATCGGAGGCAACGGAGATCGGCTCTTCCTTGCGCTCGGTCAGCCGCGGGTCGGCTGCCGGGTGCGTCCGGGGAGCACGACCTTCCCGAGCTCGGCGCAGGTTCAGGTGATCGGCGGTACCGGTCCGTACGCTCGAGCGGCGGGGCAGCTCAAGATGACGAGCTCGGGGGACGCGATCTCGAGCGGGATCACGCTGAAGATCTCGGGGACGGTTACGTACTAGGGATCGCGCTCCGCCAACGCCGCGACCAGTCCGAACGTGATGCCGCCGGGCCCGCGCCTGGAGCTCGCGCCCCAGAGAAGACGAGCCTGCCGCGGGAGGAAAGGGATCAGGACCCGCAGCGACGGCGCCGCAGCCGCGAGCACGAGCCTCGAGGCGAGCTCCCGCTCGAGGCCGTAGACGGCTCGGATCTCGCGTGGCAGCGTCGCGATGGTCACGGCCTTCGTGAGCGCCGTCAGCGGGCGGAGCTCGGCCGGGACCGGAGGATTCAGCGCGAGCTCGGCGATATCGCGCGCTGCCGGAGTGGCGCATGGATCTTCGGCCAGGCGAGCGCACAGGTCGGCGTAGAAGTCGTCGAGCGTCGGCGGCATCGATGCCTTCGGGATCCCGAGCAGCGCACCGACAACCTGCATCTCGCCGTAGAACTCTTCCTCGAGCTCCGGCGAGAGTCTGCGGACGAAGGTCCGGTACATGACGAGCGCGGTGTCGACGCAAGCGGCGTGCACCCAGCTCAGCAGGTCCGGGTCGTCGGCGGCGTACGCGGTACCGGCCGGAAACCTCCCGGCGCGGCGGTCGAGCCGGCCCCGCACGGTCGCGTGACGGCTGCGAATCCCTTCCGCGGCACCGTCGGCCTCGGCACGCGTCCCGAAGACGAGGGTGCAATACGCATGGACGGTGCTCATCAACCGGCGCCACGGCGAGACGCGAAAGGCCGAGTGGCCGCTGATACCCGTCGCGACCAACGGGTGCGCTGCCTCGATCAACAGCATGCGCGGCAGGCCGCCCAGCGCCACCACCGCCTCCCGCCAGACCTGGCGCACCACGCTCGTCTCCGCGAAGTAGCCCTCGCGTGCCGGCTGACCGGGTCGAGACCGGGTCAACGCCCCTCCCGCCGGTGCAGGATCATCGGGATGCCGCCGCGAGGCTTCAGGGTGAGGGCGGGCTGCGGCTCGGGTCTCGCGCCGGCGGCGACGCGCAGGCGCCAGCGCCGGCCGATCGTGGCGAGGACAAGGACGCCCGCCGCCTGGGCGACACGCTCGCCGATGCATCCCCTCGGGCCGCCGCCGAACGGGAAGTACAAGTGCGCCCGCGGCTGCTCGTCCCAGCGCTCTGGCCGGAACGCGGTCGGATCGGAGAAGAAGCGCGGGTCGCGATGGCTGACCCACTGGCTCAGGAACAAGGTCGAGCCGGGCGGAGCCGTATACCCGCCGACCCGATGCTCGCGCCGGACGCGGCGAGCCATCGCCCAGGCGGGCGGGTAGAGACGGATCGTCTCCCGGAACACCGTCTGCGCGTACACGAGCCGATCAAGGTCCGCGGGGGTGGGAAGGCGCGCGCCGACGACCCGGTCGAGCTCCGAATGGAGCGTCGCCTCGGCAGCCGGGTGCTCGGCGAGGAGGTACCACGCCCAGCTCAGGGCAAGCGCCAGCGTCTCGTGGCCGGCGAAGAGGAACGTGACCGCCTCGTCGCGGATCTGTCTGTCGGTCACCTCCTCGCCACGCTTCGCCTGCGCCGACAGGAGCAGCGAGAGCAGATCCTCACCTCCGTCTGCCTGCCGCCGCCGCTCGGCGATCAGCCCGTAGACCAGCGAGTCCAGCTGCTTGCGCGTTCGCTCGAAGCGGCGGGTCGACGGGAGCGGGAGATGCCACAGCAAACCGGAGCCCGGGAGCAGGAAGCGCTGGAGCATGCCTGACGAGGAGCTGAGCGCATGCACGAGCTCGGACGCATTCCCCGCATCGCCCCCGAAGAGGCTCTCGGTGAGGATGGCGAGCGTGAGGGACCTCATCTCCTCCACGACCTCGACGACGTCGCCCGGCTGCCAGCGGCCGTCCGCGCGGGCGGCGGCCTCGACGGCGACGCGGCCGTACTCCGAGAGCCGGTCGCTCGCGAACAGCGGCTGGATGGTGCGGCGCTGCCGGCGGTGGAGCTCACCCTCGCTGGTGAACAGACCGCGACCGAAGACGCGACCGACCTCTGCATAGATCCTCGGCCTTCCCAGCTGCTCGTCGCCGGCTGCCAGCGTCTCCCGGATCAGCTCCGGGGTGTTGACCAGGTAGCAGTGATACGGGCCGAGCTTCACGTGGGCGACGTCGGCCCCGCCCGAGCCGAGTTTCGTCCAGAAGCCGAGCGGATCGTGCAGGTAGCGAACCGCGTTCAACCAGCCCGGCGACCGCGGCCCCGGAGGAAGCTCGGGAGGAGCGCCGCGACGAGGCATGGCCCACCTGTCTAACGCGTCGCCGAACGGCCGTCAATACCGGGGTATCGGGGCACTGGTACGGTCGAGTACCCGTGACTTGGCGGATTGCCGGCGAGTACTTCGAGTCGTGCAACTGCGACGCCATCTGCCCCTGCCGGACGGTCGGCGGTAGGCCGGGCGGCCGGTCGACCCACGGGGTCTGCCTCGGCGTCCTCTCGTGGCAGATCGACGAAGGCCATGCCGACGGGATCGACCTGGCCGACCTCGCCGCCGCCTTCACGATCCGCTACGACGACGACGAGCCGGGGTCGCCCTGGCGCTTCGTCGTCCACGTCGACGAGCGCGGCACCCCGGAGCAGCGCGAAGCCCTCGCGGCGATCCTGCTCGGCCGGCTCGGCGGCGACGACGTCCTGCGGCTGCCCTGGGTCCGCAAGCCGAGCGAGCTGCTCGACGTGCGCTCCAGCCCGATCGAGATCAGCCACGCCCCCGAAGGGCATGTGCTCCGCGTCGGCCGCGCGATCGAGCTTGCCGCCGCGCGGCCCGTGGCGACAGACGAGCGCGTCAGCTGCGTCATCCCCGGCCACCACGTCGAGGGTCACGAGTTCTACGCCGACCGGCTCGCGGTCGACGACGAGCCCTTCGCGTGGGAGCTCAGCGGCAACTGCGCCTTCGTCAGCAGCTTCGACTACTCGAGCTGATGCCCCGCAGCACGGTCTGCCTCAGCTTCGACTTCGACGCGCTCTCCGTCTGGCTCGCGTACGACCGAGTCACGCCCGCGATGCTGCAGCGCGGCGAGTACGGCGCGCGCGTCGGTGTGCCGCGGATCCTGCAGCTGCTCGAGGACCGCGGGCTGAAGGCGACGTTCTTCGTCCCCGGCCACACCGTCGAGTCGTTCCGCGCGGAGACGGAGGCGATCCTCGCCGGCGGGCACGAGATCGCCCACCACTCGTACGCCCACGTCGATCCGAGCGGGCAGACCCAGAAGGAGGAGCGCGCCGACATGGAGCGGGCCTGGCGAGTCCTGGAGCGCCTCGGGGTGGCGCCGCTCGGGTTCCGCTCGCCGTCGGCCGACCTCTCCGATTCGACCCTCCGCCTCGTCGAGGAGTTCGGCTTCCTCTACGACTCGAGCCTGATGACCGACGACTACACGCCCTTCCGTCCACGAATCGGCGATCGCGTCTCGCGCGACGCGCCGCTCGAGCGGGGCCGCGAGGCCGGGTTCTGGGAGCTGCCGATGTGCTTCGAGCTGGACGACTGGGTCCACTTCCAGTTCAACTTCGACCCCTACCGCAAGGGCGGCGCGCCGCCGAGTCACGTGCTGGAGATCTGGCGGGCCGAGTTCGACTGGATGGATGAGCACGTCGACGGCGGCATCCTCACGATCTGCATGCACCCACAGGTGATCGGACGCGGGCACCGGATCGCGATGCTCGACGAGCTAATCGCGCACTGCTTGGAGGCGGGGGCGCGTTTTGAGCGCATGGGGGATGTGGCGCGGCGCCTGGACGACGAGCACCCCGACTAGCCACCACAGGCAGTAGGCGAGCCACGGCACGCCGATCGCGTCGGTCTGCACGGCCAGCGCCAGCACCGCCGTGAACGCCGCGGCGAGCGCGCCGGCGAGGCGGTCACCCCGCAACGAGGGACGGACGAGCCCGACCAGGATCGCGATGCTCCAGGCGATGAAGACGAGCGCACCGATCAGCCCCGTCTCGATGCCGAGCTCGGTGTAGTTCGACTCGCCTGCCCGCACCCGGACGTCGAAGCGCTGCGCGGTCGTGCCGGCGTTGCCGAGCCCGTACCCCTGCGGGTGCCTGAAGACCGCCTTGATCCCTTCGCGCAGGCTGTCGAGATGGCTGCGGATCGACGGCTCGCGGAGGCTGACCGTCCCCTTCAGGCTGCTGCTCCGCGGCAGCGGCCCCTTCTCCTTCGCCTGCGCCTGCTGGTACGGCAGGTCCGAGGCGAACCAGTGCGTCCGCGGCGCGACGTGGTGGAAGGTGGAGGCGAACGCGAGCCCGAAGATCGCAACGGCGATCGAAGCGACCAGCGGCCACGTGCGCGTCCGGAACACCGCGAGGACGACAAGCCCGAGGGTCAGCGCGAGCACGGTCGAGCGCGAGAACGTGAAGAGCAGCCCGAGTCCGCAGATCGACCCGAGCACCGCCGCCCAGATCTGGTGACGCCGCGTGACGGCGAGCAGGAGCAGCGCGACCATGAGCATGTACGCCGTCGCCAGAGGCGAGACGAACGTCGAGACGAGCCGGCGAAAGAGCCCCTCGCTCGTGTTGAAGGCGAAGTTCTCGGGCAGCCCGCCCGGCCCGTGGTAGTCGTAGCCGAGCTCGCGGTGGAAGTAGCCGACCGCGCCGGACTGCCGCCACCATTCGATCGGCACCGAGTACATCTCGATCAGCCCCCACGCGGCGACAACGGCTGCCGCGCCCGCGATCACCCACCGCAGCCGGCGGATGTCGACCCACACGGAGCGCCCGAGGAAGTACGCCGCGACGGGGACGAGGTCGTGGCGGAGCGCGTACAGCACCGCCTTCGGGCTCGCGTGGCCGTGCAGCACCGACTGCGGAGCGAGCGCGTAGAGCAGGACGAACGCCGTGTACGCGATTGCCAGGATGTCGATCCAGCCGGGATCGAACGGCAGCTGGCGCCGGCGCAGAACAGTCCTGCCGACGGCGAGGAGCGCCGTCGCAAGGACGATCTCCTTCCAGGCCTGGATCAGGTCGAGCGCGAAGCCGTGGACGCCGCCGCCGTACAGCAGCGACATGAGGATGTTGTGCAGCGGCAGCCCGAGGATGAAGAGGTACAGCGCTCTGACCGGCCGGCGCCAGACGTAGAAGACCGCCGCGCCGAGCAGGACGAGGTAGACGACGAGCGCGGCCGCGGTCATGTCGTCTGCGCGAGGCGCAGGAACCGGTCGCGGCTGTGCCGGTAGGCGGACGGCCCTTCGTCGGAGGCGAGCACGCGCAGCCCCGCCTCGGCGAGCGCGGCGTCGAGCTCGGCTCGTGTCAGCCGGAAGCCGCGGAACTCGGCGCGACGCTCCGGGCGGCGAGCGAGGTGAAGAAGCGGCGCGCGCACGGCTCTTCGGATGCGGCCCGCGGCAGCGGTCAGGACGGGGATCTGGACGAACGCCTCGCCGCCGGGAGCAAGCACGCGCGCGAACTCGCGGAAGTAGGACCGCACGACGCGGGCAGACGGGACGTGCTGAAGGACGAGGTAACAGACGACGGCGTCTGCCACGCCGGCGTCGACGCCGTCGAGCGACTCGCCCGAGACGGCGCGGAACTCGACGTTCCCGGCCTGCACGCTGCCCCGTGCCCGTTCGAGCATGGCCGGCGAGACGTCGAGCGCGAGCACCTGGTCGAACCGCTCGGCGAGAGCGGCGGTCATCCGTCCGGGGCCGCAGCCGAGCTCGACGCAGAGCCCACCGCGCGGATCCGCTCCGAGCCGGCCGAGGAACCCCGCGAGCTCCTCGCCGCCGGTTGCCGGGTCGCCGACGTAGACCGTGCTCTCCGCGCCGGCCAGGGCGTCCCACGTACGCCGCATCTCCAAGTCCGGGGAAAGGTATCCCGCGTCCTCACTATGCTCGGCCCGGTGGTCGCCGCCGACGTCCGTCCAGCCGGTCCGTACTCGCTGGCGCTCTCGGCGCGGCTGGCCGGCGACGCGACGCGGACGTTCCGCGACGGCGCGCTCATCACCGAGCTGCCGGCCGGCCGCGGCGCCGCCTGGCAGCGACCGGACGGGCTGATGTGCCTTCGGGCGACCTCTGAAGAGGCGCTCGCCGAGCTGCGCTTCTGTCTCGGGCTCGACGACGACCACAGCGCCTTCGTCCTTCGCTTCGGCAGGGACCCGCTGCTCGGACGGGCCGTGCGGATGCTCCGCGGCCTACGCCCTCTGCGAACGGCGACGGTCGCGCACGCGCTGCTCCGCGCGCTCTGCGGCCAGCTGATCCTCGCGAGCGAAGCGCGGGCGATGGAGCGCCGGATCGTCCGGGCGGCGACGGAGCGGCGGGAGCGGCTCCACGCGCCGCCGAGCACCGCCGACCTCGCCCGCTTCTCACCGGCGGAGCTGCGCCGGCTCGGTCTGCACGCGCG
>DATENZ010000053.1:0-7926 GCA_035274625.1 Gaiellaceae bacterium
AGGTGCTCGAGCTCTGCCTGCGCGGCGTGCGTGAGGGGCTGCTCGACCTGCGCTGGTACGTGCTCTGCCCGCAGTGCCGCGGGCCGGCGCAGCGCGGGACGTCGCTCGCCGACCTCCGTCTGGGCGAGGCGCATTGCGAGAGCTGTCAGATCGGGTTCGACGCCGAGCTCGACCGCTCGGTCGAGATCGGCTTCCGGCCGAGCGGCTCGATCCGCGACGTCGGGGAGGTGGAGTTCTGCGTCGGCGGTCCGCAGGTGACGCCGCACGTGGTCGTGCAGCAGCTCGTCCCGCCGCAAACGACGCGCGAGCTGACAGTGCCGCTCGAGCCGGGCCGCTACCGGCTCCGCTCGCCCGCCGGCACCCAGCTGCTCCTGGCGGAGCACGGAGCACCGGCGAGCCCGGACGCCGAGGGACGCGTCGGGCTCCAGGCGAGTCTTCAGCTCGAGAATCCGACCGACGAGCCGAAGGTCGTCGCGCTCGAGCGCGCCGCGTGGGGCGACCAGGCGGCGACGGCGGCCGACGTCGGCGCGCTCCAGCTCTTTCGCGACCTGTTCGCGCGCGAGGCGCTGCGTCCCGGCGAGCAGGTGGCGGTCGGCAGTACCGCCGTCCTCTTCACCGACCTCCGCGACTCCACTCGGTTCTACCGCGAGGTCGGCGACGCGCCCGCCTTCGGCGCGGTGATGAGCCATCTCGACGTGCTCCGCCGCGTGGTCGACGAGGAGGAGGGCGCGGTCGTGAAGACGATGGGCGACGCCGTGATGGCGGTGTTCCGCCGGCCGGCGGGCGCGGTCCGGGCGGTGCTGCGCGCGCACGACGAGCTCCCCGAGCGCTTCGTCCTCAAGGCCGGCGTCCACGCAGGACCCTGCATCGCGGTCGCGCAGAACGACCGGCTCGACTACTTCGGCTCCACCGTGAACGCCGCTGCGCGCCTCGTCGGCCTGTCGAACGGCAGCGACGTCGTCGTCTCCGACGCGGTCTTCCGCGACCCCGAGGTTGCCGAGCTCGCCGCCGGCCTGCGGGCCGAGCCCGTCGAGGCCGAGCTGAAGGGCTTCGACGAGCGTTTCGACGTCTGGCGGCTGACCCCGGGGGCGCCGCTGGCATCCTGAGGAGGTGGGCGGGCAACTCGCGATCCGGCTGCGTGGGGTCGTCAAGCGGTACGGCCCGATCACGGCGGTCAACGGTCTCGACCTGGACGTGGCCGAGGGCACCTGCGTCGGCCTGCTCGGGCCGAACGGCGCCGGCAAGTCGACGACGATGCGCCTCCTCACCGCGCAGGCGATCGCGGACGAGGGCGAGCTCGAGGTCCTCGGCTTCCGTCTCCCCGGCGAGTCGAAGCAGGCGCGCGCGCATTGCGGTGTCTCGCCGCAGCTCGACAACCTGGACGTGACGCTGACCGTGGAGCAGAACCTGCTCGTCTTCGCGCACCTCTATCGGGTGCCGCGGGGCGAGCGGCGCGAGGCGATCGAGCGCGCCCTCGGGATCGCGAACCTCGTCGACCGCCGCGACTCGCGGGTGGACAAGCTCTCGGGCGGAATGCGCCGGCGGCTCCTGATCGCCCGGGCGCTCGTCCACCGGCCCCGCCTCCTGCTGCTCGACGAGCCGACGGTCGGTCTCGACCCCCAGGTGCGCCAGGAGCTGTGGGCCCTGATCGATCTCCTCCGGGCCGAAGGGACGACGATCCTCATGTCCACGCACTACATCGAGGAAGCGCAGCGGCTGGCCGATTCCGTGCTGATCATGTCCCACGGTCGAGCCGTCGCAGCCGGGCCGCCGGTCGATCTCGTCGCCCGCCATGCCGGCCGAGAGGCGGTTGAGGTCTACGGTCCTCCGGAGCGGCTCGCGGAGGCGGAGGCCGAAGCGCGGGCGGCGGGCTTCCGCACCAGGCGCACCGGGACGAGCGTCTCCGTCCTCGGGATCGACGCCGCCGACGGGCGGGCGCCCCAGGGCGAGCGCCGGCCCACGAACCTCGAGGACGTCTTCGTGCTCCTCACGGGCGAGGCGATCGACTGATGGCCGCCGCGGTCGAGCGCGTGCGCCGGCTTCACCGCTTCGAGCTCCCGGCGTTGACGGGCGTGCTCGTCCGGGAGGTGATCAACTACTCGTCGTACTGGCGCTCGGCGACGTTCTCCTCGACTGTCGAGCCGACGATCTACCTCCTGGCATTCGGGTTCGGCTTCGGGTCGCTCGTCAGCACGATCGGCGGCTACGACTACGTCGAGTTCGTCGGAACAGGCACGGTCGCCACGGCCGTGCTCTTCTCGAGCGCCTTCCCGGCGATGTTCGGAACGTTCGTCAAGTACCAGTTCCAGCGCACCTACGACGCGATCCTGGCGGCGCCGGTCGACGCCGAGGAGCTCGTCACCGCCGAGGCCCTGTGGATGGCGGCGCGGGCCGGGGTCTACGGCTGCGTTCCCATGCTGGTCGCGATCGCGTTCGGCCTCGACCCCGCATGGGGGATGCTCACCGTTCCGCTGACCGGCTTTCTCGCCGGCTACGGCTGGGCGTGCTTCGGGATCGCAGTCGCCGGGTTCGCGAAGTCGATCGAGAACTTCAGCTACATCGTCAGCGCCGTGCTGACGCCGCTGTTCCTCGTCGCCGGGACGTTCTTCCCGCTCGACCGCCTGCCGCACTGGGCGCAGGTCCTCGGCGAGATCAACCCGCTCCACCACTGCGTTCAGCTCGTCCGAGACGCCGCGTTCGGCACGGGCAGCTGGATCGATCTCGCGCGAGTGGGCGCGCTCGTCGTCTTCGCGGTCGCAGTCTGGCGGGTGGCGATCTACGCGATGACCCGCAAGCTCGTCGACTGACCTCGCGCTAGGCGTTCCAGCCGATGTCGTCGTTCGTCTCCAGCTTGCGCCAGAACGTGATCTCCGGCTCGCCGGTCGCGACCTCCTGCATCATCGGCCCGATCTCGGGTTCCATGTCCTTGAAGAAGCGCTGGAAGCTCTCGGGATCCGGCCACTCGTCGACGACGAGGATCTCGCCGTCGTCGGACCCGTAGAAGCGGTGCGCGATCACGCCGTAGTCCTTCGCGCGTTCCGCGATCGAGCGGATCGAGTTGGGTTCGGCGGCGGCGCGTTGCTCGAGCTTTCGCGGGTCGCCCTTGATCCGCAGCGTCATGATCACCGACATCTCTCCTCCTTCGGTCTGGCCCACCGGGACGGGGGAATGCTAGAGCGGACGCTCAGTTCAGCGAGGGGTCATCCGGCATGAGTGCGACCACGCGGTACACGCCGCCTTTGGACTCGATCACCGCTCCCCACAGATCGGTCTCGGGAGCCGGGAAGAGGTCGAACCCGTCCGCCTCCTCGACGATCCACGAGGACTGCTCGAGCTCCGCCTCGAGCTGACCGGGGCCCCAGCCGGCGTAGCCCGCGTAGACGCGCGCCCGCCGCGTCTCGCCGGCGATCAGGTCGAAGTCGCCGTCGCTCGGAACGAAGCCGACGTCTTCGAGGACCAGCATCGCCGCCTCCTCGGGGTCCTCGAACTCGGCGAGGACGAGGACCGCCTCTTGCTGCACCGGCCCGCCGACCCAGACGAGCTCCTCGTCGGGAACGAGCGGCGCCAGGTCGGGCACCGCCTGCACGACGGGCGTCTCGGAGCGGCGGTTGAGGACCAGGCCCGCTGCGCCCTCGTCGTTGTGCTCGGTGACGAGCACGACCGTCCGGCGGAAGTTCGGGTCGAAGAGGGAGGGCGAGGCAAGGAGCAGGCGTCCTTTCAGCGAGTCCATCGGCGCATTGTCCCCCGTCGGGGCGGGACTACTCGTATTGCAGTGCTTGCAACACGTTCAGGCGCGCGGCGCGCTGCGCCGGGAAGATCGCCGCGACCAGTCCGGCGACGACGGCGACCAGTGCGAAGACGATCAGCGAAACGACGGGCCACGAGACCACGAGGAAGTCGACCCGGACGATCAGGAGCACGGAGAGGACGATCCCGAGGGCGATTCCGATCACCGCGCCGATCAGCGCCGTGACCACGCTCTCGAGCCCGATCATCCAGCGCACTTGCCATCGCGTCATTCCCACCGCCCGGAGCATCCCGAGCTCGCGCGTCCGCTCGAAGATCGTCAGCACGAGCGTGTTCACGATTCCGAACAGGCTGACAATCACCGACAGCGCGAGCAGCACATAGAGGATGTTGAGGATGTTTCCGAGGAAGCTCGCCTGGTTCTTCTTGAACTCGTCGCGGTCCTGCACCTTCGCGTTCGGGAAGCCGTCCAGGATCCGATCCAGCTTCGCATCGTTCGCCTTCGAGACGCCCCCGTCGACGTTGAAGAAGACGAACTGGTTCTGCGCCGGCGTGTACAGCTTGTCGAACGTCGACGCCGAGATCGTGATCGCGCCGAATGGCGAGCCGCCGGCGGGCGGGTCGAAGATGCCCTTGATCGTCAACTCGGGTTGCTCGCCTCCCGGGACGAGCATGCGGAACGTCGAGCCGAGCGAGAGGTGGTGCTTCTTCGCGAAGTCCTTGTCCGTGAACGCGCCGCGTGGTCCGAGCGTGTCGAACGTCGCCTGCGAGCCGGCGGTCCAGTCCAGGAGGAAGATGTGGCTGCCGCCCGGCTGGATCGCCGAGAGCGAGTGCTTTGCGCCGAAGGCCCGCATCTCGCCCGAGCGGACACCCATGACGTTGTTCACGCCAGGCGCCTGCCTGAGCGTCTGGTCGATCGCGGTCGGAATCAGGTCGAAGTTGTTCTGCGCGGTAACGGCGTAGTCCGCGATCCAGATCTTGTCGACGGCACCGAAGAACGAGGCGCGAATCGATGTCGCGAGCATCGTTACGAGCGTGACCAGCGTCAGCCCGATCATCAGCGCGCCGGCATTCGAGCCCGTGCGCTGAGTGTTCCGGGTTGCGTTCTCGCGGGCGAGGACGCCTGGCGCACCCGCCAGCCGCTCGGCAGGCAAGCCGAGCACAGCGGCGATCGGCCGGATCAGCTGGGCCGAGAAGAGCGCGACCCCGACAAAGATCAGCACCGTGCCGATGCCCATGAACGCGAGGACCGGCCCGGTCCCGCTCGCTCCGAACAACCCGAAGATCAGGGCGATGAAGCCGAGCACGGCGAGCGCGGCCGAACCGACCGGCCGGTATCTCGCGAACCGTCCGGGTGGGATCGTCGCGCCCTCGCGGACCGCGGCGATCGGCGGGACCCGCGTCGCACGCCGCGCCGGCCGGAGGCTGGCGATCATCGTGACCAGGATGCCCGCGACCAACGAAACCACAATCGTCCGCCCCTTGAACGGCAGCCCGGTCGTCGGCAGCGTGAAGCCGAGAGAGTCGAAGAGCCAGAAGAGGAACTTGGCGAGTGCGAGGCCGAGGAGCAGCCCGGCCAACGACGCGAGCGCGCCGATGACGAAGGACTCGAGCAGGACCGAGCGCAGGATCTGCCGCCGCGACGCGCCGATCGTTCGCAGCGTCGCGAACTCGCGCGTCCGCTGCGTGATCGTGATCGACAGCGAGTTGGCGATCACGAACGCGCCGACGAAGAGCGCGATGAAGCCGAACGAGAGCAGGAACTTCTGCAGGAAGCTCGTGAACGCATTCGTGTCGCCGGCGTCCGTGTCGGCCTGCTCGATGCCCGACTTCACCTGGGTCTGCGGCGGCAGGACCTCCCTGATTGCCGAGAGCAGCTGAGGCTCGCTGACCGCCGCCTTCTTCGAGACGCGAATCTGGTCCAGCTTGCCCTGCTTGTGAAAGAGACGTTGCGCCGTCGCCAAGTCGAAGCCGGCGAGTGTCGCACCGCCGATGTCCAGGCTCGTCGAGCCGAACCTGACCAGGCCCGAGACCCTGAACGGCTCGGCGCTGCCCTGCGCCTCGATCCGGATGGTGTCGCCGACGTTGATGTCCTTCTTGTGCGCCGTCGAGCGGTCGATGACCACCTCGTTCGATCCCGGCCACTTCCCGTCGACGAGCGTCAGCGAGTTGAACTGCGGCTGCGTCGGGTCGACGGAGAACCCGAGGTGCGGCGCGCCGCCGAAACTGATCACCTTGCCGTTCTTGCCGATCAGATTCGCGATGTCGGCGACGCCGCCGATCGCGCCCTGAACCTCGGGGAGCGCCTTGACCTTCGGCAGCAGCGACTCGTCGAACGGCGGCAGGTTCTGGGTCGCGTCAACGCTGACGGCCGACCTGCCCGTGATCGAGGCGTCGGTGCCGCGGTAGATGCTCGTGAAGATCGCGTTGAACGCGTGCGTGATCGAGTCGGTGAGGACGAACGTGCCGCTGATCGTCGCGATCCCGAGGACGATCGCGAAGGCCGTCAGGATCGTCCGCAACTTCCGGCCCAAGAGGCCGCGAAGAGCAACGGATCTCACGTGCGGCTGATCTCCTCCATCGCCTGGATGACGACACCGGGCTCGGAGCGTGGGAGCTCCTTGACGATGTTCCCGTCGGCGAGGAAGAGGATCCGGTCGGCGATCGACGCCGAGCGCGGATCGTGGGTGACCATCACCGTCGTCTGGCCGGTGTCCTGGACCGCCTGCCGCAGGAGCTCGAGGATCTCGCTACCGGTCTTCGAGTCGAGGTTGCCCGTCGGCTCGTCCGCGAAGACGACCGTCGGCTTCGAGACGAGCGCGCGTGCGATCGCGACGCGCTGCTGCTGGCCGCCGGACAGCTCGGACGGCCGGTGCTTCCGGCGTTCTTTCAGCCCGACGCTCTCGATCAACCGCTCCAGCCAGTCGTGGTCGACCTTCTCGCCCGCGATCGTCAGCGGCAGCGTGATGTTCTCCTCGGCCGAGAGCATCGGCAGCAGGTTGAAGAACTGGAAGATGAAGCCGATGTGCTCGCGGCGGAGCTTCGTCAGCGCGGTGTCGTCGAGCTTCGTGATGTCGGTGCCCTCGATCGTCACCGAGCCCGAGGTCGGCCGGTCGAGTCCGGCGAGGATGTGCATCAGGGTCGACTTGCCGGACCCTGACGGCCCCATAACGGTCGTCAGCTTGCCGCGGTCGACGTCGAGCGAGACGCCGCGCAGGGCGTCGACCGCCGTCGCGCCCTCGCCATAGCGGCGCGCGACATCGCTCGCGACGACGACGGCTCCGTTCGCGCTCAGCGCCCCGCTCCGGCGCCGGCGGAGCCTGCGCCTCCGCTAATTGTGAGCTCCGTCGAGCCTACGCCCATCGCGTCCAGCCTATACGGCCCTATACGGCGACCGGCGGCGAGGGAGGCTGTCGGGGCTCGGCCGGCCGGGCCGGCATCGGATAGCCCTTCTGCTCGTAGCACGACCGCGCCTCGTCGAGGTACGTCGCGTCGCCGGTCACCTCCGCCATGACGAGGTAGGCGTCGCCCTGGCGGTCGAGGGCGTCGGTCTCGAGCGCGAGCCGCACGGCTTCCTGCGCGGTTGCCACGGAACCCTCGCCGCCGGCGCGCGCCGTCAGACGCGCCCGAACGAGGCGCCACTGGATCTGTGCGTCGATGTCATCGACCGCCGCCAGCTCCTCGCTCCGGCGGGCGAGCCGATCCGCCTCGCCGAAACGCCCCAGCTCGAGCACCACCTCGGCGAGGAGGCCAAGGAGCCACGCGAGAAGGCTCGTCGCGCCCATCCGCTCCAGCGCCTCACAGCCGGCGCGGAGCTCGCGCTCGGCCGACTCGAGGTCACCGGCCAGCCGTTCCACCAGCGCCGCGAACTCGGCGCTCGCCGCGACCGCGAGGCGCTGGCCGAGATCGGTCCGGTTCCTGCGGGCCGTTGCGAAAAGCTCGCGCGCCTCGTCCAGGCGTCCGGAGCGGGCGAGCACGAGACCGAGGCTCTCGCTCGCGAACGCCTCCAGGAGCAGGTTGCCGCCGGACTCCTCGAGCGCGTGCGAGCAGACGGCGATCGCCTCACCGGCCGCCATCGGTCCGCGCGCCGCGGCCGCGCACGAGTGACCGCGCGCCAGCAGCTCCTCCCGCGGCGCGTGGGCCCGCCCGGCGTGCTCTGCGGCCCGTGCGAACGCCTCG
>DATENZ010000054.1:0-17748 GCA_035274625.1 Gaiellaceae bacterium
CGCGGCTCCCTGGGCGGCGCAGGTGGGCGGCGTGGCCGGCGGGCAGCTCCTGCGCGGCTTCCTGGCCGCGCGCGTCACCGTCCGGTTCGACGACGCCGCGGCGGGGGTGGACGAGCAGCAGGAGTACGAGGCGCTGTACGAGCTCGAACGAGGCTTCGACGCCGACAGTGCAGTGGCCGTCGACTACGACGACCGCGACTTCGTCGCTGCGCCGCCCGAGGGAGCCTCGTACGTCCTCCCGGGCGCCGCGATCGACACGCAGCCGTTCTTCCGTGACGCCGAGCGGGAGATCTCACGGCAGCTGTCGAGCGAGCGCACGCTCGAGCTCCAGCGCAACAAGGCGCTGAAGCTCGTCTCGCGGCCGGGCGAGACGCCCGAGCAGTTCGCCCAGCGTTGCGACGAGGCGGCGCAGGCGGCGGCCGATCAGGAGGCGGCGAAGATCAAGACCCGGCTCGAGGCGAAGCGCGAGCGGCTCCAGGCGGCCCTCGCCCAGGCCCAGCGGCGGGTCGAGGAGCTGTCGGTCGACGAGCGCTCGCGGCACGCGACCGAGCTGATCGCCGGTGCCGGAGCAGTCCTCGGCGCAATCCTCGGCGGCCGCCGGAGCACCCGCTCGATCGCCGGCGCCCTCGGCACGGCCGCGTCCAGACGCGGCATGTCGGCGCGGACGAGCCAGCGGAAGGAGAGCGCCGAAGAGCGCGTGGCCGAGAAGCAGGACGACCTCCAGCAGCTCGAGCAGGAGATCCTCGAGGAGGTGGAGGAGATCGACAACCGCTGGAAGGACACCGCGGCGGAGGTCGAGACGGTGTCGATCCGGCCGGACGCGGGCGACGTGCAGATCGAGCGGCTCGCGCTCGTCTGGGTGCCGTCGCAGTGAGCTAGCGCCCCGCGGCGCCCGCCCTGATCGCGTCCTTCAGCTCCTCGATCTCCGCGTCCTCGAGCCCGGTCGTCAGCGCACCCAGCAGGCGCCCGTCGCGACGGTAGCGGACGACGGCGCGGCCGCTCTCGAACGAGCCCTCCAGCTCGGTGTCGCCGACGAGCTCGCCGAAGATCCGAAAGCTCTTCTCGAAGAGCTCGGTGAAGAACGACGAGACCGTGTCGTAGCCACTCTCGGCGCCGGCGAGGATCTTCCCGACTTCTGCGCCCTGGTAGTTGGCGTTCGACCAGTGCTCGATGCGGCGCGCATAGCCGAACACCGGATCGTGGAACCGCGCCACGTCGCCGACCGCGAAGACGCCCTCGGCCGACGTGCGGAAGCGCTCGTCGACGACGACGCCGTCGTCGAGCTCGATCCCCGAGCCCTCGAGCCAGCCGGTCGCCGGGGCGACGCCGATCCCTGCGATCACGGGAGCGGCGTTCGTCGGCTGCTCCTCGACGAGCTCGACGCCCTGCTCGGTGTAGAGCTCCTCGAGGTACGCGGAGAAGTCGTCCGAGCCGAGGGCCCCGAACAGCGGGCGGCCGCCGGTGACGAGCATGACGTAAACGTCCAGCGCGTGCAGCGACGCGGCCACCTCCAGGCCGATGAACCCGGTCCCGATCACGTTCGCCCGGCCGGCGCCCTCGGCCGCCTCCCGGATCGCGAGCGAGTCGTCGATCGTGCGTAGGGTCAGCGCGCCCTCGTACGGGCGGGGGGTCGCCCCGGTCGCGATCAGCAGCTGTCCGAACTCGACCTCGCCGCCCTCGGTCGCGAGCGTGCGCGCGCCGACGTCGAGGCCGGAGACGTGGGTGCCGAGCCGCAGGACGACGCCCTTCTCGCCGTACCACGACTCCGGCTGGACGAACGCCGCGTCCACCTCCTGCTCGCCCCGGAGCAGCCGCTTCGAAAGCGGCGGGCGGTGGTACGGCGGGTAGCGGTCGGCCGAGAGCAGAAGCACGCTTCCGTCGCCGCCGGCGTCGCGGTAGGCCTCGACGGCCTTCGCCGACGCGAGCCCGCCACCGACCACGACCAGGTCGAAACGCTCCACGGAGGGTGTTCTACCGGTTCGACGTAGGATCGGCGGCGGGATGCCGCAGCCCTTCCGGATCGGCGTGATGCAGCTGACGATGGAGCCGCTCGAGGAGATCCTCGAGCACGCCCGCGCGATGGACGAGGGCGGCTTCGACACGATCTGGCTCGCCGAGGCGTATCCGTGGTGGCGGAAGCACTCGATGGAGGCGCGGTCGTCGACGGCGCTCTCCGCCGTCGTGGCCCGGGAGACGGACCGGCTCGCGGTCGGCTGGGGGATCATCTCGCCGTTCACGCGCCACCCGATCCAGATCGCGATGGAGGCACGCGTGACGCAGGAGGCCGCGGGCCCCGGGCGGTTCTACCTCGGGCTCGGCGTCTCCAAGATCTTCATGCGGCACGCCGGCGTTGACTCCAA
Source organism: Gaiellaceae bacterium (assembly GCA_035274625.1). Classification (GTDB taxonomy): domain Bacteria; phylum Actinomycetota; class Thermoleophilia; order Gaiellales; family Gaiellaceae; genus DATBLE01. Next base: position 2,361 of record DATENZ010000054.1, read on the forward strand.
GCCGGTCGCGGCGATGAAGGAGGCGGCGGCGATCGTCCGCGGCCTGCTCGCCGGCGAGGCCGTCGAGCTGGACGGGAAGGTCTTCTCCGCGCACACGCCGGCGCTGAAGGACGATGCCGAGGCGCCGCGCTGGGAGGTCCCGATCTACTTCGCAGGCACCGGGCCGATGATGCTGCGCGCAGCCGGGCAGGCGGCGGACGGCCTGCTCACGGCCTCGATCACGACGCCGGCGTTCGTCCGGTACGTGCGCGAGCAGCTCCGTGAGACGGGCCGCGACCCCGACTCGCTCGACGTCGGCTGCACGATCGTCGCCTCGGTCGACGAGGACCGCGACCGCGGCCGCGACGGAGCGCGCGAGATCGCCGGCATGTACCTCGCCAACAAGGTGCAGAACATCCAGGCGGCGGCGGACACGCTGCTCGAGTGCGCCGGGCTGACGCAGGAGGAGATCCGACCGATCGCGGACGCGATGGAAAGCGGCGGCCGCCTCGCGGCGAAGGCGGCGGTGACCGACGAGATCCTGGACAAGTGCAAGCCGATCGCCGGCACCCCGGACGAGTGCGTCGCGGCGATCCGCGAGTACCGGGACGCCGGCTGCACGCACGTGATGCTCGAGCTCTGGGGAGACGACCGGCTCGGGCAGCTGCGGCTCTTCGCCGAGCGCGTGCTGCCTCAGGTTCGCTCGTAGCGCAAAGACACCCGCTATAGGATCCTCCCGTGGCCACGGCCGCCGAAGAGCTGAAACGCGTCCCGCTCTTCAGCGACCTCAGCCAGCGACAGCTCAGACGGCTCGCACGGAGGTCGCGGGAGCGCACCTTCCGGGCCGGCGCAGAGATCGTCCGCGAAGGCCAGATGAGCGGTGCGGACTTCTTCGTGATCGCCGAGGGAAACGTCTCGGTCACGACCTCCGAAGGGAAGGAGCTGGCGAGGCTCGGCCCGGGTGACTACTTCGGCGAGCTCGCGCTGATCGGCGAGCGGACCCGCCTGTCGACCGTCACCGCGCTGGAGGACGTCCGCTGCCACACCCTCGCGACCTGGCACTTCCGCCAGTTCGTCAACGAGAACCCGGACGTGTCCTGGAAGCTGCTCAAGCACCTCGTCGATCTCATCAGCGACCTCCTGGCCCAGGCCGAGCCGGCCCGCCGGAAGCGCAGCTGATGCAGCTGGGCCACCGGCGCGCCTCAGGGCTCCAGATCGACCGGCGGGCGCTCGTCGACACCGCGCGCGAGCTCGTCAACATCTCCAGCCCGACCGGCGACGAGCACGGCGTCGCCGAGTACCTCGCGCGCACGTTCCACGAGCTCGGCATGCACGTGCAGTGGCAGGAGGTCGAGGAGGGCCGGCCGAACGTGCTCGGCACCTGGCGCGGGACCGGCGGCGGCAAGACGCTGATGTTCAACGGGCACATGGACACGTCGTACTCCGGACGCGAGCCGTGGCTCGGCGGGCGCGGCTTCCGGCCGGAGGCGCGGGTCGAGGGCGAGTACCTGTACGGCCTCGGGATCTCGAACATGAAGGGCGCCCTCGCCTGTTACGTCGAGGCCGTGCGTGCGCTGCAGGGGGCGGGGGTGCGGCTGAAGGGCGACCTCCTGGTCGCGGCGGTCGTCGGCGAGATCGAGAAGACGCAGTGGGGCGAGGAGTACCGCGGCAAGGAGTACCGCGGGTACGCCGCCGGGTCGCGGCATCTCGTCACGCACGGCGGCGTCGCGGACATGTGCGTCCTCGGCGAGCCGACGGAGGGCCGGATCGTGCTCGGCCACTACGGGTCGATCTGGCTGCGGCTCTCCACGCGCGGCCCGTTCGTGCACACGGCGTTCAGCGGCGGGCGCTCGGAGGAGAACTCGATCCTGCGGATGCGGGAAGTCCTCGACGCGGTGCTCGAGTGGATCCCGGAATGGCAGGCGCGGACGAGCTACGGAGGGAAGCCGGGCGTCGTCAACGTGGGCGCCGTTCGCGGCGGCTTTCCGTGGCGGGTGTCGAGAACGCCCAGCCGGACCGACCTCTTCCTCGACGTCCGCGTCCCGCCGACGATGCCGATGGCGGAGGCGCGCGGGGCGCTCGCGGAGTGGGTCGGCTCGCTGCGGGAGCGCTACCCGAACCACGGCCTCGACTGGGAGATCTACGTGACCGCGCCCGGAGCGGAGATCGCCGAGGACCACGAGCTCGTCCGCGCGCTCGACGCGAGCCACACCGAGGTCTTCGGGCGCACGCCGGAGCGCGACACCGTGCGCTGGTTCTCGGACGCGAGCGTCCTCACCCGGTACGGCATCCCGACCGTCAACTACGGCACCTCGAGCGGCCTCCCCGGCGCCGAGGGCGAGAACCTGGAGATCAAGGGCCTCGTCGACACGGCGCACGTCTACGCCCTGACGGCCCAGCGGGTCTGCGGCCTGTGAGCCTCTATCAGCTCCCGGCCGGCCTGCCGGTGCCGGTCGCCGACGGCGCGTGCGACCACCTCGCCGGGATGGCGATGCCGCGGCTCCGGCTGGAGTCGTCCCTCGGGCCGGTCGACCTGGCGGAGCTGGCGTCGGAGCGCGCGGTGCTCTACGTCTACCCGCGCACGGGCCGCCCGGAGCGGCCGACGCCGGAAGCCTGGGACGCGATCCCCGGGGCGCGCGGCTGCACGCCGCAGTCGTGCGGGTTCCGCGATCACGCCGACGAGCTGCGCCGGCTGGGCGCCCGGGTGGCGGGGCTGTCGGCGCAGACGCTCGAGGAGCAGGTCGAGCTCTCGGAGCGGCTCGGGATCCTCTATCCGGTGATCGCCGACCCGGAGCTGCGCCTGCGCGACGCGCTCCGGCTGCCGACCTTCGAGTTCGAGGGAGCGACGCTCTACAGGCGCGTCACGCTCGTGTTCGAGCGCGGGCGGGTCGCGAAGGTCTTCTACCCGGTCTTCCCGCCGGACCGGAACGCGGAGGAGGTGCTCGCATGGCTCGCCTCGTGACGTTCGACGAAGACCGGGTCGGCCGGATCGACGGCGACGAGATCGCCGTCCTGGACGTGCCGACGATGCGCGAGTGGTTCGAGCGCGGCGGCGCGGAGGACACGGGCGAGCGGGTCGCGCTCGCGGGCGCGACGCTGCGGCCGCCGATCGTCCCGAAGAAGTTCTTCCACACCGCCGGCAACTTCCGTGAGCACGAGGAGGAGTCGAAGCAGGTCGGGTGGTCGCACAAGATCGCGCCCTGGATCGTCTTCTTCCAGAACGTCGACGCGCTGGTCGGGCAGGACGAACCGATCGTGTACCCGGAGCACCTGACCGAGGAGCTCGACTACGAGCTGGAGCTGGCGGTCGTGATCGGCAGGTCCGGCAAGTGGTTCGGCCCGGACGAGGCGGCGGACTACGTCGCCGGCTACGTGATCTTCAACGACATCACGGCGAGGGACATCCAACGCCGTGAGATGGAGTCGGGCGTCTTCTCGTTCTGCAAGGCGATCGACACGTTCTGCCCGCTCGGCCCGTGGATCGTCACCGCCGACGAGATTCCCGACCCGCACAACCTGGCGATGGAGCTCCGCGTGAACGGCCAGGCGCGGCAGGTCTCGCACTCGAGCCGGATGTCGGTGACGATCCCGGAGATCGTCGCGCACTACTCGGCGCTCGGCTATTCCGCCGGCGACGTGCTCTCGACGGGGACCGTCTCCGGCGTCGCCGGCTTCTCGCCTGACGCCGCCTCGCTGTACCTCCAGCCGGGCGACGTGATCGAGGCGGAGATCGAGGGCATCGGCGTGCTGCGCAACCCCGTGATCTCGTGGCAGGAAGCTCACGGGGAGCCGGCGCCGCCGCGCGTGCGCTGGTGATCCGGAGGGCGGTGCGCGCCGTCCTCCTCGATCCCGACGACCGCGTCCTGCTCGTCCAGTTCAGGGAGCCGGAGACGGGGGCCGTCTTCTGGACGACGCCCGGTGGCGGCATCGACCCGGGCGAGACGCTCGACGCGGCGCTGCGCCGCGAGCTGCACGAGGAGACAGGGCTGGCCGAGTTCGAGCCCGGCCCGGTGCTCTGGACCCGCCGCGAGGTGTTCCGCTGGGCGGGGCAGACGTACGACCAGCGCGAGACCTTCGTCCTCGTCCGGCTGCCTGCGTTCGAGGTGAGGCCGACCGTCGATCTCGCGGACGAGCATGTCCACGACTACCGCTGGTGGACGGTCGGAGACCTGGAGGGCTCGGCGGAGACGATCTACCCGACGCGGCTCGCCGCGCTGCTTCGGGAGCTGGCGGAGCAGGGGCCGCCGGCCGAGCCGTTCGACGCCGGCGTCTAGGGCAGCGGTTCGCGCGCCGGCATCCGAACGCGAGCGTTCGGATGCCGGCGCGATCGTCGTCTAGCGGCTGGGGAACCGGTACGTGTAGATGCCGCGGCCGTGCGTCGCGACGTACAGCGTGTCCGGCTCGGACGGCGACGCCTTCGGCTTGAGCGCGATCGAGAACACGGGCACGTTCGGCAGTCCGTTGCCGAGCAGCTCGTAGCGCTGCCCGTTCGTGCCGCCGGAGATGTAGACACCGGTGTCGGTGCCGACGATCAGCTTCCCCTTGTACACGAGCGTCGACTCGGCCGGCCCGTCCGGCAGGTTGCCGCTGATGTTGGTGAATGTCTCACCCGCATCCGTCGACTTGAAGACGTTGCCCTTGCTCAGGTCCGGCTGCTCGCCGAGCAGGCCCGGCGTCAGCCACCGCCGCGAGTAGCCGGCGAGGGTGACGTAGACGGTCTTCGGGTCGGCCGGATCGCTCGCGATCGACGTGATGAACCGCTTGGGCAGTCCCGCCGCCGCCGCCCGGTGCCAGCCCTTGGGCGTCAGCGCCTCGCCGGGCTCGCTGCCGCCGACGTTCGTCGCGATGCCGTTGTCGAACGGGCGGGCGTTCAGCGCGTCGCAGGTGCCGCAGAAGGCGACGTACGCGTTGTCCCGAAGCAGCGAGGGGATCGGATCGGTGCGCTGCGTGAAGGTCGCAGCTGCGTCGAAGGTCCCGGTCGCGGTGGCGTTGACCACCCGGACGACGTAGTCGCCGGCCGCGGGGTCGGGCACGGACACGGACTCGGAGGCGATTCCTGTCTGCGGGTTGAACGAGGTCGAGCTCTTGACGAGGACGAGGCTGCCGCCGTCCTGCCGGTAGAGGAAGAGATCCCAGTCGTTCGTGGCGTCGTCCCACTCGACCTTGACCTGGACGCGCGCGTCGCCGTCGTCAGGGCCGATCGTGAACGCGTGATCGGCATACGTGCCGGGGATGTCGGCGGGGCCGCCGGTCACCCCGGACGGCGTCGTGCTTCCTCCGTCCGTGTAGTCGAAGTCGGCGGTATGCGGGCCCGTCGGAAGCGGCGGCCCGTAGCGCTGGCTGCGGACGTCGATCGCCGACATCGCGTAGGGAACGCCGGTGGCCGAGGCGCCGAGGCTGAAGACCTGCGTCCAGTTGCTCCCGCCGTCAGCGGTCTCCCAGACCAGGTTGCCCGCGTCGAGCAGATGGTCGGCGGCGAGCGGATCCATCGAGAACGGGTTGACGAACTGGAACGTGTCCGCGGGCTTCGTCACCGCGGTCCACGTCTGGCCGCCGTCGGTGCTGAGCTGGAGGCCACCGCCCGGCTGCCGCTCGAAGACCGTGTTGCTGTCGTCGGGGTCGACGGCGCTCGACGTGCCGTCGCCGTCGTGCGTGTTGAACTGCTCACCGGAGGGGTCGCTGCGCAGCTCGCCGTTGTCCTGCAGACCTGCCCAGGCCCGGCCGTCCTTCGCCATGACGGCGCTGTACGGCATCAGCGTGTTGAAGCCGTCGTTCAGGCCGTTGCCCCACGCCGAGTTGGCGAGCGGCTGGCCCGCGGCGACGTGCTGGACGCCGACGCCGCCGTCGCTCCCGTCGTAGAGCGTGACTCCGCCGTTCCCGTCCGGGACGAAGAGCCCGTCGTGGTGGTCGGGATGCAGAGTGGTCGAGCCGTAGCCGGACGCAGTCGGGCAGGCCGGGAAGCTCAGGATCAGGTTGAAGCACGCCGTCCCGCCCGTGTACGAGGCGATCACGTGGAAGTCGGTCGGGCCGCTCGCGGCGACGCCCTGATCGGCCAGGGAGTTCTGCCACACCTCCTCGAGGCCGAAGACGAGCCGCGTCGGGACCCCGCTGGCGTCGGCCCGTGTCGGGTCGGGCTCGATCCAGGCGTTGTACCAGGCCTGGATCCCGGGGCAGTAGGTCTGGCGGGGGTCGTCGCAGGCGAGCCCGATCAGCGATGAGCCGGTACCGGGGCCCGCGAGCTGCGTCGGGCCGGCCATGAACGTCCACGTGCGCCCGAAGTCGCGCGACGAGTAGATGCCCTTCAGGTAGGTCGTGACCTTTGCCGGCTGCCCCGAGACGAGGCCGGGCGCGTCGATGCCGGCGACGTCCGATCCGCCCTGGAACGGCGTTGCATCCTGGACGACCGCGTACAGGTAGTCGTGGTCCTGCGCGGGACCGACGGTCGCGCCGAGCTCGATCCGGCCGATCGGCGTCGTGTCGCCGGTGAAGCTCGCCTGGTCGATCTTCTGGAAGCTGCCGGGGACGCCGGTCGGGCTCGTGTAGATCCCGTTGCCGGGAGACTCGACGTAGCTCGCATACGACTTGCTGGTGTTCGCCTTGTTACCCGCCCGCCAGCCGACGGCTGCGACGACCGCGCCGCCGGTCTTGTCCGCGCCGATCCCGCCGGGGGCGCGGACGACGACGTCGGTGACCATGTTCGCGAGGTAGCAACCCTCGACGCTCGGGAGCGCACCGGTGCAGTTCGGCACCGCGCCTGCCGGCGACACCGGCAGGCGGACGTTCTGGTACGTCTCGCCGGCGTTGGTCGAGCGGAACAGCCCCGCGCCGGTCGCGGCGTAGACGACGTTCGGGTTCGACGGGTCGACGGCGACCTGGAACGAGTTGACGCCGCTGGGGATCCCCCTCGACTTCCTCCAGGTCCGGCCGAGGTCGTAGGACCGGTAGGCGCCGACCCCGGTGAAGGTCGTGCCGCCGCCGAAGACGTCGTTGCCGGTCGTGACGAGGAGCGTCCCGCCACGCGCGGGACTGAACGCCAGACCGCCGATCGCCTGCGTCGGGAGCTTGTCCCCGATCGATCGCCAGGTCGTCGAGCCGCGCTCGAGCATCCAGACTCCGCCCTGGCCGACGCTGGCGAACAGGCGTCCGGACTTCGCGTCGTAGGCGAAGTGGTTCACACGGCCCGCCAGGCCGGGCATCCCGGTGTTCGCGATGCGGCTGAACCGCGAATCGCTTCCCACCATCGGCCCGCGGCCGTAGGGCGCCCACTTCCCGGTCGCAGCGCTGAGCCTGGTGCCGGCCGCCGCGATCGCGGCGCGCTGGCGGAGCGCAGCGGCATAGGCGCCCGGGCGGACCGTCGCCGGCGCGGCGGACAGTCGCGCGAGCTGCTGGTTGGCCGCAAGCTTCTCGCCAGCCTCGCCGGGGTCGCCGAATGCCTGCGGGGCCCAGTCCTGCACCGGCTGTCGCGACGGCGAGGCCGCGAGCGTCGCGGCTCCGATGCCCGCGGCGATGACCGCCGCGATGCAGCCAACTCTCCAGACCTGGCGTCGATTCACCCCTCTACCTCCCGTGTCCCGGTTCGTGCCCGCAGCCGCGGGCGCAGCCGAAGAACGGTCGAGGCGGGCGAAAAGATACGGCCCGGCGCGTTAGGTTCTCCGCATGACCTGGCCGCGCGACGACGCCAAGCTCGACCGCGTGCGCGCGCTGATGGCGGAACAGGGTCTCGACACGCTCGTCGTCCGTGCGCCCGACAACGTCCTCTACCTGACGAACTTCTGGGGGATGAAGGGCTTCGACGCCTGCGTCTTCCCGCGCGAGGACGACCCGGTGCTGATCTGCCTCGAGCCGTCCGCCGAGGACGCGGCGCGGACGGCGTGGACGGAGGAGCTGCGACTCTTCGGCGGCTACGACCCGACCGACCCGCGGCCGCCCGGGTTGCGGGCGCTCGAGATCGCCCGCGGGCTCGCCGCCGGGAGGGTCGGAATCGAGCTCTCGCTCGGGACGCAGGCCACCGACCGCATGGTCGGCGAGCCGACCACCTTCCCGAAGGCCTGGTTCGACGCGTTCCCGGACGCGGCCGACGCGACGCCGCTCCTGAACGAGGCGCGGATGATCAAGACCGAGCAGGAGATCGAGCGGATGCGGCTCGCGAACGAGATCGCCGCCGCGGCGATGGAGCACGTCCAGGGCGTCCTGCGGCCGGGGATGACCGAGGCGCAGGCGGCCGCCGAGTGGCTCGGGTTCGTCCACGGCGAGGGGACGGGGTGGAACGGGCAGGTCGAGCTCGCGCTCGGGTTCTCGCTCGTCTGGTCGGGGCCCGGGATCAAGACGTTCACGGCCACGACCGCGCGCCCGATCGTGGAAGGCGAGCCGACGCTGTTCGAGATCTGGGTCTGCGCCGACGGCTACTGGGCCGATCACACGAAGAACCTCTGCCCCGGCGACCTCGAGCCGCGGTACGAGGAGCTGCTCGGCGCGCTGACCGCGGTCTACGACGACGCCGTCGAGTTCTCACGGCCGGGCGCCGGCCTGGCGGAGCTCGACCGGCGCGTGCGGGCCGGTCTCGCCGACGCCGGCTACCCCGGCCAGCCGTCGCACCCGATCTGCCACGGCGTCGGCGCCCGAGCACACGAGCCGCCCTACGCGCACCAGGCCGGCGGCGGCGAGATCCGCGAGGGCATGGTGCTCGCGCTCGAGCCAGGGGCGTACTGGGAGGGCGGCGGCGGCCTGCGGCTCGAGGACAACTTCCTCGTCACGGCCGACGCGCCCGAGAAGCTCTCTCCCTTCCCGGACGGCATCGTTGCCTGCTGACCGCTCACTCGTCTGGACGGGGCCGATCAACGACTCGGCCCGGATCGGCGGCTCCGTCGGGCTCTACGACACCACGCTGCGCGACGGCGAGCAGAGCGTCGGCGTCGTCCTCTCGCCGGAGCAGAAGCTGGAGATCGCCCGGGCGCTCGACGAGCTCGGCATCGACCGGATCGAGGCCGGGTTCCCGCGCGTTTCGGACGACGACTGGCGCGCGGTGGAGCTCGTCGCGGGCGCGGGGTTGCGCGCCGAGGTGTGGGGGTTCTCGCGGGCGGTGGCGGCCGACGCCGAGGCTCTCGTGGAGCTCGGCGTGCAGGCGAGCGTGATCGAGTCGCCGATCTCGGACGCGAAGCTGGCCGCGCTCGGCGTCTCCCGCGAGTCGATGCTGGAGCGGATCCGCGCCGCCGTCTCGTTCGCCGCCGGCCACGGGATCACCGTCGCCTACTTCGGCGTCGACGGGACGCGCGCGGATCCGGAGTTCTTCCGGCAGGCGTACGAGACCGCGGTCGAGGCGGGCGCGAAGGAGGCGGTGGTCGTCGACACGATCGGCGTCGCCACGCCGGAGGCGGTCGCGGAGCTCGTCGGCCGGACCCACGAGTGGCTCGGCCCGGACGTCCCGATCCACTTCCACGGCCACAACGACTTCGGGCTCGCGACGGCCGCGGCAGTCGCCGCCGTCCGCGCCGGCGCAACGTGGATCCAGGGGACGATCAACGGCATGGGCGAGCGGGGCGGGAACGCGAACCTGCTCGAGGTCGCGCTCGCGTTCGACGCGCTCTACGGCGTCTCGACGAACCTGCGCCTCGAACGGGCGCGCGAGGTCTCGCAGCTCGTGCGCGACGTGTCGGACACCGTCCTCGAGGCCTGGAAACCGCTCGTCGGCGAGAACCTGTTCCGTCGTGAGAGCGGTGCGGTGGCCAGCCAGTTCCACGACCCGCCCGCGATCGAGCCGTACTCCTCCGAGCTCGTCCGCGCCAAGCGTTCGGTCGTGCTCGGGAAGAAGAGCGGGCTCGACTCGGTCCGGATCGCGGTCGAGCGGCTCGGGCTGGACGTTCCGGAAGACCAGTGGCCGGAGCTGCTCGCGAAGGTGAAGGCGCTGGGGACGGAGAAGCGGCGGCTCGTCACGGACGACGAATTCCGCGCGCTCGCCGCGTCGTAAGATCGGCTCCGACCCGCGACGAGGAGGCGCGCCGTGAAGTTCAGCATCTATTCCGAGATCCAGTGGTGGCCGGGCAAGGAGCCGGCCCAGCTGTATTCGGAGGTCCTGGAGCAGATCCAGAACGCGGACCGGCTCGGCTTCGACGCGTACGCCGTGATCGAGCACTTCTTCTTCCCGAAGTTCTCGTCCTCGCCGGACCCGATCGCACTCTTCGCCGCGGCCGCCCAGCGGACACAGCGGATCAACTTCCGGACGCTCGTGCACGTGCTGCCGTACCACAACCCGATGGTGCTGGCGTCGCGGATCGCGTTCGCGGATGTCCTCCTCGGCGGCCGGTACGAGTTCGGCGTCGGGCGCGGCCACGGCTGGATCCCGTGGCGCGCCGGGATCGCCTACTCGGAGATGGTCGAGCGCTACGACGAGTCGCTGGAGATCCTGTTCACCGCGCTCGAGAGCGGCGGCGAGCCGATCTCGTACGAGGGCAAGTTCTACACCGTCAACGACGCGCGGATCGTCCCGCCTCCGACGCGCAAGTTCCGCGTCTTCACCGGCGGCACGAGCGACAAGACGTACGTGCTCGCGGGGACGAACGGGTGGGGCGTCGTCGTGCCGCCCCTCCTCCCGTACGAGGCGTTGCGCGAGCAGCTCGACGTCTACCGGGCGACGTGCGCCGAGCACGGCAACGAGCCGGACATCGTCTGGATCCACGCCTGCTACCTGGACGAGGATCGCGACACCGCGATTCGGGAGGCGGAGCAGGGAGTCACGGGCTTCCTCGCCGGGAACGCCTCGCCGCTCGTCGAGCACGAGAAGCCGCCGGCGGAGGAGCTGACGGCCGCGGGCTACGGCTTCTACACCGCGGGAATCCTCGAAGGCCTGGCCCAGATGCCGTACGACGAGATGATCTCGGGCGACGTCGTCTGGGTCGGGACACCCGAGGACGTGATCGAGCGGATCGAGACCGTCTGCGAGGTGTGCGAAGGGCTGACGGAGATCTCGATCACGGTCAACCCGGGCGGCTTCGACCACTGGAAGGCGATCAAGAACCAGGAGCTCTTCGCCCGCCGCGTGATGCCGCACTTCAAGGCGGCGGCGCCGCGGGACCCGCGGCCGCGTAGTCCGGAACGGACATGGCAGGGGTCAGACCCCTTAACAATCGCTAGAGCTCCGCGCCCTCCCAGAGCAGGTCCTGGCCGCTGACCTCGAGCGCCGGAATCTGCCGGCGTTCGATGCTGCGCGGCGCGGGGCGCCAGACGCCCCACGAACGGCGGTAGTACATGAGCGGCGCGTCCTCGTCGGCGGCTCCGGCGCCCTCCTCGACCTGCCCGAGCAGGACGACGTGGTCGCCGGGCTCGAGCTCGTGGACCGTCACGCACTCGGCCCAGGCGAGGGCGTCGTCCACGAGCACCGGCAGGCCTCGGGGGGACGGCCGCCAGGCGACCTGCTCGAACTTGTCGTCGCGCTTCGAGGCGAAGAGCCGCGCGAGCTCGCTCCGGCCCTCGCGGAGGAAGTTGACGACGAAGCGGCCCCCCGCGCGCAGCGCCGGCAGCGTTCGGCTGGTCAGGTCGACGCAGACGAGCAGGAGCGGCGGCTCGGCGGAGACGCTCGACACGGCGGTGGTCGTCAGCCCCCGCGGCGTCCCGTCGGCCTCGAGCGCAGTCACGATCGCGACGCCCGCGGGGTACGACGCCATGATCTCGACGAACGTCTCGCGGTCGACGGGCATCGGCGCAGCGAGGGAGGCTACTCCGCCTCGCCGAGCTCCTCGAACAGCGTCAGCTGAAGCCCCGCCGGCCCGTCGAGGCGCGCGTTCAGCGAGTTCCAGGGTGTGCGGGTCGGCTCGGCGACAAGCTCGGCGCCGCCTTCGGTGGCCGCCGCCGTCGCGGCGCGGGAGTCGTCGACCTCGAGCGCGACGCGGAGGTGACCGGCCACCCGACGACCGACCTCGACCTCGTCGATGAACGCCGCGTTCTTCGGATCCGTCAGCTCGAGCGTCGCCCGCCCCGCGTCGAGCAGCATCACGCGGCCGCCGTCAGGCGAGGACCAGACGGCGAGCTCCCCCATCCCGAGCACGTCGCGGTAGAACCGGACCGCCTCGTCGTAGTCCTCGGCCGTCACGACCAGTCGCAGCTGGCGAACCATCACCGCCTCCCGAACCGACGACGCCTGAGCAGCTCCTTCGCGACGAGCGTACCCGAGCCCGCGCCGAGCCCCGGCCCAGGATGCGTGCTCGCACCGATGTGCCACAGGCCGTCCACGTGCGTCCGGTGCCCGGGCAGTCCGGGCCGCGGGCGCCAGAGCAGGTTCTGGTCGAGCGCGCACGAGCCGGCGTAGATGTCGCCGCCGACCATGTTCGGGAGCGCTGCTTCGATGTCCGCCGGGGAGAGCACCACGCGCCGCAGGATCGACGCCTCGAAGTTCGGCGCGTGGCGCGCGATCCGCGCCTGGATCCGGTCGGCGTAGCGCTCGCGGAGCTCCTCCCTCCACGTCCCGTCGCCGGTGTCGAGCTCGCCGGCGGCGTCGCCTTTCGGACGCGACGGGATCTCCTGGAGCTGGATCCAGAGGATCGACGCGCCGTCCGGCGCCCGCGACGGATCAACCGTCAGCGGCTGACCGACGACCACCGTCGCCTCTGCCGGCAAGAGCCCTCGCTCGGCCTCGTTGACGGCTCGCGAGACGCCGTCCAGGCCGGGCGTCAGGTGGACGATCGCCGTGCGGCCGAGCCGCTCGTCTCCCTGCCAGTGGGGCGGCTCGGCGAGCGCGAAGTGGATCTGCATCTCGCCGCGCCCGAAGCGGAAGCGCCGGGCCTCGGTCGCGGGGCCGCCACCGGCGAGCAGGTCGCCGTAGAGCTGTTGCGGCGTGACGTTCGCCAGCACGGCGCGGCTCGCCTCGATCGCTTCGCCGTCGGCGGTGCGGACGCCGACCGCACGGCCCTGACCCACGAGCACGCGGTCGACGTGTCGCCCCGTCTCACACACGCCGCCGGCACCGGAGACGATTCCAGCGAGCGCCTCGACCAGCTTCTCGCCGCCGCCGCGCGGGACCGGCATCCCGCCGAGCTCGATCGCGACGCCGATCACCTGCGCCATGAACCCGGACGACGCCGCCTCGGGCCCGAGCCCTGTATGCAGCACCCACGGCGCGAAGAGCCCGTGCACCCGCTCGTCCTCGAACATCTCGGCTGTCCAGTCGCGGCAGCTCGTGAGCACGCTGCCGGCGAACTCCACGACCCCACGCGGACGCAGCCGGCGCAGCGCCTTCAGTGCGAGCATCGCGCCGTCCCGGGACCAGAGCTCCGTCGAGAGGACGCCGAACGCGAGGTCGGCGTTCGGCAGGAACTCCGCCACCGTCCGCTCCCAGCCCGGGCCGAGCGCCTTCACGTTCGCCTCGTGCGAGGTCGTCAAGAACACGCTCTCCCCGTCCGGAAAGAGCGTCGCGGTCGGAAGCTCGGTGTTCAGGTACTCAAGCCCCCGCGCGTCCAGCTCCGGCTTCAACCGGGCATACGCCGCGGAGCCGGTGAAGAGCGGGTGCCAGGACGCGAACACCTCGTGGACGAACCCCGGCTCGGTGATCTCGTCGGTCCGGATCGCCCCGCCGAGCCAGTCGTTCTGCTCGAGCACGCACACCGACCAGCCCTCCTTCGCGAGCAGCGCGGCGGCGGCGAGCGAGTTGATCCCGCTGCCGATCGCGACTGCGTCGAACCGGCGATTCATCGGGGGCACACGCCAACGCTAAACCGACGCCGTTGTATGTGCGTACCGGAGATGCGTATGGTCTACCGCTGATTCCCCTGTCAGAGGAGGGCAGATGAAGAGACCGAGGTTCGCGATCGTGGCCGTGCTGGCAGTCGCCGCGGGCGCGGTCGGCGTCACTGTCGGCGCGACGACGGCCTCCGGCAAGAGCTCGAGCACGAAGGCGTCCGCGCCGATCGTCATCGGCGCGGCCGTCGACCTGACGAGCAGCATGAAGCCGTTCGACTCCCCCGCGCTCGCCGGGGCGCAGATCGAGGCGAAGAAGCTCGCGGCGAAGGGCGGCCCCAACTTCCAGATCAAGGTCTGCAACCACCAGCTGAAGAAGCAGAAGTCGTGCGCCGCTCAGCTGATCCAGGCCGGCGCCAAGGTCGCGATCGTCACCTGCGACGTCGAGTACGCGGCGGCTGCGACGCAGGAGTTCATCAACAAGGGCATCCTCGCTCTGTCGCCCTGCGTGACGACCGACCAGATGGGTCCGCAGCGCTTCGGCTCGAAGGGCCGCCTCGCCTTCACGATCGGCGGCACGGCTCAAGACGAAGGCTCCGCCGAGGCCGAGTACGCCTGGTCGCGCGGCTGGAAGACCGCGATCGTCGTCAAGGACAACTTCCTCGTCTACTTCCGCGACGTCTCGGACGCTTTCGCCAAGCGGTTCCAGGAGCTCGGCGGGAAGATCGTCGCCCGCGAGGCGTTCGCCTCCTTCGACAAGACGATCGGCAACGTGATCAGCAAGGTCGCGCCGCAGAAGGCGGACGTGATCTCGTTCGTGACGGCGTTCGGCGAGCTGCCGCAGTTCGTCGCGGGCATCCGCAGCGCCGGGAACAAGACGCCGATCATCAACTCCTGGGGCGGCGACGGCACCTACTGGAACCCGAAGAACCCGCAGGTGACCGACTACTACGTCGACAACTACGCCTCGTCGTTCGGCGACGACCCGAACCCCCAGGTGAACGCGCTGCTCAAGGCCCTGCTCGCGGCGAAGAAGGTCCCGTACACGGCCAGCTACGTCCTCGGCGCGGCGACGATCGACGTGCTGGCGGCGGCGCTGAAGAAGACCGGCGGGTCGACGGACGGCCTCGCGCTCGCGAAGGCGATGGAGAAGTTCAAGAACGTCCCGACGATCTCCGGGCCGATCACCTTCTCCCCGACGCTGCACAGCGTCGTCAACCGCCCGTGGCGGATCATGAAGGTCCAGAACAACAAGGAGACCTACGTGCGGATGTGGAAGACGAAGAAGGTGGCCAAGATCCACTAGGCGCGTGACCGAACCCACACCCAGCAGCACGAACCGGTGGCCCGGGGACATCCTCCGGGCCACCGCCGTCTCACGTGCGTTCGAGGGCGTCCGGGCGCTCCGCGAGGTGACGCTCGAGCTGCATCGCCACGAGGTCGTGGGGCTGATCGGCCCGAACGGCGCCGGCAAGACGACGCTCGTCAACGTGCTGACCGGCTTCGACTTCCCGAGCTCAGGCACGGTCGAGCTCGAGGGCGGCGAGATCACCTCGTGGAGCCCGCACCGCCGCGGCCGCGCGGGCCTGGCACGCACGTTCCAGCACAGCCGCTCGTTCGGGACGCTCTCCGTGCGAGAGAACGTCGAGGTGGCCGCGCTCGGCTCCGGCGCCGGCCCGCGGGACGCCCGCCGGCGCGCGGACACGCTGCTCGAGCTGCTCGCCCTGCGCGACCGCCAGCGCCAGCC
>DATENZ010000055.1:0-65148 GCA_035274625.1 Gaiellaceae bacterium
CTGAGCGGCCGCATCGCCGCGCTGCGATACCGGCAGAAACCGATGCCTCCGGACGGCGACGCAGGCGACGAGGGCGCCCTCGACCGCGCCGTCCGGGCGCTGGCGCGCAGCGACCACTCCGAGGTCCGCCTGCGGGCCAAGCTGGCGCGGGCGGGGGTCTCGGAGGCGGGACAGACCGAGGCGATCGAGACCCTGGCGCGCGCCGGCTACGTCGACGACGCACGCTTCGCCCGCGACCGGGCAGCCCGGCTCGCCGCCCGCGGCTACGGGGACGACTGGATCCGCGCCGATCTCGAGGCGCAGGGCGTGGCGGACGAGCTCGTCGACGCGGCGCTCGCGGCGCTCGCGCCCGAGCACGAGCGCGCCCTCGTGCACGCCGCGAAGCTCGGCGGAGGCGTGCGTGCCGGCCGGGCGCTGGGCCGCCGCGGCTTCTCCGAGGACGCCCTCGAGGCCGTCGTCGCGGAGGCCATTGCAGACGACCCCTCCTCAGGAGTAGGATAAGAACACTTCATACGACGTTTTGCCTGCACACGACGCATTTCCGAATCGAACTGACTCTTCTGGACGATCCGAAACGATGACGAGACACGCACGCAACGGTTCCTGGAGGCACACGACCGGCTGACGTAGCTCCTCCCGGGCAGCCGAAGGCGGCTGCCGTTCGCTGCACTCGATTCGCGTCATGCGTCCGCGCCGGCCCAGCGTCGGAATGGGGTCCGCGGCGCCCGCCGCGGCGACAACCGAGGGAGGAGGCGTGTGGCGATCGTGATCGGCATACTCATCGGCCTCGTCGCCGGTGGTGCGCTGGTCATCGGCTGGCTCGCAGTCAGCGGGACGTCCCGCCTGGCGGCGGCGCGCCGGACGCGCCAGGTGATTGTCGACGAAGGACGCCGCGAGGCCGAGGCCCTTCGACGGGAAGCACAGCTCGAGGCGAAGGAGGAGGCCGTCCGGTTGCGCGAGTCGATCGACCGGGACGTCAGCGCGCGGCAGGCGGAGGCGGTCCGTGCACAGGAACGGCTCGCCGCGCAGCAGGCCGAGGTCGAGCGCCGCCTGACCGAGCTGGAGCGCCGCGAGCAGGGCATCGCCGACCGCGAGACGCACGCGCGGCAGCTGCAGGAGGATCTGAAGGAGGCGAAGGAAAGGGAGCTGCAGGAACTCGAACGCGTCTCCGGCATGACGGTCAACGAGGCCAAGTCGGAGGTGCTCGCTCGGTCGGAGGAGCTCGTCCGCCACGAGCTCGCCCGGCGCGTCCGGCAGCTGGAGGAAGAGGCGCAGTCCGAGGCGCGGCGGCGGGCTCGGAACCTCGTCGCGGACGCGCTGCAGCGAGTCGCCGCCAGCCACGCCGCCGAGACGACAGTCTCCCTCGTCGAGCTTCCGTCCGACGACATGAAGGGGCGGATCATCGGGCGTGAGGGACGCAACATCCGCGCGCTCGAGCACCTGACCGGGGTCGACATCATCATCGACGACACGCCCGGCGCCGTCGTCCTCTCCTCGTTCGACGGGATCCGCCGCGAGATCGCGAAGATGACGCTGACGAAGCTGATCGAAGACGGGCGGATCCACCCGGCCCGGATCGAGGAGATGTACTACCAGTCCAAGGCCGAGCTCGACGACCACATCCGTCAGGCGGGTGAGCAGGCCGTCTTCGAGGCGAACTGCGGCGAGTTCCACGAGGAGATCGTCAAGATCCTCGGCCGGCTGCGGTACCGGACGAGCTATGGCCAGAACGTCCTCAAGCACACGCTCGAGGTCGTCCAGCTCGCCGGGATCATGGCGAGCGAGCTCGACGCGAGCGTGAAGACGGCGAAGCGGGCCGCGCTCCTCCACGACCTCGGCAAGGCGCTCACGCACGAGGTCGAGGGGTCGCACGCTCTGATCTCCGCGCAGTACGCGCGGCGGTACGGCGAGACGCAGGGAGTCGTCCACGCGATCGAGGCGCACCACTACGAGGTCCAGCCGCAGACGGTCGAGTCCGTGCTCCTGATCGCCGCCGACGCGATCTCGGCCTCGCGCCCGGGCGCGCGAGGCGAGAGCCTGGAGGGCTATATCAAGCGGCTCGAGTCGCTCGAGCAGCTGGCCGGCCGGAAGCCGGGCGTCGAGAAGGTCTACGCCCTTCAGGCAGGCCGCGAGATCCGCGTGATCGTGAAGCCGAACGAGATCGACGACGACCAAGCCGTCCTCCTCTCGCACGAGATTGCGCGCGACATCGAGGAGCAGCTCGAGTACCCGGGCCAGATCAAGGTCACCGTCATCCGCGAGTCGCGGGCGATCGAGTTCGCCAAGTAGCGGTGTCCGACGCCCGGTCGAGTCCGATCGACCAGGTGACCGAGATCGTCGACCGCGAGACGCGGGCATGGGACACGCAGGACGTCGACCTCCTGCTGTCGGTCTTCCATCCCGACTTCGTCTGGGTCTGGCCGTCCAGCGACGACGCGCACGACCCCGCGGAGTGGGTCTTCGGGATGGGACGGTTCGACCCGGGGCGCTGGCGGCGGTTCTACGCCGAGCTCTTCGAGCGGAACGAGCTGATCTCGAACGACCGCAGGATCGTGAAGCTCGAGGTGTCGGAGCAGAGGGATGGCGCCTTCGCCGTCGTCGACATCGATACTCGCTGGCGCGATCCGGAGACCGGCGACGAGATGCGGTGGCGCGGACGCGTGTGCAAGGTGTACGCGCTCGTCGCGGGCGAGTGGAAGATGACGATGCACACCGGAGCGCTCGACTACGGCTCTCGGCCCTAGAACAGCGGCGGCCGGCGGCCCGGCTGCATCACCCAGTAGTCGCGCTGCTCGGCGACGAGACCGTCCGCGCGGAAGCGAAGAACGGCGATTCCGGCGAGCGTCTCGTCCTCGCCCTCGGAGCGGAGGATCGCCCAGTACTCGACGGCCGCGCGCTCCCCGGTGACGATCGGAGCGCCGAATCGGCACTCGACGAGCTCCTCGTCCTCGAACGCGCGCAGCGCATAGTCGCGGCCGCTGCGCTCCGGCTCGCGGAACGGGTGCGAGCGGAAGACCGCGTCGGGCGCGTAGAGCGCGCCGATCGCATCCGCGTCGCCGTTCTCCCATCCTCTCGTCCAGCCGTCGATCCAGGCATGTGCGGCGGCGGCTGTGTCCACGGCGCCGATGGTACGTTCCGCGCCGAGACGGCGAGAGGGGGGACGAAGTGTCATACGTGGAGCGGGTGCCGGCCGACAAGCTGCCCGAAGTCGTGGCCGCGGATGCGGCGGCGCTCGACCTGGCGGCTAACTATCTACGCGTCTTCGCGCACCGTCCTGCGGCCTACGCCGCGTGGAAGCAGCTCGTCGGCGCGATCAAGGAGACGATGGACGAGCGCCGGTACGAGCTCGCGACCCTCGCAGCGGCACGTCGCCTCCGCTCCAGCTACTGCTCGCTCGCCCACGGGAAGGTGCTGGCCGAGCGGTTCTACTCGCCGCCGGAGGTCGCGGCGATCGCCCGCGGAGAAACCGGTGCTCTGGACGAGGTCGACGTCGCTGTGATGGACCTGGCGGGCAAGATCGCCGGAGACGCGGGATCAGTGACGGAGGCCGACGTTGAGCGGCTCCGCGAGCTGGGACTGAGCGACGACGAGATCGTGGACGTGGCGCTCGCGGCGGCCGCGCGCTCCTTCTTCACGAAGACGCTCGACGGGCTCGGCGTCCAGCCGGATTCGACGTACCTGGACCTCGATCCGGTCCTCCGTGACGCGCTCACGGTCGGTCGCCCGATCGCCACGCGCTAACGGCCCGCCCCCGCGCGAGCCGACCGCTCAGTGGAGGCCGAGAAGGCCGGCGGTACTCTTTTGCAGCGATGCGTCGGTATTTCGTCACGACCTTCGGCTGCCAGATGAACGCGCACGACTCCGAGCGGATCAAGGGCATGCTCGAGTCGGCCGGACTCGGGGAGGCGATCTCGCAGGACGAGGCGGATGTGCTCGTCTTCAACACGTGCACGATCCGCGAGAAGCCGGACCTGCGTCTCGGTGCGCACCTCGCCCAGGCGAAGGCGCTCAAGGACCGCGACCCGGAGCGTGTGATCGCCGTCGGCGGCTGCTACGCCGAGGCACAGCGAGACCGGATCTTCGAGCTGTACCCGTTCGTGGACGTCGCGTTCGGGCCCGGCTCGATTCCGCATCTCGGCGACTGGCTCGGGGCGGGAGGCGACGCGCCCCGCAGCGCGTTCGGCACGGGCGATGAGCGGCGCTTTTCGGCGACGCTGCCGCTCCATCGCGAGCGCCGGTTCCAGGCGTGGGTTCAGATCTCGATGGGCTGTAACTCGACGTGCGCCTACTGCATCGTGCCGATGGTTCGCGGCCGCGAGGTCAGCCGCCGCCCGGGCGAGATCCTCGCCGAGGTCGAGCAGCTCGCGCGCGACGGCGTCCGCGAGCTGACGCTGCTCGGCCAGAACGTCAACTCCTACGGTCGCGATCTCCTCCCGCAGATCTCGACCGGCTTCGCGGAGCTGCTGCGCGCGTGCGACCGGGTCTCCGGGATCGAGCGGATTCGCTTCACGAGCCCGCATCCGAAGGACTTCCGTCCGGACGTGATCGCCGCGATGGCGGACTGCCCGGCCGTTTGCGAGCACGCCCACCTGCCCCTGCAAGCGGGCTCAACGGCGATTCTGAAGCGGATGAGGCGGACGTACACGCGCGAGCGGTATCTGAAGCTCGTCGCGGACATGCGCGCAGCAATTCCGGATCTCGCGCTGACGACCGATCTGATCGTCGGCTTCCCCGGTGAGACCGAAGACGACTTCCTGGCGACGATCGACGCCGTCGACGAGGTCGGCTTCGATGGCGCCTTCACGTTCGTCTACTCGCCTCGGGCGGGGACCGAAGCAGCGTCGATGCCCGACCAAATTCCGGAGGAGGTCAAGCGCGACCGGATCGAGCGGTTGATCGACGTCGTCCAGCGGACCGCGGCTGCCCGAAACGCCGACCGCGTCGCCGGCCTCGAGGAGGTCCTCGTCGAGGGGCCGAGCCGGACCGACCCCGTGCTGCTCCGCGGCCGGACCCGCCGGAACACGACGGTCAACTTCAGTGGATCCGCCACCGCGGGTGAGGTCGTCTCGGTCCGGATCACCGGCGCCACCTCGACGACGCTTCGGGGTGAACGCGTCGTCCTCGCCGCCGCGTAGTCGAGTGCGCGACCTCGTCTGGCAGGGTTGCCTCAACGTGCGCGACCTCGGCGGGCTCGCGACCGAGGACGGCGCGGAGACCCGCTTCGGTTCCGTGATCCGCGCCGACACGCTCGGCCTGCTCACGCGTGAGGGCTGGGACGCGCTGGTCGCGGCAGGCGTCACGCGCATCGTCGATCTCCGGGAGCAATTCGAGATCGACGGGGACCTGCCGCGGGAGCTCGAAGTCGAGGTCGTCCACGTGCCCGTGTTCGACCGCCTCGACGAGCAGATCTGGGAGGAGATCCAGGTGGCCTCGGAGGCGGCCCCTTCGCACGCCGCCGCGACGGAGTTCGTCTACCTTCGCTTCCTGGAGCATTGCCGCCCGCGGTTCGTCGACGCCGTGGCAGCCGTCGCGCAGTCGCCGGGCGCGGTCGTCGTCCACTGCCACGGGGGCAAGGACCGGACGGGCCTCGTCGTCGCCCTGCTTCTCCGCCTCGCCGGCGTGCCGGTCGAGACCATTGCCGAGGACTACGCCTACAGCGCGGTCCGACTGCAACCCCGCCACGAGGAGTGGTTTGCGAGCGCTGCGGACGAGCAGGAACGCGCACGACTGGAGCGCCTCGCTGCCACGCCTCGCGAGGCGATGCACGCCGTGTGGGAAGCGCTCGAAGAGCAGTACGGCGGAGTCGAGCGCTACCTGCTGGACGGCGGGCTCGCGCCGGACGACCTCGCTGCGGCGCGCTCGCGCCTGCGATGACCGTCATCGGGATCTTCGGCCCGACTGCGTCCGGGAAGAGCGCAGTCGCCGAGGCGATCGCGCGACGAGTCCCCGCGGAGCTTGTCGCCGCCGACTCCGCGCAGCTCTACCGCGGGCTGCCGATCCTGACGAACCAGTCGCCGGCGGCGCTCGTCGGCATCTGGGAGCTCGACCACGAGGCGTCCGTCGCCGAGTATCAGGTGCTGGCGCACGAGGCGATCGACGCGGCGATCGCGTGCGGCCGCACGCCGGTCGTGGTCGGAGGAACGGGCCTGTACTTCCGAGCGGCGATCGGGGGCCTGGAGATCCCGCCGGCTCCGAGGCCGGGCGCGCGCGAGCGGTGGGAGCGGGTGTACGACGAAGTGGGGGCCGGGGCGGCGCATGCGCTGCTCGCGGAGCAGGACCCGGTCGCGGCCGCGGCCGTCCATCCGAACGACCGGCGACGGGTCGTCCGTGCCTTGGAGCTTGCAGACGTCGGCTACTCGTTGCGGGGCGGCGAACGTCTGTGGACGGACGACGCGCGCCACGTGTCCCTGATCGTCGGGCTGCACGTCCCCGAAGCCGAACTCTTGCGACGGATCGAGGAGCGCACGCGCACGATGTTCGACGCCGGAGTCGAGGAGGAGGTGCGCCTCGCGCTGGATCGGCCGCTCTCGGCGACGGCACGCAAGATCATGGGGTTGCGCGAGGTTGCCGAGCTGCCGCGCGACGACGCGGTAGCAGCTCTCGCCGTCCGGACGCGAAAGTTCGCGGCGTACCAGCGCAAGTGGATGCGCCGGATCCCGGGCCTCGTTAGCGTCCGGGCCGATCGGTCTCCCGACGAGGTGGCGGATGAGATTCTCGCGCTGGCGCGCGGCGGGCAACGAGTACCTGCTGGCCGACCGGGCTGAGCTCGGGGAAGAGTTGACCGCGGAGACCGTCCGCCGCGACGTCGGCGCGGCCGACGGAATCCTGGAGGTCGTGCATGTGGACGGGCCGGAGGCGGAGGTCGTGATCTGGAACGCGGACGGGTCGGTTGCGGAGATGTCCGGAAACGGGACGCGCATCGTCGCGCGCTGGCTCGCTGAACGAGGCGAATCGAGCGAGCTGCGGATTCGCGTCGGGCCCCGCGAGGTCGTCGCACGGGTGCTGCCGGGGGGTGAGATCGAGCAGGAGCTCGGCGAGGTGCACGTCTATGAACCGGAACGCATCGCCGGCCTGCGCGTGACTCCGGTCTCCGTCGGGAACCCGCACGCCGTCGTCCTCGGGGATCCCGACGACGTGCAGCTGATCGGGCCTCTGCTCGAGACGCACCCCCGGTTTCCAGAGCGGACGAACGTGCAGGTCGCACGTGTCGACGAGCCCGGCCGCGTGACTGCGCGCGTCTGGGAGCGCGGCGTGGGGGAGACCGCCTCGTCCGGAACGAGCGCCGTCGCAGTCGCGGCGGCCACCCAGGGCGAGGGCGCGACGGTGGTCGTCTTCCGCGGCGGCGAGTTGCTCGTCCGGATCGAGGATGGACGGGCCACGCTGACCGGGCCCGTCGAGCGGGTCGAATAGGCACAGAACCGGCACGAACGCGTCACAGCTGACGGGCTAGGCTCGCAGCTCATGGCTGCTCGGTCCCCGGGGTGGGTGGGGGTTAGGGACGGGACCCTGGCGCCCACGCGCGCCTGTATCGCCCCAAAGTCGTCACACAACCGGCACAGAGCCGGCACAGAACGAGCACAGCCGGCTGGGTAGCGTGGAAATCCCGCCCTCGTGACGCCCGGCCGTCCCGGCCGTCCCGACCGGCGCGGTCCGGCGGACGGTCTCGGCCGCTAGGCGGCGCCGATCCCGTACTCGCGCAGGGCGTCGTTCAGGCTGACCCGCAGGTCGGTGGATTCCTTGCGCCGGCCGATGATCAGCGCGCAGGCGAGCTGGTACGTGCCCGCGGGGAACTCCTTCGGACGCGTGCCCGGCACGACGACCGATCGCGGCGGCACGTAGCCCCGGTGCTCGATCGCCTCGGCGCCGGTCACGTCGATGATCGGAACGCTCGCCGTCAGGGCGACGTTCGGCCCGAGAACGGCTCCTTCGCCGATGCGGACGCCCTCGGTGAGGATGCAGCGGGAGCCGATGAAGGCGCCGTCCTCGACGATCACCGGGCGCGCATTCAGCGGCTCGAGCACGCCGCCGACCCCGACGCCGCCGGCGAGGTGCACGTCGGCGCCGATCTGGGCGCACGAGCCGACGGTCGCCCACGTGTCGATCATCGTGCGCGGGCCGACCCACGCGCCGATGTTCACGTAGCTCGGCATCATCACCACGCCCTCCGAGAGGAACGAGCCGTAGCGAGCGACCGCGGGCGGGACGACGCGCACACCGAGCGCCCGGTAGTTGTGCTTGAGCGGGATCTTGTCGTGGTACTCGAACGGCCCGAGCTCGACGGGCTCCATCTGCCGCTGCCTGAAGTAGTCGAGGATCGCGCTCTTGGCCTCCTCGTTCACGATCCACTCGTCGCCAGAGCGCTCGGCGACGCGAAGCTCGCCGCGATCGAGTGCCGCGATCGTCTCGTCGGTGGTCACAGCACCTCCGCGAGGATCGCGGCCGCGCGCTCGCATTCGGCGAGCGTGGGCACGAGCGCCAGGCGCACGTAGCCCTCGCCGGCATCGCCGAGGTATGCCCCCGGCGCGACGACGACCCCGTGGGCGAGCAATCGCTCGGCGGCGGACTCCGACGGCTCGCCGTTCGGAACCTCGACCCAGAGGTACATCGTCGCGACACTGGCGGCGACTCGCCAGCCCTTCCGGGCGAGCACGGGCAGGAGGACGTCCCGTTTCCGCCGGTAGGCCTCACGGGTGCGAGCGACGTGCTCTTCGTCGCTCCACGCGACGATCGACGCACGCTGCACGAACTCCTGCGGCGCGGCGCCGGTGGATGGACGGTATGTCTTCAGCGCAGCGACCACGTCTGGCGCCGCCGCGATGAATCCCGAGCGGTAGCCCGTCATCGAGGAGCGCTTCGAGAGCGTCTGGAAGACGACGACGTTGGCGCGATCGGCGACCTCCAGCGCCGAGGACGGCGGCTCGGTGAACCACAGCTCGCTGTACGCCTCGTCCGAGCACAGCAAGAAGTCGTGCTCGGCGGCGAGGTCGGCGAGTCGCTCGTAGAAGGCACGCGAGGCGAGTGCGCCCGTCGGGTTGTTCGGGTAGTTCACCCAGAAGAGCGCGACACGTTCCCAGTCCGCCACGGCGTCCAGCTCGGGAAGGAATCCGTTCTCCTCGAGCAGGGGAAGCGACTCGACGCGGGCGCCGGCGAACGCAGCGCCGCGGGCGGACACCGGGTAGCCGGGCTCCGTGACGACGACCGTGTCCTTTGCTCCCGTCGGGTCGACGACGAGCTGCGCGAAGCTGAAGATCGCCTCCTTGCTGCCGTAGGTCGGGATCACCTCGGTGTCGGCGTCGAGCTCGACCCCGAAGCGGCGCACGACCCAGCCGGCGATCGCCTCGCGGAGCTCCGGCAGCCCTTCGGCCTTCGGGTAGCCCATCCGTTCCTGCAGCGCGTCGACGAGCGCCCGCCTGATCAGGGGGTCGGTCGGCTCGCGCGGGTCGCCCTGGCCGAAGTCCACGATCTCGATGCCGGCAGCCGCCGCGTCGCGCTTCGCGCGCTCGATCCGCACGAACGGGTACGTGCCCTGCGCCGCGAGCACGGGCGAGAGATTCACGGCGGCAACGTTATCCGCCGCGCGAGAGGTCAGCTGCTGACGAAGCGGCGGAGCGCCTCGAAGTTCCGCTCGAGCTCCGCGATCTCGACGCGCTCGTCGCGGCGGTGGGCATAGCGCGTCGCGCCGGGTCCGAAGTTGACGGCGTCGAGGCCCTGCGCGGCGAACTCCGCCACCGGCGTCCAGGCCTGCTTTGGCTCGAGCTCGAGCCCGCCCGCCTCGCGCAGCCGCGCAAGGAGCGGCGAGTCGGTCGCAACGCGTGCGGGCGGTGAGTTCGAGACCAGCTCCAGGTCTTCGCCGACAAGCGAGCGCAACCACGCCTCCGCCTCCTCGGCCGTCCGGTTCGGCGCATAGCGGTAGTTGAGGCGTACCTCGACCGAGTCCGGGATCACGTTGTCGGCGATTCCGCCCCGGATCCGCGTGGCGCTGACCACCTCCCGGAACGTCAGGCCGCCGACCTCGACGTCGACCGGCGGCTGGGCCGTCACCGGCGCCAGCCCTGCCACCGCCGCGTCGATCGCGTTCACCCCCTGCCACGGCCGCGCCGAGTGCGCGCTCTCGCCGCGGAAGACGACGGTCGCGCTCAGATTCCCGAGGCACCCCGCGTGGATGGCGTTGTCGGTCGGCTCCAGCACCACGACGAGCTCCGACTCGAGCACCCGCGGTGCCTCGGCGAACACGCGCGGCAGGGCGCTCTCCTCGGTCGGCAGCTCTTCGCGCACGAAGAAGAGGAACGCCACGTCGCACCGTAGCTCCTGCGGGTGCTCGGCTGCCCAGCGCGCCAGCTCGACCATCACCGCCAGCCCGCCCTTCATGTCGCTGGCGCCGAGGCCGACGACGCACCCGTCGTCGATCCGGCCGGGCAGGTTGTCCTGCGCCGGCACCGTGTCCAGATGGCCGGCCAGCAGGACGAGCGGCCCTTGACCGGACCCCGCCTCGAACAGGAGCGCCTCCTCCGTCCCGTAGGCGAGCGGCAACGTGACGATCGAAGCAATGTGCTCGAGCAGCGCCGCCTCGTCGCGGCTCGGCGAGGGGATGTCGACGAGCTCCAGCGTCCGCGCAGCGAGATCGACGGCCACGCGGCAGGTTAACCCGCTGTTCGCAGCGCGTAAAAGGTTCGTCAAGCCCAGTGTCGCCGGGCCGGGAAACGGAAACGTTGCGGAAGACCGATTCACCTGACGGAAAGGATCCAATGAGACGCACGCGAACGAGGCTCCTCGCAGGAGCCATCACGACGGGCGTGGCGGCAGTGGCCGTCTCGGCGTTCGCGCTCACGGGCGCGGTCAGTGCCGCTGCGCAGGCGAAGCCCGGAAACACCTCACCTCCCACCATCTCGGGCAACGCCCAGGTCGGACAGACCCTGACGGGGTCGCCCGGCACCTGGACGAACGGGCCGACCGATTACGACTACTCGTGGCAGCGCTGCAACCGGGACGGGAGCGGCTGTGACACGATCGGCGGCGCCCGCGCGACGACGTACACGGTCGTTCCGGCGGACGGCGGCCACACGATCCGGTTCCGCGTGACAGCGCAGAACCGCGACGGCGAGACGACCGTTCGGTCCGCTCCGAGCGCCCTCGTGCCGGGCGTCGGCAGACCTGCAAACACGTCGCCGCCCACGATCGCAGGGGTCGCACAGGAGGGGAAGGCGCTGACAGCGTCGCCCGGAACGTGGACGAACAACCCGAGCGACTACAACTTCTTCTGGCTCCGCTGCGGCCGGAACGGCGGAAACTGCTCGACGATCGGAGGAGCGCACGCGGCGACCTACACGCTCGTCTCTGCCGATGTCGGAAACACCGTCCGCTTCCGTGTCGACGCGAAGAACCAGGCCGGCACCACGAGCGCGACCTCCGCGCCGTCGCCGGTCGTCCAGCGTGCCGCACCGGTCACTCCGCCGCGCGGCGGCGGCTGCCCCGCCGGTGGAAACCCCGACCAGGTGAGTGCGATCAACGCGCCTGCACACCTGATCGTCGACACGCTGCAGAGCGACCCGCAGGTCGTGACGAGCGGCGTCGGGACGTTGATCGTCCGGTTCCACGTCACGTCGACGTGCGGCGGCCCGGTGCAGGGTGCGCTCGTGTACGCGACCGCGACGCCCTTCAACCAGTTCTCGGTCCCGGCCGAGACCCCGACGGGCCCGAACGGCTGGGCCGAGCTGCGCTTCCAGCGGCTCTCCGGCTTCCCGGCGAGCCGCAACCAGCAGCTGATCGCGTTGTTCGTCCGGGCGCGGAAGCCCGGCGAGAGCCTGCTGGCCGGCATCGCGGCGCGGCGCCTCGTGTCGATCCGGGTCGACCTCCGCCGGTAACAACACCACCAGGCGGACGAGGGGCCGTGCCGGCGCCGGCCCCTCGTCGGCCATCAGGCCAGCGGTCATAATCCGCACGTGACCCACCGCCAGCCCGATCCCGCCCCCGGGGCGGATCCGGAGCGTGGGTTCGTCGTCGCCGTGCTGCCCAAGGGTGCCGATCCGGCCGAGGAGCTGGCCGAGATCAAGGAACTTGCGCGCACCGCAGGCGTCGAGCCCGTCGCGGAGCTCGTGCAGCTCCGCCAGCGCCCGGACGTCCGCACCTACGTCGGCAAGGGAAAGCTCGAGGAGCTCAAGCACGCCTACGGCGAGTCTGGGGCGGAGTCGCTGCTCGTGGACGACGAGCTCGAGCCGGCGCAGCAACGCCGCCTCGAGAACCTCCTCCAGGCGCGCGTCGTCGACCGGACGCAGCTGATCCTGGACATCTTCGCCCAGCACGCCCGCAGCGCCGAGGGCAAGCTCCAGGTCGAGCTGGCGCAGCTGGAGTACAACCTCCCGCGCATGCGCGGCCTGTGGCAGCACCTCGAGCGGCTCGGCGGGGGCGTCGGCACACGCGGCCCCGGCGAGTCCCAGCTCGAGACCGACCGGCGGCTCGCCCGCCGGCGGGTCTCGCTGCTGAAGGGGCGCCTCGAGGAGCTGCGGAAGCAGCGCGAGACCAGGCGCAAGGCGCGCCGCCGCTCCGAGACGCCGACGGTTGCCCTCGCCGGGTACACGAACGTCGGCAAGTCGACGCTGCTGAACGCGCTCACCGGCGCCGGCGCATCCGTCGACGACCGGCTCTTCGAGACGCTCGACCCGACAACGCGAGGCTTCGAGTTCGAGGGGCGCCGCTACCTCGTCACCGACACCGTCGGCTTCATCCGCCGGCTCCCCCACCAGCTCGTCGAAGGCTTTGCGGCGACGCTCGAGGAGACGCTCGTCGCCGATCTCGTCCTGCACGTCGCGGACGCCTCGGCCGCGGAGGCGCGGCTCGAGACGGAGCTGAGCGCGGTGAACGCCGTGCTCCAGGAGATCGGTGCCGCCGAGCTCCCCGTCGAGCTGGTCCTGAACAAGATCGACGAGGTCGACTCGCTGCGCCGGCGGCGGCTCGCCAACCGGTTCCCGGATGCCCTGCAGATCTCGGCCCGGACCGGGGAGGGGCTGGACGCGCTCCGCGAGCGGATCGCGAAGCGCTTCGCCGACCGCTTCGAGGTGGTCGAGCTGCTCGTCCCGTATGCGGAGGGGAAAGCGCTCGCCGAGCTGTACGCGCTCGGGCCGCCGATCGAGTCGCGCACCGACCGCGAGGAGGGCGTGCTGATCAGGGCGCGGCTCCCCGCGCGCGACCTTCGGCGTTTCGCGCGGTTCCTGGTCGCGGGGGCCTCGCACCGGCAGGCGACCCCCGCAGCGTGATCGAGATCCCGATCACGCGGCTGCGCGGCGACGCCGTGCTCCCGAGCCGCGCCTATCCGGGAGACGCCGGCCTGGACCTGGTCGCCTGCGAGCGGCACGAGCTCGGTCCGGGAGAGCGGGCGCTGGTCGGGACCGGGATCGCCCTGGCGATCCCGGACGGGCATGCCGGCCTCGTCACGCCGCGCTCGGGCCTCGCCGCCGAGAGCGGGGTGACGATCGTGAACACGCCCGGGCTGGTCGACTCCGGCTACCGGGGGGAGCTGCGGGTGATCCTCCACAACACCGACCGCCGCCGCGAGTTCGTCGTCGAGCCGGGGATGCGGATCGCGCAGCTCGTCGTCGTCGCCGTCCCGCGGGCCGAGCTCCGCGAGGTGGACGAGCTCCCCGGCAGCGATCGCGGCGCGAGCGGCTTCGGCTCCTCCGGACAATGAGCGCGCTCATCACGAGCGGAGGTGCCGGCTTTGCCGGCGCCGGAGCGGGACTCTGAGCGGCGAGCCCCGGATCCGCGTGTCGGCGCTCCTCGGGTGGCACGACCGCGTGCTGCTCTGCCGGCACGAGAAGCCGGGCAAGGAGTACTGGCTCCTGCCCGGCGGCGGCGTGAACTCCGGCGAGACCCTGCTCGACGCTCTCCGCCGGGAGTTGCGCGAGGAGATCGGAGTCGACGACCCGATCCCGTTCGAGGGCCCGATCGCGATCGTCGACTCGATCGCGCCCGCGCGGAGCTTCGTCACCAGGCACGTCGTCCACATCATCTTCGCGGGCGACCTCAGCGGCCGCTCCCTCGAGGCGGTCACGTCCGAGGACGCCGCCGTGCGGGGGCATCGGCTGTTCGGCATCGGGGAGCTCGACGAGATCGTCCTCCACCCGCCGATCCAGCGGTTTCTCTCGCGCTGGCGTCCCGGGGACCCGAGCGTGTACCTCGGTCCGCTCTGGGCGCCGTAGGCGGCCTAGAACCGGCCGCCGCGCGACCGGGCGCGCCCCGCGGAGACGGTGTGGGCCTCGGCCTCCAGCTGGTCGTCGAGCGGCTCGAGCACCGGCGGCTCGCTCCCGGTCCGGTGCGCGAGCGCCTGTGCGAGGAGCCAGTCGGCGAGCCACGGATTCCGCGGCAGGAGGGGCCCGTGCAGGTAGGTCCCGATCGCGCGGTCCAAACGGCACCCCTCGTACCCGCTCTTCCCGTCGTTGCCGAAACCGGCGAGCACGCGGCCGAGGGGCTCCGCACCCTCGTCGAGAACGGTGCGCCCGGCATGGTTCTCGAAGCCCACGAGCGTGCGCTCGAGTCCCGGCTCGAGCTCGCACCGGAGCAGCACGTCGCCGATCATCCGCCGCTCGCCGGCGACCGTGTGCAGCGGGAGGACGCCGGCGCCGGGAAGCTCGACTCCGAGGCGATCCCGGTAGAAGCGCCCGAGGAGCTGGTAGCCGCCGCAGACGGCCAGCACCGCCGTTCCGCCCGCGACCGCCTCTGCGAGCGCCGGCCCCTTCGCGGCCAGGTCCGGTGCGATCAGGCCCTGCTCGCGGTCCTGGCCGCCGCCGACGTAGAGGAGGTCGTGGTCGCCGGGTCTCGGCGTCTCACCGAGCCCGATGCCGGTCACGTCCAGGTCGAGCCCGCGCCACGCCGCCCGCGCCGAGAGCACCGCGATGTTGCCGCGGTCGGCGTAGATGTTCAGGTAGTCGGGGTACAGGTGGCCGACGCGGATCTTCATCGGCCGGGTTCCGGCCGATGAGGGGGAGGGGCCGGGGGGAACCGGGAGGTTCCCCCATCAACGTTGACCTCTGGAAGAAGGGGGTCCGTGGGGGAAACATGGTTTCCCCCACGGGAGCGAGCCGTAGGCGAGCGACTCATGCCGCGCGCTCCCAGTACTGGGGCACGTAGCCGCGCCCGGCGATGATCCGCCGCAGCGCGAGCATGGCGGTGTAGGTGGGGAGGACCGTCAGCTCTCCGCCGCTCGGGGTCAGCTCGAGGCCGCGGTCGAGCGCCGCCTCCAGGCTCGGGACGACCTCGATCCGGCCCGCGGGCACGCCCGCGTACTTGCAGCGGAGCCCGAGCTCGGCGGCGCGTTCGCCGGAGAGGACGAGCCGTTCGAGCCCCTCGAGCAGCGGCTCGAAGTCGACATCCCAGATCCAGGAGACGTCCCGCCCGTCCGCGATCGCGTCGTTCAGCGCGATCACCGCGACGCTGGGCGGCCCGCCGGCGAGTAGCGTCCGCACCGCCTCGTTCGCGCCCGCCGGGTTCTTGATCAGCAGGAGGAGCACCACGCGGTCGCCGATCGAGATCCGCTCGAAGCGCCCGAATGCGGCCTGTGCCCGCGCGAGTCCGGCTTCGATCTCGTCGAGGCTCGCCCCCAGCGCGCGCGCGAGCGACGCGGCTGCGAGCGCGTTGTACACGTTGTAGAGGCCGGGCAGGGACAGCCGCACGCGCCGGGTCCCCTCCGGCGCGACGAGGTCGAAGGAGGCGCCGTCCAGCCTCTCGAGGCGAATCCCGCGAGCGGCGACCGTCAGCGCCGGGCGACCGTGGCCGCAGGCCGGGCAGCGGTAGTCGCCGAGGTGGCCGACGTACGCCGCCGCGTACGCGTACGGCGTGCCGCAGCGGAGGCAGTACTTCGAGTCAGCGGCGTGCTGGAGCGACGGGCGCGCCTGACTCGGGTCGTCGAGCCCGAAGGTGACCGCCTCGGGCCGGTCGGCCGCCAGGTCCGCGACCTGGGGATCGTCCGCATTCACGACGAGCGCCGTCCCGGCGGGGAGGACCTGGACAGCGGCCCGCCACCGCTCCGCGATCTGCTCCAGCTCGCCGTAGCGGTCGAGCTGGTCGCGGAACAGGTTCGCGAGGCACACGGCGCGCGGCCGGATCTGCCGGGCGACGTCCGGGAATGCGCCCTCGTCGACCTCGAAGAGCCCGAGCTCCGCACCGCCGGCCTCGAGCAGCGTCGAGGCGACGCCGGAGACGAGGTTCGCGCCCGAGCTGTTGTGCGCGATGCGCACGCGGGGCGCCAGGATCCCGGCGGCGAGAGCGGCCGTGGTCGTCTTTCCGTTCGTGGCGGAGACGATCGCCGTCCCGAGCGGCAGGCGCGCGGCCAGCGAGGAGACCGCGCCGGGGTCGAGCACGGACAGGAGCTTGCCGGGCAACGTCGTCCCACCCCCGCGCCGCGCCAGCCGCGACAGCCGCCCCGCCGCACGCACGAGGGCGATCTCGAGGGGCAGGCGCATCGGCGAGCAGTCTAGGTCTCCTGATCCCTCGGACGAGGGACTTTGAGCGGATCTACCCCTTCCGGGGGACGTGCCTCGCCGCCGGGCGTTCTTAGGTTGGGCAGGCGATGGTTCGCGGCAGCACACTGTGGGGCGAGAGGGGCGGACGGGCGCGGATCCTCGCGCTGGCGGTCGCGGCGACGGCGCTCGCGCTGCTTGCCCCCGGCGTTGCGAGCTCCGCACCGAAGGGCGCAGCCATCCCGCAGCGGCTCCTCGACGCGGTCCAGGCGAACCCGGAAGGCACCTTCCCGGTGATCATCCAGGCCGCCTCCGGCGAGCAGAGCGAGAAGTTCGCCAGCAGGCTGAGCCGCGAGCTCGCCAAGGACCAGGGGCTGAAGACGGATCAGTCGCCGAACTTCGGCGGCAGGCTGCGCGCGTCGTTCGCCTCGATCAACGGCTTCGCAGTCGAGCTCACCGGCAAGCAGATCCTCAAGCTGGCCACCAAGAGCGGCGTGCTGGCGATCGCGCCCGACTCGAGCGTGACGATGGCCGGCAACCCGCAGCGGTGGCCGGCTGCGGTCGGCGCCGACTGGTTCCTCCGCTCGAGCTTCTCGCGGGGAGGGCGGGCAGCGACGATCGCGATCGTCGATTCCGGGATCGACAAGGGCAGCAGCAGCATGCGGTCGCGCGTGATCAAGCACGTCGACATGGGCGGCGGCACGGGCGACTCGCGCGGTCACGGGACCTTCGTCGCCGGAGTCGCCGCCGGGAATGGGGCGTTCGAGGGCGTCGCTCCGGACGCGAAGCTCGTCTCGCTCGACGTCTTCGACGCCGAGGGTCGCGGGAAGACGAGCGACGTCATCCGCGCGGCCGACTGGATCCTGAAGAACAAGGACGCGTACCGGATCCGCGTGGCGAACTTCTCCCTGCAGAGCGGCCAGCCGGGCAGCTTCCTCTACGACCCGCTCAACCGCGCCGTCGAGCGCCTCTGGCATGCGGGCGTCGTCGTCGTCGCGGCTGCGGGCAACTACGCGGACGGCGGG
Organism: Gaiellaceae bacterium; assembly: GCA_035274625.1. GTDB lineage: Bacteria > Actinomycetota > Thermoleophilia > Gaiellales > Gaiellaceae > DATBLE01. The sequence goes on from DATENZ010000055.1 coordinate 17,474, forward strand.
CAGCCGAGCGGCGTGCTCTTCGCGCCCGGCAACGACCCGTTCGTGATCACGGTCGGCGCCGTCGACGTGAACGGGACCTCGGGCACCGCCGACGACACGAACGCCCCGTGGTCGGCGTACGGCTACACCCCCGACGGCTTCGCCAAGCCGGAGATCGCAGCTCCGGGCCGCTACATGATCGAGCAGGTTCCGCTCGGCTCCACCCTCCTCAGGGACTTTTCCCGCAACGTCTTCAACGCCCCGACCGGCCTGCTTCAGCTGTCCGGAACCTCCTTCAGCGCAGCCGTCGTCTCGGGGATGGCGGCGAACCTGCTCCGCGTGCACCCGGAGTGGACGCCGGATCAGGTCAAGGGCGAGCTGATGGTCTCGGCGGTTCCGCTCCCGTCTGCGATGCCGATGTCGGTCGGAGTGGGCGAAGTCAACCTCCGCCACGCGCTCGCCTCGCCCCTCGCCTTCGCGAGCCCGCCCAACCCGAACGCGGCTCTCGAGCAGTTCCTCGTCTCGGATCCGGCAGGCGGTCCGCTGCCGGTCTTCGACGCGCAGAGGTGGATCCAAGTCGCGTCCTCGGACGCGTCGTGGAACTCCGCGTCGTGGTCGAGCGCGTCCTGGAACTCCGCCTCCTGGTCGAGCGCGGCGTGGAACTCCGCGTCGTGGTCGAGCGCGTCCTGGAACTCGGCCTCGTGGTCGAGCGCATCCTGGAGCTCCGCGTCCTGGAACAACAACGCCGACCTCGACGGGCGGGGCGAAGGCTGAGATGAGCACCCAGCCCGGCGAGCTCCGTCTCGGCGAGGCTGACGCGCGCCGGGCTTCGCCGCTGCCGCGCGCGGCGTGGATCTACTTCAACATCGTCCTGGCCGCGACGCTGGCGGCTGCGCTCCCGCTCGTCTCCGAGATCCACCGTCAGACGCGGGGCTGGACGGCGTTCCTCATCCTGTCCGCCTGCGCGGCGGTCGCGCAGCTGTTCGTCGTGCGCACGACGCGCGACCAGTCGTACCACACGTCCAGTGCGTTCCTCGTTGCCGGCGCGCTCCTGCTCCCGCCGGAGCTCGTCGTGCTGATGGGCGTCGTCCAGCACATCCCCGAGTGGCTCAAGCATCGTTACGCCTGGTACATCCAGACGTTCAACATCTGCAACTACAGCCTGAACGGGCTTGCGGCGTGGGGGGTGGCGCGGCTCGTGCTCGGGAAAGTGCCGGCCTGGGATCAGACCGGATTCCGCTCGGCCGCGGCGGGCTTCGCCGCATGCGTGGTGTTCGTCGTCCTCAACCACGCGCTGATGGTCGTGATGCTCTACCTCGCCCGTGGACACCACCCGCGCGAGACCGGGCTGTTCTCGGTCCCGATGCTCTCGACCGAGTTCGTGCTCGCCGCGCTCGGCATCGGCGTTGCCGCGCTCTGGGGCCTGAACGGCTGGCTGATCGCGTTCGCGGTCGCACCGCTCCTGCTCATCCACCGCTCGCTCCACGTCCCGCGGCTCGAGGAGCAGGCGCGCATCGATCCGAAGACGGGCCTCTTCAATGCGCGGCACTTCTCCGCGGCCCTGATCGAGGAGCTCGCGCGCGCGAAGCGCTTCCAGCGGCCGGCCGGGCTGATCATGGCCGACCTCGACCTCCTGCGCGAGATCAACAACAACCACGGCCACCTCGTCGGCGACGAGGTGCTCGCCGGGGTGGCGGCGATCTTCCGCGAGCAGCTCCGCCACTACGACGTGCCGGCCCGGTTCGGCGGCGAGGAGTTCGCGATCCTGCTGCCGGAGACCTCTCTCGACCAGGCGCTGGAGATCGCGGAACGGATCCGTCAGGCCGTCGCCGACCGCCGCTTCGACGTTGTGACCACGAGCGAGCCCGTTCGCGTGACGGTGTCGATGGGAGTCGCGTGCTTCCCGGAGGACGGAGACGACCCGAACGAGCTGCTCCACCAGGCCGATCTCGCGGTGTACCGCGCGAAGCTCCAGGGCCGGAACCGCGTGCTGGCCGCCGGCGAGGAGCAGGCGCTGGTGCGGTCGGATCGGGCTCCACGCCTCGTTGCGCTCCCGGAGGAAGAGGAGCTTCGCCCTGGCGCGGATCGCCGGCGCCGGCAGGTCGCGGTCTCCGTCGAGCGGCGCAAGTCGCCGCGGGCTGCGCGGGGGCCGCGGCTCTTCGCCCTCTACGGCCGGCTCACCGCTCTCGTCGCGCTCGTCGCGGCGCTGGGCGTCGGGGCCGGAGTGGCAGGCCTCATCCTCGGGCGATCGACGGACGTGCTCGGGATCGCAGCCGTCACCGCCCTCGTCGGCGTCGGCCAGGCGCTCGCGGTCGAGTTCGAAGACGGGTCGATCTCCGTCGGGGCCGTGGGGGCGCTCACCGGTGCCGCGCTGTTCGACGTTCGCAGTGCGCTCGCGATCGCGCTCGTCTCCGTCGCGGTCGACTGGAGCTCGCGGCGCACGCCGCTCCACCGCACCCTGTTCAACGCCGGCACGCTCTCGCTCGCGGCGGTCGCCGCAGCAGGTGTCTTCAGCGCTGCGCGGGCCGCCGGCTTCGGTCGTCCGTTCCTCGCCGCGACCGGAGTTGCCGCCGCCTTTGCCTACTACCTCGTCAACATGGGGCTCGTCAGCGTCGCCGTCGGGGTCGAGGGGCGCAGGAGCCCGATGCGGATCTGGGCCGAGCGCTTCGCGTGGCTCGTCCCGCACTATGCGGCGTTCGGCTTCGTCGCGGGCGTGCTCGCGATCGCGTACGACTCGGTCGGGCTGTTCGCCTTCGCGGTCGCGATCCTCCCGCTGCTGCTCATGCGCAAGACGCAGGCCGCCTATCTCGCGCACACGGAGCGAAGCTCGAATCAGCTGCGGGAGGCGGCCGAGACGATCAGGACGCAGAACATCTCGCTGGAGCGGGCGAACCGCCTCCTCCGCGAGCGCTCGACCGCGGCGATGGAGAGCCTCTCCGCGACGGTCGACGCCCGCGACGCGTACACCGCCGGGCACTCTCGCCGGGTCCAGGACCTGGCGCTCGCGATCGGGCGCGAGCTCGCGCTCTCGGAACCCGAGCTCGACCTCCTCGGGCACGCGGCGCTCTTCCACGACATCGGCAAGCTGGCGATCCCGGACGCGATCCTGATGAAGCCCGCGCGCCTCGACACCGAGGAGTGGCGCCTGATGCGCGGCCACGCCGACGAGGGCGCCCGCATCATCGACCGCCTCGGCTTCCTCGCCGACGCCGTACCCGCGATCCGGCACCACCACGAGCGCTTCGACGGCTGCGGCTACCCCGACCGCCTGCGCGGCGAGGAGATCCCGCTCGGCGCGCGGATCATCCACGTCGCCGATGCCCTCGACTCGATGCTGACGTCGCGCATCTACCGGCCGGCGCTGACCGCGGACGAGGCCCTCGAAGAGCTCCGCCGCGGTGCGGGGACGCAGTTCTGCCCGCGCTGCGTGCAGGCGCTCGTCAGCGCGCTGCGGCCGGTCGAGCCGGCCGAAGTAACGATCGCGTCCTAGGATCAGCTCGCCCAAGGCGGCGTTGCACGCCGTCCAGCTTGCTCGGCACGGTTTGAGCAGGTCGTTGCAAATCGACCAACACGCTCTATTGTTTTTGCCAGGATGCCCCGCAAGCGACCGTACCGCGCGATCACGAGCATCGACCCGGCCGATCTGGCCGCCTTCCAGGCCGAGATGCGCCGGCGCTACACGGACGAGGAGATCCTCGAGGAGCTCAGAGCGTCCTCGGAGCGCCTCGGCCGTTCGCCGACGATGCGGGAGTTCGCCGACGACCCGGAGACGAGGGTGCACCCGCAGACGGTCATCGAGCACTTCGGCAGCTGGAACAAGGCGAAGCGGCTCGCCGGCCTCGTCCCGCGACGCTTCGCGACCCGCGAGGAGCTCCTCGGCCTGCTCCAGGAGCTCGGCCGGCGGCTCGGGCGCGTGCCGACCGCGAAGGACGTCGACGCGAACCGCGCCTGGATGCCGTCGAAGTCGCTCTACTGGCACACGTTCGGCTCGCTCACGAACGCGCTCCGCGAGGCGGGCTTCGACGTGCCGGTGGGGGAGGAGCGGCTGGAGCGTGCGATCGAGCAGGGCGCGCAGCTGGCCAGGCGCCTGGGCCGGCTGCCGAAGTTCGCAGACTGGGCGGACGCGCGCCGCGAGGATCCGGCGCTCCTGACTGAGTGGCAGGTCTACCGCATGTTCGACGCTCGCCGCGGGGCGTGGTCGACCTTCCAGTACCTCGTGCGCGCGCGGTTGCTCGAGGAGGGCGCTCAGGTCGGCCGCGACGGCAGCGTGGAGTGACCGACAATGTCCTCGTCCCGGCCGACGTCGCGGCCTACTACGAGGCGAACGTCGAGGCCGATCGCCTCGCCGCCGGGACCGGCGCGCTCGAGTTCGAGCGGACGAAGGAGATCGTGTCGCGGTTTCTGCCGGCACAGGCGATGGTCGTGGACGTCGGCGGCGGCACGGGCCGGTACGCGGAGTGGCTGGCGGAGACCGGTCGTCGGGTCGAGCTCGTGGAGCCGGTGCCGCTGCACGTCAAGCTCGCCCGCGAGCGTGCCGCTGACCCACCGCGGTTCGGCGTGCAGCTCGGGGAAGCTCGCGCTCTGCCGTTCCCGGAGGGCTCGTGCGACGGTGTGCTGCTGCTCGGGCCGCTCTACCACCTCGGAGAAGAGCGCGATCGCGTGGACGTCCTTCGAGAGGCTGCGCGGATCTGTCGCGCCGGCGGGGTGGTCTTCGCCGCCGCCATCTCACGGCTCGCGCCGCTGCTCGACATGGTCGGGCGAGGGAGCATCGGGAGCGCAGAGATCTTCGCGAACGTGCAGGCAGAGACGGTGACCGGACGTCGCGTGGGCGCTGATCGCCGCCGGTCGCCGTTCCCGGATGCCTACTTCCACCTGCCCGGGGAGCTCGAAGCGGAGCTCCGCGCCGCGGGCCTACGCGTCGAAGGGGTCTTCGGCGTCGAAGGGCCGGGATGGTTGCTCCCGGGGCTGGCAGCGGAGTGGGGGCAGGAGGAGGTGCGCGAGCGCGTCCTCGCAGCTGCGAGAGCGTTCGAGTCGGAGCCGCACCTCATCGGCGTCAGCGCCCACCTGCTCGGCGTCGCGACGAAGCCGCGAGGCTAGGCAGCCGCCGCCAGCGCCGCGAGGCGCTGGAGGCAGAACGCGCCCTCGTGCGGCGCCCGCACGGCGGGCAGTGGGTCGGGCTCGTAGCTCAGGTCGGGCGTGAAGCGCTGGCGGCGCGCGACCCGTGCGCCGGCGACCTCGAGCAGCGTTCCCTCGTCGATCTCCCGCTTGCGCAGCCGGACGCCCGTGTAGCGCTCGGCGATCTCGAGCGCGCGCTCGGTGGAGGCGAAGAAGAGCTCGCGGCGCGTCGTGCCGATCCAGAGGGGCCGGCCGACGCCGCGCGCGAGGTACAGGAGCTCGGGGCGGCGTTCGTCGAGCCAGGCGGCTGCCATCGAGCCGCGGAACGCCTCGAAGCCGACGGCGTCGCTATCGGTCGCTTCGGCCACCGCGAAGATCACCTCGGAGTCGACGGTCATGCCGGGCTCCGCGCGCTCGAAGCCGAACTCGGCCATCAGCTCGTCGTCGTTCGCGATTTTCCCGTTGTGGATGCCGACGACGGCGCCGTGGCGGACGGGATGGTTGTTCGCGTTGATGCGGGGGTGGCCTTTCGTGTAATCGCGCACGTGCAGCAGGGCCTGGCGCGCGTCGGTGGGGATCGCGATGTGGTCCAGCACCGCGCTCGCGCCGCTACGCTGCTTCTCGACGCGGATCTCGTGGTCGCCTGTGCGATAGGCGTACCCGACCGCGTCCGCCCCCCGTTCGGCGATCGCGGCGAGCAGCGCCTGGGCGGCGCGCGTCCGGTCGACGTCGCTCGACCGGCCAAGGCTGTATCCGGCGACCCCGCACATGGCTTCTTCTCATGGTAGAGCGGTCTGGGGAGATTCCAAGGTGGCGGTCTGCGTCACCCGTCTCAGACGAGTGTCACTCGTTCAGGTCACTCGTTCGAGGCATGCCTGCGGCGCGCACCCGTTGCCGATACCAGGCAGGTGAGCGAAGAGCGAATCGCGGACGAGGCTGCGCCGGAAACGGACGCGGAGGAGCAGCCGAAGCTCGAGCTCGTCCCGGCCCTGGACGAGCCTGAGGCAGAGGAGGCCGATGAGCGCGCAGATGCGCTCGACGAGCCAGCCCCGACGCAGGACCCGCTCAAGCTCTACGTCCGCCAGATCGGCAACGGACGCCTCCTGACCGCCGCCGAGGAGCGTGAGCTCGCGCAGCGCAAGGACGAGGGCGACGAGGAGGCGAAGAAGCGCCTGATCGAGGCGAACCTGCGCCTCGTCATGTCGATCACCAGGAACTACACGAAGGCCGGCGTCCCGCTGCTCGACCTGATCCAGGAGGGCAACCTCGGCCTGATCCGCGCCGTCGAGAAGTTCGACTGGCGCATGGGCTACAAGCTCTCCACCTACGCGACGTGGTGGATCCGGCAGGCAGTGACGCGCGCGCTCGCCGATCAGGGGCGCACGATCCGGCTTCCGGTGCACGTCGCCGACCAGGTCCGGCGCGTGATGCGGGCGCGGCGCCTCCTCTCCCAGAAGCTGAACCGCGAGCCGACGCTGAAGGAGCTCGCGAAGGAGTCCGGTTTCCCGGATACCAAGGTTCGCGACCTGCTCGAGCTGATCGAGGACCCGATCAGCCTCGAGACGCCGGTCGGCGACGGCGAGAGCATCTACGGCGACCTGATCGAGGACGAGAACGCCGACCTGCCTGAGGACACGACCGCCGAGAAGATGCGCTCGAGCGAGCTCACGAACGCGCTCGCCCAGCTGAGCCCGCGGATGCGGCTCGTGATCGCGCGCCGGTTCGGCCTGGACGGCCAGGCGCCGCGGACGCTGGAGCAGGTCGGAGTCGAGCTCGGCATCACCCGCGAGCGGGTGCGTCAGCTCGAGTCGCGGGCGTTACGAGAGCTGCGGAGCCAGGCGCCCGAGCTCTATCTGTATCTCCGCACCGCCTAGCGCGCTAGTGCGCGACCGCTTCGATCTCGCGCAGTGACGCGAGTCGGCGGAGTGCTTCGACCTCGATCTGCCGGACGCGCTCGCGGGTGAGGCCGAGGCGGCGGCCGATCTCCTCGAGCGTCTTCGGCTCGTAGTCGGCGAGGCCGTAGCGGAGGACGAGCACCTCGCGCTCGCGGTCGCCGAGCGCCCGAAGCGCGGCGGCGAGCGCCTGGCTGCGCAGCGAAAGCTCGACCTCTTCCTCCGGCAGCATCCCGTCGCCGGCGACGAAGTCGCCCAGGACCGCGTCCTCCTGGTCGCCGACGGGCTGGTCGAGGCTCGTGGCCGCACGCGCCGCGGCGCGCACCTCGCGCGCCTGCTGGAGCGGCAGGCTCGCCTCCTCGGCGATCTCCTCGAGCGAAGGCTCCCGTCCGAGCTGCGTCCACAGGTGGCGCTCCGCCCGGTTCATCTTCTGGAGCCGCTCCACGATGTGGACGGGCATCCGGATCGTCCGCGCCTTGTCGGCGAGCGCCCGCGCGACGGCCTGACGGATCCACCAGGTGGCGTACGTGGAGAACTTGTAGCCGCGCCGCCAGTCGAACTTCTCGACCGCGCGGATCAGGCCGAGCGTCCCCTCCTGGATCAGATCGAGGAACGGCAGACCCTGGTTGCGGTAGTTCTTCGCGATCGAGACGACCAGGCGCAGGTTGGACTGGATCATCTGCGTCTTCGCCTGCATGTCCCCGCGCTCGATCTTCTTCGCGAGCTCGACCTCCTGCGCCGCGGTCAGCAGCGGGTGCCGGCCGGTCTCGCGAAGGAAGAGCTGGAGTGCGTCGGTCGTCGACTCGAGCGGCGCCGTGACCGGCGGCGGGGGAGGCGCTTCCTGGTCTCCGTCCTCGACCACCTCGATTCCGCGCTCCTCCAGCATGCGGTAGATCGCATCGACCTCGAGGGGCTCGAGCCCGTGCGGCTCGAGCGCTTCGCTGAGCTCCGAGGTCCGGACCGAGCCCGCGAGCTCGGCTGCTTCGAGCAGCTGTTGCAGCTCTTCGGTCTGAACGACGCTGTCGATCGCGGCTATCGGCGCTTCCATCATTTCGGGTACGTACCGGCGTACCCGCCCCCGCGGGCGATTCAAACACGTTCGCGGAGGAAAGTCGAGCCTGAGCGCGTCGATCGGCCGCGCACGATAACGCGTGTTTCGTCAAGTTGAGGTCTGCGTAGAGCCGGCCTCGCAAATTGCGCGCTTTTCCTTCGCCTCCCCTCTTGCAGTCCGCAGGGGCCCCGTCTAGATTGCCGCTTGCGCCGAGCACGGAGCGCGAGTAGGTCGAAGCCCAGTCGGGCGGCAGTACGCGGAAGCGGAAGGTCGGTCGACTAGGTGGACAAAAGCGAAACCGGCTCGGCGAATTTTTTTGGTCCCGTTCAGGTCGCCCCAGCGGTGTCGCGCGAGGAACTGGCCGAGATCGCGGCGGTCGCAGACACCGTCGCCGGCTACCGGATCTCCCTCGACGAGCTCGAGCACGAACGGGCCACGGAGCCGGACATCGCGTTCGTGCTCGCTCGGATCGACGGCGAGCTCGTCGGCAGCGGCATCGGCAAGCGCTCGTCGATGCAGGGCACGTTGTACGCGATGGCGCGCGTCCTTCCGGACCGGCGTCGTCGAGGTGCAGGCAGCGCTCTCTACGCGGAGCTCTCCGAACATGCCCGTCGGCTCGGCCTCGAAGAGCTCTGGGGTCGTGTCGACGCAGGCGACGAGCAGGCGCTCGAGTTCGTCCGGCACCGCGGCTTCCGCGAGTTCAGCAGGGAGATCGAATCGGTCCTCACAATCGCGGAGACCCCACCCCCATGCGTCGACCCGCCGCCGGGGATCACGATCACCAATCTCGGCGACCGGCCTGACCTCGCCGAAGCGTGCCACGCGGTCGATGCCGAAGGCGTCCCGGACATCCCCGTCGAGGCCGAGTTCGTGGCGGCGCCCTTCGAGCGCTGGCGGGCGCGGACGCTCGAGGGGCCCGACGCCCTCCCCCACGCGTGCGCCGTCGCCCTCGCCGGCGACGAGGTCGTCGGCTACGCGGCGCTGCTCGCGCGGCACGCCCAGCCCGGAACCGCCGAGCACCAGCTGACGGCGGTGCGACGCGCGTGGCGGCGGCGTGGGATCGCGACCGCGCTGAAGCGCGCTCAGATCGCCTGGGCGGCAGCGGCCGGCTTCGAGCGCCTGGTCACCTTCAACGACGAGGTGAACATGGCGATGCGCGGCGTGAACGCGCAGCTCGGCTACGAGGCGCGGCCGCCGGTGCTGCTCGTGCGCGGCCCGCTCGTATCCGCTGCAGCCGACCGAGCGCGGTAGGATCGACGCTCGTGCACCTGCGCCCGCCCAGCATCGACCACGGTGTGATCTCGTTCGTGTGGGGGCTCGTGCTCGCGGTCCTGCTCTGGCTGTTCATGATCGGCGTCGGTGTGTCGAAGGCGACGTCGTTCATCATCTCCGCGCTCGCGGGGTGCGCGATCTTCCTGTACGTGCGCCTCTACGGCGAGGACCAGCCGCGCCGCCGCCGCTCCGCTCCCTGACGCGCGAGCGCCGCGACGAGGCGCTCCGACCGCTCGGTGCCGAGCTGCTGGCGCAGCCGGTCGGCAGCCTGCGGCCGCCCGCCCGTGAGCGAGGCGCAGTGCGCGAGCAGCAACCGGCTGCCGCGCCCCGGAGCGACTGCGAAGCTCATATGCAGCTGTTATCGCCCAGGCTCCGGGATCGCGCGATCCCTGAGCCGGGTGCAACGGACGCGCTAGGCGACCGGCTGCTTCTCGCGGTCCTCGACGGGCGGCGCAGGCACGAGCGGCCGCTCCGGCCGGGCTGCCTCCAGCGGCGGCAGTGGCTCCTCGACGCGCTCCGACACCGGCCGGCGCAGCTCGGTCGGAGCCGCCGGACCTGACGTGTCGAACGTGAAGCCGAACACGAGCCCGAGACCGAACGCCAGGACGCCGAGCCAGGTCCGCAGGTCGTCGACAACGCCGCCGATCCCGATGTCGTCCGACCACGCCGTCACATGGCGCTGGAACCAGTTGGCGCTCGGCTGCCCGGCGAGCAGCACCCAGCCCGCTGCGACCAGCACCGGTAGGAAGCCGATCAGGAGCACGCCGGCGGAGACCCGCGGCCACCCCCACTTCGTCCAGCCTCCGAAGAGCTGCGAGAGCGCCATCGTCAGCCCTGCAGCCGCCACGAGCCCGTACACCGCCCAGTAGCCGCCGGTCGTCCCCTGGCCGATCTGCGTCGAGATCCAGATCAGGAGCCCTGCGGCCGCCGCGCCGGCGAGGGTCGAGACACCACGCACGGAACCGATCATTCGACCACCTCCGCTGAACCACGTACCCGTTTTCGCGCGTGAGTAACGCTTGTAGCTAATGCAGCAAAAGCCGGCGCGCGTCGAATACCGCCGAATAGAGCTCGCTGCGAAAGGCCTCGAGCGTCTGGAGGGCGTCGTCGGCGAAGACGTGCTCGACGACGCCGATCGACTCGTCGTTATGGAACGGCAGGTCGACGTGCTCGTGCGAGACGAGGTTCACCGAGACGCACTCGCAGGCCGGGCAGCGGACCGCCAGCCCGATCTGCGCGCGCAGCCCGCCCGGGGCCAGCAGGCGAAACGACGACGGCGAGACCGGTCGCGGGCGATCCTCGGGGTAGCAGAAGAAGCTCCACGGCCACTCGCCGGACTCGATCCTGCGCGCGGCCAAATCGCCGAGCTCGGTCTCCACCGCCTCGAGCCGGGCCGTCATCAGGTTCAGGAAGACACCGGCCTGCAGTCCCAGCGGCGCCCAGTCGAGGTCGTCGTGCGAGACGAAGCTCGGGTGCTCCTCCCCGCAGGGGCAGTCGAAGCTGATCTGGTAGACGACCGGATGAGACGCGCCCGCCAGCCGCTCGATCCGCCGGAAGGAGGACAGGCGCACAGACGTCTCGCCGCGGGTCGGGCACGCGAACGTGTATCGCGTGGTCAGCACGTCGTACATCGAGTGTCTTCTCTTAGCTAAGCGTCCGGACGAGCAATAAACAAGAGCCGTCCGGCTACGCGCGGCGAAGCCGCGCGCTAGTACTGGATCAGCGAATGGACGTCGTGGCCCGCGAGGCGCTCGCGGCCGTTCAGAAACGTCAGCTCGATGATGAACGGCAGGCCGACGACGACGCCGCCGAGCTGCTCGACGAGCTCGACCGTCGCCTTGGCGGTCCCACCCGTGGCGAGGACGTCGTCGTGGATCAGCACGCGCTGGCCCTTCACGATCGCGTCCGCGTGCACCTCCAGCGAGTCGAAGCCGTACTCGAGCGCGTACTTGGCCGCCACCGTGCGCCACGGCAGCTTGCCCGGCTTCCGCGCCGCGACGAACCCGCAGCCGAGCCGGCACGCCAGCGCGCCGCCTGTGATGTAGCCCCGCGCCTCCGCTCCCAGCACGACGTCGGGCGCACGGGGCTCCGCCCACGCCGCGAGCTGGTCGATCGCCTCCGCCAGCGCCTCCGCGTCGGCGAGCAGCGGCATGATGTCCTTGAAGACGATCCCGGGCTTCGGGAAGTCGGGGACGTCGCGGATCTTGCTCGTCAGGTCGATCACGCCGCCCCCACGCGATGGCGAAGTGAGCGCCAGAACAGCAGCTGGTTCAGCTCCTGCGCGAGCTCCGCGAGCCCGTGCAGGTCCTCGAGCGCGCCCTGGCGGGCCTCCGGGTTCCGGGAGCGGATCTTCGGGACGAGCGCGCCGAGGAGCTCCGCCTGGTTCTCGGCGGCGGTGACGAACTTGCGCAGGTGGCGGGCATCGGCGCCGGCGGCCGTCAAGCGCGCCGAGACCTGCGCCATGTCGACGTCGCTGTCGGTGTAGGGCGGCTCGAGCAGCCCGTAGTCGGCGAGCTCGCGCGCCTGCTGGGGGCTGATCCCCGCGCGGTCGCACAGCTCCTCCAGCTCGATCTCGTGCTCGTGGGCGGCCAGCCCACCGCGCCGGCGGCGGCGCTCCTTGCCGGGCGCGGCCAGCTCCTGGCGGATGACGCGGAGCGGCAGGAACTCGTCCCGCTGGAGCCTCAGAATCGTCTCCAGGCGCTCGACGTCCTCCTCGCTGAACAGGCGGTACCCGCCGCGCGTCCGCTTCGGCGCGAGCAGCCCCTGGTCCTCGAGGTAGCGGATCTTGGAGATCGAGATGTCGGGGAACTCGGATTGGAGCCGGCGGCAGACGGAGCCGATCGTGTGCAGCCGGGGTGCCTGTGCCGCCGTCGTCATCGCGCGAGGAAGATCAGTCGGTACTTGCCGATCTGGACCTCGTCGCCGTTCTCGAGCCGCGAGCGCTCGATCCGGTGCCGGTTCAGGAAGGTCCCGTTCAGGCTTCCGAGGTCCTCGATCGTGAAGCCGTCGTCGCTCCTGGCGATCACCGCATGGCGGCGGGAGACGGTCACGTCGTCGAGGAAGATGTCGCAGTCGGGCGTGCGCCCGACCGTCGTCTGCTGCTTGTCGATGATGAACTGCTCACCCGTGCGGCCGCCTCCCGAGCGGACGACGAGGGCCGGCCCCTCGACCCCGAGCTCTTCGACGCCGACGCCCCCCTGCTCCTCGATCTCCTCGGCCGAGAGCGCGACCGTCTGATCGACCTCCCCTTCCCGCACCAGGTGCGCACCGCAGCGCGAGCAGTAATGCGCGGATTCGGGGTTCTGGAACCCGCACTCGGGACAGTAGACGTGGCTCAAACCGGTCTTGAGCTCATTCAGCGGTCGGCGGCGAGCCCTTGCCCGCGAGGATGTCCGTCAGGCGGGCGACGTCGACGTGGGCCAGCTCGCCCTCTCCCTTCTTCTGCAGCCGGGCGACGAGCTCCGCGCGCAGGATGTCCAGCTTCCCGTGCAGGAGCCGCCGGTGGTACGAGATCTCGTCCTCTTCCTTCTCGAGCGAGCGGATCAGCTCCTTCAGCTCGCCGTCGGACAGAGAAGCAAGGTCCGGAAGCGCTTCCATCTCATCCCTTCTGTGGCTGGTGGGGTCGCACGCCCATTGAAGCAGTAGGGCGCCGAAGGTTCAACCTCAGCTTGAGATTTGCGCTCCGACCGGAGTCTCCTGCCCCTGCATCACCTCTTCGATCAGTGCATGCAGCTCGGCTTCCAGCTCGGCCGAGGCGTCGTCGGAGGCGCCCTCGGCGTAGACGTGGATCAGCGGCTCGTCCGGGTCCGGCAGGACCTCGGCCCATCCGCGCTCGTCGAGCACCTTGATCCCGTCGGTCAGATCGAGCTCGCGGCCCTTCAGACGTTCCGTCAGGACGCGCATCACGAGCCCCTTCAGGGCCCACGGGCAGGCGAGCTGGCGGTGGACGACCGTCGACGCCGGGAGGTCGGCGATCAGCTCCGAGAGGGGCAGCTCGATCGGCGCGAGCAGCTCGAGCAGCTTGCAGAGGCTGGCGACGGCGTCGTAGGCCGGCAGGAACTGCGGGAAGACGTACACGCCGCCGACGGCGCCGGCGAAGACGACGCCGTTCTGGGAGGCGCTCCTGGTCAGCTCGCCGACCGCAGCCGGGGTCCGGACGACCTCGAGGCCCGCGGTCGACGCCAGCTCCTCGACCCGGCTCGTCACGGTGATCGGGAAGGCGACCTTCCCCGAGCGCCCGCTCGCGCCGATCAGCCGCAGGAACAGGAGCAGGGCGTGCTCGACCGGGATCTCCCGCGCCCGCTCGTCGACGAGGAACAGACGCTCGCCCGAGCGGTCGAAGACGGCGCCGAGATCGGCCCCGATCGCGGCGACCAGCCGCTTCGCCTGCCCCATCGACTCGCGGACCGACGCCGCCGTCGCCGCCTCCTCGGTCGTGAACCCATGGGCGGAGACCGCCTCGACGCCGAGCGGGCCGAGGAGGAGCGGGAGGACGAACGAGGACGCCGAGTAGCCGTAGTCGACGACGACTCGGAAGCGTCGCGCCTTGATTGTCTCCACGTCCAGCTCGGAGAGCAGGTCCTGGGCATAGCTCTCGCGGACGCGGGCCGGGTACGTGACGCTGCCGATGTCCGTGAACGGCACCCGCCGCAGCTCGCGGCGGTTGAAGTGCTTCTCGACCTCCTTCTCGAGCGCGCTGCTCATCTGGATACCCTGCTGCTCGAAGAAGCGGATCTGGATCGTGTCCGGATCGGTCTGACTGACGCCGACGTGGAAGCCGGCGTCGTAGCCGTGTGTCTTCATCAGGTGGCGGCTGACGGCAGAGGGCAGCACGCGCAGGTCGGCGACGTCGACCCCGGCCGAATTGAGGCCCGTGATCATCGCGCGCTTGATCATCCTGCAGGCCCGCGGCGACTCGCGGCTCGCGACCACGCGCGCGCCGCGCTTCAGGGCCGTGCCGAAGGCGGCGGCGAGCCGGACGGCGACCTCGGGCGTCAGGTCGACGTTGATCAGCCCGGCGACTCCGTCCTTCCCGAACAGGGTCGAGGTGCCCCGCGACTCCCAGATCAGGCTCTCGTGGATGTGCGCGCCGGACTCGACCTCCTTGTACGGGTAGATGCGCACGCCCGGGAGCACCATGCTCTGCGCGCCGAGCACGACCTCGTCTCCGATCGCCGCGCCCTCCTGGATGCGGACGTGGGAACGGAGGTCGCACGCCTTGCCGACGATCGCCCCTTCGACGAGCGCGCTGCGGCCGATGTGCGTGTTCGCGTCGACGACCGAGCGGACGGTGCGCGCGTGCTCGCGGAGCGTGACGCTCGCCGAGAGCACGGAGTACGGCCCGATCGACGCCTGTGGGGAGATCCGGCAGTAGTTGCCGATGAACGCCGGCCCTTCGACGTCCTCGAGATCGTCGATCTCCACCCCCTCGCCGATCCAGATGTTCCCGCGCAGGCGGATGCCCGGAACGTTCAGCGCGACGCGCCCGTCCAGCGCGTCGAAGTTCGCCTGCCGGAACTGGTCGATGTTCCCGATGTCCTGCCAGTAGCCGTCGAGCACCTTCCCGTACAGCGGCCGCCCCATCTCGAGCAGGAGCGGGAAGAGCTCCTTGGAGAAGTCGTACGGCCGGTCGGTGGGGACGTGCTCGAGCACCTCCGGCTCGAGCACGTAGATGCCGGTGTTGATCGTGTCCGAGAAGACCTGACCCCACGAGGGCTTCTCGAGGAACCGCTCGATGCGACCGTCCTCGTCGGTGACGACGATCCCGAACTCGAGCGGGTTCTCGACCGACTTGAGGCCGATCGTCACGGCGGCGCGGCGCTCGCGGTGGAAGTCGACGAGCTCCGTCAGGTCGACGTCGCAGAGCGCGTCGCCGGAGATGACGAGCACCGTGTCGTCGAGCTTGCCGTACGCGAGGCGGACGGAGCCGGCCGTGCCGAGCGGCGACTCCTCGACCGAGTACTCGACCCGGACCCCGAGCGACTCACCCGTGCCGAAGTAGCTCCGGATCGACTGCGGCAGGAAGGCGACGGTGACGATCACGTCCTCGAAGCCGTGCATCCGCAGCAGCTCGATGATGTGCTCCATGCAGGGCTTGCCGACGATCGGGACCATCGGCTTCGGCTGGTTCGAGGTCAGCGGGCGAAGCCGCGTGCCCTCGCCCCCCGCCATCACGACCGCTCTCATGTCTCCGTCACCTCGAAACGCCGCCCGCCGCGGATCGCGCGCCACGCGGAGCCCACGTATAGCACCGCGGCGCCGACGGCCATCCCCAGGCCGATCCAGAAGAGCCACAGCGGCCAGTGCGTGCCGTCAGGTGTGACGATCACGAACGCCACGCCCGCATAGAGCACCCACGTCGCCGCCTTGCCGAGGAAGCTGACCGAGAACTCGTACCCGCGTGGAAGGACGACGCGGGTGCCGGCGAGCAGCAGCGCGTCGCGGGCGACGATCACCGCGAGCGCCGGCCATGGCAGCCGGTCCGCGACGACGAGCATGATCACAGCCGCGTCGATCATCAGCCGGTCGGCGAGCGGGTCGGCGTACTTGCCGAACTCGGACTCGACGTGCCAGCGGCGCGCGAGCCAGCCGTCGATCTGGTCGGTGATCGCGGCCGCTCCGAAGAGGATCCCGGATGCCCAGTCGTGCCCGCCCTCGGCCTTGGCGAGGAGGACGACGAAGGGCGGGATCATCGCGAACCGCGCAATCGTCAGGGCGTTCGGCAGCTTCGCGAGCGGAGGTGCAGGGGCGGAAGCGGCAGCCAAGGTCATCCTAGGATAGTCCCCCTCCGGCGGCCTCCAGGAAACGGAAGAATCCGCCCGTGGCCGAGGCGCTGAGCCTGCCGGGGTTCGTCAACGCCCATTCGCACACGTTCCAGCGGCGGTTGCGCGGGCGGAGCGAGGGCGGCGATTTCTGGACGTGGCGCGACGCGATGCTGCAGGAGGCGGAGCGCCAGACCGTCGAGACGATCCGGGAGGAGTACGCCGCGACCTACCGCGAGATGCTCGCCGCCGGATACACGGTCGTCGGGGAGTTCCACTACCTCGGCTTTCAGGAGGCGGTAGCGGCCTCGGAGGCCGCCGGGGCCGCCGGGATCGAGCTGGTGCTCCTCCTGGGCGCTTACGCGCGCGGAGGGCTCGAGCGGTTCCGGCAGGCGTCACCCGCCGAGTATCTGAACCAGGTCGAGGCGCTCCGGAGCCGCGGCCTGCGGGTCGGGCTTGCCCCCCACTCCGTCCGCGCCTGCCCGGCCGACTGGCTCGAGGAGATCGGCCGCTACGCAGCCGAGCACGCATTGCCGCTGCACGTGCACGCGGACGAGCAGCCGCGCGAGATCGAGGAGTGCGTCGCGGAGCACGGTGCCCGGCCGATCGAGGTCCTCGCCAGGGCGGGCTGCCTCGGCCCGCAGTCGACGGTCGTCCACGCGACGCACGCCGACGGCGGTGAGCTCGCTCTGCTCGCGCAAGCCGGCTCGCGCGTCTGCCTCTGCCCGACGACCGAGGCGAACCTCGGCGACGGCTTCGCGCCGATCGCGGCGTTCTGCGAGCACGGGATCGGGATGTGCATCGGGTCGGACTCGAACGTCCGCATCGACCCGCTGGAGGAGCTGCGCGAGCTCGAAGGGATCGCGCGGCGCGCGAGCGGCCGCCGGAACATCGTCTCGGTCGGGTCGCTGCTCTGCTTCGGGGCGGACGAGGGAGCGGCGTCCCTGGGTCTGGACACGTGGCCGGAGACGAGCGTCGACCTCGACCACCCGTCGCTGCGCGGCGTCGCGTCCGAGGACGTACTCGGCGCCCTCGTCCTCGGCTGCGCCGCCGACGTCTTCGTCTAGTCGTCCGCGTGGCCGAAGATCGGCGGGCGGGCACGCGCGAATGCGTCCGTCCAGTACGCCGTGCGGTCGAGATATGCGCGCTCGGCCGCGCGTCCTTGCCGCCCCCAGGCGCCGTCGTAGCTCTCGAAGACGCTGGCCGCTGCCCCGCCGCGACGGGCGCGGGCGGGCTCGATCTGCGTTCCCTCGTGCCACTCGTTGTAGCTCGTGATCGTCACGCCGTCCGCGGCAGACTGAATCGCCGCGCGCCACATCGCGTCGTACGTCGCTCCGTCGCGCCGCGGCTTCACGCGTAGGTCACCCGTCGCGCGGCTCGCCTCGTAGCCGGGACCGACCGACGGGAGGCACAGCAGCCGGGCCTGGTGCGCCGCCCTGCACAGGCGCTTGAACGTCGCGCCGCTCCAGCGGAGGATGTCGTACGTGTACAGGCCGTCGAACTCGCCTGCGGAGGCCCGCCCGGCGGAGCCCGTTTCGGCAAACAGCTGGACCGGCGGCAGCTGCTCGCGCAGGGCAGGCCAGGCGTCCGGGCTGATGCCCTCGAACGGCTGGTAGACGAAGAAGCGCTCGATCCCGAGCGCCTCGAGGTGCTCGACGTCGCCGGCGATGCTCTCCGCGTTCCGCCCGGGGTACGGCTCGAGGTGCACCGCCACGCTCAGGCCGGCGGCGTTGGCCGCCTTGATCACGAGCGGCAGCCGGACGTCTTCCGGTGACCCCCACCCCCACCACGAGTAGACGAGCTCGCGTACGCCGCTGGCGGCGATCTCGCGCATCTGTGCGGTCACGATGCCGCGATTCGAGCTGGAGTAGAGGCCGCGGGCCGGGTAGTAGTTGGACGTGATCCCGAACGCGGATCCGCCCGGGCCGAGCCAGTGCTCCCAGGTGCCGTCGCGGGCCGGGTTGCCGTACCACGGGTAGTAGAAGATCGAGGTCCACGTTTGAGCCTGCGCTGCGGCGGGGGCGCAGAGCAACGCGAAGCAGACGATCAGGAGGCGCAGCGTTCTCACTCGTGGGGGGCGCGCGGGATCATCGCATCTCCACCGGAAAAGCCAAAGTGCCCGATGATCCCTCGAACGCGCTTGGGCGGTGCCGCCGCGACTCCGATAACCCGTCCATGCAGCGGCGAGCCGCAGTTCTCGTCCTGGCGGCCGCCTATGCCCTCACGTGGACCGGCTCCGCTCTTGCCCGCGGAGGAACGTACGTATTCGACGGCGGCACGCCGAGGCAGCAGGCCCAGGTTCGGGTCGCGCTCGACACGAGCCTGTTCAACTGGAGCATCGTCCCGGCGACGATCACGATTCACCTGCAGAAGGGCAGCGACACCTACGCGACCAAGGGCGAGATCTGGGTCGATACCGCCCTGCTCGCGTCCGGGCCGTTCGCCTGGGGGCCGATCCAGCACGAGTACGCCCACCAGGTGGATTTCTTCCTCCTCGACGACGCGCAGCGGACGACGCTGACGACGGTGCTCGGCGCGCGGCTGTGGTCGCGTTCGAACGTCGCAGGGTTGCACGGTCCGGATCACGCTTTTCTCGGCGCGGAGCGGTTTGCCTCCACACTCACGTGGGCCTACTGGCCGTCGCCGGCGAACTCGCTCAAGCCCACGTCGAGCAAGGACGAGTCCGCTGCGATGGCGCCGGCCCAGTTCCGCGGGCTGCTCTCGCGCCTGTTCGGGATCCCGAACCCGCTACCGGCGGTCGTCAGCGTCGGCTGACGCGCGTGCGGCACGGCCGGTGCGCGAGCCGACGGCCGCGCGGGGCCCAGTCTCTGCGACTGAGAAGCGGGACGGGGACGACTCGCATCATCCCCTCCCACTCCGGCTCGTCGGCCAGGACCCTGCGCAGCGCTCGCTCGGCCTGCTCTCGAGACTGGTAGATCTCGATCACGTCGTCGACGAACTTGTCTGCGAGTCCCCAGAGCATCGTCCTCCCCCTTACCCCGACTCACGGTAGAGACGACCGGCGGCGCCGATCAGTACTCGAACGAGGGATTCGCGCAAAACCCCCCAAAGGGGTAGGCGCTGGAAGCCCGTCTCGCCTTTAACGAGACCAAGAACTTCCTCGCGGCCGACACAGAGAACGCCCCTCCTTGCGGCAGAGGGGCGTTCTCGCTTTTGGGGGAAGGATCACGGCCGGAACGGAAGCTAGGGTCGAATCGTGGAGCACGTCGAAGTTCGGCGATCGCCGCGGGCGCGGCGGTGGCGCCTGGAGGCGCCCTGGGGCGAGCCGGCGCGGCTGACCGTGCCGCGCTCGATGCGGCAGGCAGAGGTCGACCGCGTGCTGGCGGCCGGCCGGCCGTGGATCGCCGAGCAGCGACGGCGCCAGCTGCCGCGGCTCGGGTTGGAACGGCGGGAGGTCAGCGAGTCGGAAGCCCGGACCGCCGCGCGCGAGCTCCTCTGTGAGCTCGTCGAGCAGCAGGCGGCACGGCTCGGCGTGCGCTACCAGCGGATCCGGATTGCCGATCAGCGGACGCTCTGGGGCTCCTGCTCCTCACGGGGCACGCTTTCGTTCAACTGGCGGCTCGTGCTCGCGCCGCCGGAGGTGCTGGAGTACGTGGTCGTGCACGAGGTCTGCCACCTGCGCGTCCCGAACCACTCCCGACGCTTCTGGGCGCTCCTCGACCGGCACCGGCCCGGCTGGCGCGCGGAGCGAGCCTGGCTCCGCGAGCACGGGCCCGAGCTCCTCGCCTTCCGCCCTAGCGCGTGACGGCCAGCGTCGCCCGCATGCCGGCCGCGCGGTGGCCCGGCAGCGAGCAGTACAGGTCGTAGCGTCCCGCCACGAGCTTCACCTCCAGCCCGGCGTGGCCGCGCGGCGGCACCAGCCTGGTCTGCGCAGGCCTCGCGCCGGGCGCCCTCCTGACGAGCACGAGGTCGTGCCCGTCCTGGCCGAAGTTGACGACGTCGACGATCGCGAGCCCGGAGCGCACCGACAGCCGCGAGAGCGTCAGCCTGTACTCCTGCTCGACGACCTGGAGGCGAGACGGCGCCCGCGCCGAGTCGACCGGCGCTGCCGCCGCGAGCGCGACAAGGCCGAGCGCGATCGACGGCCAGACCCTCATCCGACCAGCTTGAGGCGCTTCATCCGCTTCGCGTCCGGGACGATCGGCTCGGCGTCGACGCCGAACCACTGCTCGAGCAGCGACGCGTACACGGAGCGGAAGTCGGTCGTCGCCCGCACGTTGCCGTTTCCGTCCAGCCCCTTCGTCAGCCCGGGAAAGCCGCCGACGATCGTGGCGCGCACGCCCGAGCCGATCAGGAAGGCGACCCCCGCCGCGCCGTGGTCGGTGCCGCGGGAGGCGTTCTCGGCCGCACGGCGGCCGAACTCGGTCCAGACGAGCGTCAGCACGCGGTTGCCCAGGCGCCGCGCCTCGAGGTCGTGCTGGAAGACGACGAGCGTCTCGGCGACCTGCTTCAGGCCGTCGGCGAGCGCTCCCGCCTCCTCGGCGTGCGTGTCGTAGCTCCCGGGTGCCGTCACCGCCACCGTTCGGATCGGGAAGCCCGCGCCGAGCATGGCCGCGAGCGCCTGCAGCCGACGGGCGAAGTCGCCGTCCGGGTACTTGAGCCCGCCGGGCGAGTGGATCCGGGCGTGGCCGTCCTTGTCGAGGAAGCGTCCGAGACGCCGGCGGAGGCGGTCCGACTCGAGCGCGGTGTTGCTCGCAGCGGCCAGCCAGCGGTCCGGGTCCCCGCGCAGCCCGCCGAGGCCGCCGACGGCCTCCTCGAGCAGGCCGCCCGCGTCGTCCCACACGTTGCGGCTCTGGAAGCGGTACTCCTCGGGCGACGCAATCGTGGACACGGGTGTCTTCGCCGAGGCGAGCGACGGAAGCAGCTGACCGTCGAGCGAGAGGCCCTGCATCGCGTTGTCCGGATTGCCGTGCAGGTCGAGGTACCGGCCGAGCCAGCCCGTGCGCAGGTTGACGTCGAGCGCGCCTACCTCCCAGTAGTGGCGCGACGTGAAGTGCGACTGGTCGGGATGGCTGTACCCGATTGCCGGGAAGACCGTCACCTTGCCGTTCGCGTACAGCTCGGTCGCGAGCGGCGCGAGCGACGGGTGCCAGTGGAGCGTGCTGTCTCCGGCGAGCGGGATGCCCTCCTCGCCCTTCAGCGCGAGGTTCGGGCGCAGCCGCCGGTAGCGCGGGTCGCCGGCCGGGTAGAGCACCGAGAGGCCGTCGGCGCCGCCCGGCAGGAAGATCGAGACCAGCACACGGTCGCTGGAGCGCCCGGCCGCCGCGCTCGCGATCCCGTCGTCCAGCTGCAGCGGGCTCAGGCGCGACGCGCCGTAGACGACGAGCGCCATCCCCGCCGTCCGCGAAATGAAGGCCCGCCGGTCGAGGCCGGTGCCCGCCGGGAGCGGCATCCCCGGCTCGATTGCCGGCAGGCCGCGGCCCGCTTCGGCCGCGGCCCGCCGGAACAGGGTCGCTCTCGCGAACTCGTTGCAGGTTCGGCAGGCGCGCTGCGTCATGCGGTCTGGAGCTCCGGCGAGACCGCGATCAGGTGGCGCGCGCCGTTCACGGCCATCAGCGGATAGGCCTTCAGCTTCCACTCCTCGCTGCCCGCCGCCGCCACGGTTCTCGCGGCGAAGCTCGTCAGCGCGTTCTGCGTCTGGCTCGAGACAGGCGGGCGGTGCCAGAAGTCGAGCGCCGTGTCGACGATCGCAGCGGCGGTCGGCGGCACACGACGCTTCGCCTTCCCGGGGTCGTACGCATAGCGGTCGAGCGCGGTCGCGGCGATGCGCCACCGGGCCAGAAACGTCGACGTGTCGTACCAGCGCGACTCGTCCCACCCCGACACGTTCGGCGGATAGAACAGCTGCTGGCCGGCCTGCGCGCAGAGCCAGATCCAGTCCTCGCGGTCGATCCGCTGACCGAGCCGGCGAAGCAGCCCGGCCGTGTACACGACGGGCGATTTCGGCATGCTCGGCCCCTCGTAGAGCAGCGGATGCCGGAGGATCGCGCCTACGACCGGCCGGATCTGGAGCTTGTTCCTGACGTAGAGCTGCTCGAGGCCCGCCTGCGTCTCTGCGTCGGGGTCGACCGGGACGAAGTAGCCCCACAGCTTGCGAACGAAGAAGCCGGCGTGCGCGGGGTGCTGGACGCAGAGCCGCACGGAGTCGCGCCAGCCGAACTTGCCCGACTTGCCGAAGATCACCTTGAACGACGGGTCGTGGCGCTTCGCCTCGAAGCGGAAATCCGTCCAGCCGTAGCCGTTCCTGTACCGCGCCGTCCATCCCGTCAGGGCGCGCGCCTGCTCGCGGACGTCGTCCTCCGTGTAGCCGCTCGCGGCGCCGAGCGAGAAGAGCTCCATCATCTCGCGGCCGAAGTTCTCGTTCGGCGCCTCGCGCTCGTTCTCGATCCCGGAGAGGTAGAGCAGCATCGCGGGGTCGATCGCGACGGCCTCGAAGAGCGTGTGGAACGAGGCGAGACCGGCGCGGCGGAAGAGCGCGTTCTGGCGCAGCATCAGACGCTGTGAGCCGACGCCGTCGTTCGAGGTCGCGAACCAGTCGTGCCAGACGAGCGTCATACGCTCGACGAGCGGTCTGCTCGTCCGCACCATCTTGTCGAGCCACCAGAGGTGGTCGTGGCCCCACTGGTCCTTCGGTGCGAGCGGGCGTCCCTTCTGGTCGCGCGGCGGCTTGCCGATCAGGCGTTCGGCGCCCGGGTAGACGAGCGAGCGCACCGCTCCCGTGAGCCCCAGCGCCGCGAGCCTGCGTGCCTCGGCGGGTCGGGGACCGAAGCCGGCGCGCCACAGCAGCCGTTCCGCCTGCGCGGGCCCGAACGGGCCGTCGTACACGGGAAGGCTAGCCGTCACCCTCGTCTTCGCCTCCTGGCCTGTCGGGGCGCCGCCGCGAGGCGCCGGCTTCGGGTCGCCGGGGATGATCGCCGCGTGCGAACGGCGGCGCCATCGCTCGAATCAGGGATCTTCGGCCGGTGCTAGAGCTCGCAGCTGCTCAGCCGGACCTCGCCGCTGAGACAGGTGTCCTTGCCGTTTCCGCCCCGCAGGCTGTCGTTGCCGGCGCCGCCGTCGAGGAAGTCGTTGCCGCTGCCGCCGGAGAGGTCGTCGGGGCTGGCGCCGCCGTCGATCCAGTCGCTGCCCTCGCCGCCGTCGATCGTGTCCGGGCCGTCGCCGCCGCAGATCACGTCGTTGCCGCCCTTGCCGTAGACGGTATCCGCGCCGCCGAGCGCGACGATCACGTCGCGGCCGGCCGTGCCGTTGATCACGTCGTTCTGCGCGGTGCCGAGGCGGGTCGGCATGAGGCCGTTGCAGGTCGGGACGACGACCTGGTACGGGCACGAGGTCGTGGCGGTGTTCCCCGCGCGATCCGAGCCCGTCACCGGCGTCGTGAAGAACCCGGGGGCGCTCCTGTTCGCGACGCCCTGCACCTGTGCGGCCGCCGGCCCGGAGGTGGCGTCCGTGACCGATGCCGGCACCCACGCGCCGAGCTGGTAGAGCTCGAACACCGGGGCGGGCGTACCGCAGGTCACCGAGGGACGAGTCGTGTCGCGCTGGACGAGCGCCGAGGCGGTCGCGGTTCCCCCGGTGGAGGTGGCCCGGCACTGGAACGTCGTCCCGGCGGTGTCGGCCGTCACGTTCGCGGGATCGCAGCCGACCTTCGAGGAGATCTGCGACTCCGGGTCGTCGACCGCCCAGCTCACAGTGACGTCCGACACGTACCACCCGTTCGCGCCCGCGGTGCCGGTCAGGGTGGAGGCGATCGAAGGAGGCGTGTGGTCGCCGCCGGTCGGCCGCCAGAGCCAGACCCCGCGGGTCTGGCTCGCATCACCCGCAGCGCCGCCGGGCTCGACCGCGAAACCGCCGGCCGGCGGCGGAAAGCCTGCCCCCACGCTTGCGGCCAGCGGCGTTCCGGCGTCTGTCGAGGACGTCCAGCCGTCCGTGGATTGGCTCGACTGGTAGGTCAGGGCGAAGTACCTCGTCCACCGCATGTCGCCCAGGAAGAACGAGGCCGAGAGGAAGTACGCAGGGCCGGCGACGATCGGAGGACTCGCCGTCGCGATCGCCGGCTCGTAGTTGTCCAGCAGCTCGACGACCTGCGTGGCCGTCGCCCACAACCAGCCGGTCAGGACCTTCGGACCGACCGATCCTGCACACGGGGTGACGCCGTCGCGCGGACAGACCTGGGCGATCTGGTTCCAGGTCAGGCCGGTCGTCTCGTAGAGCTGCCGCCACTCGCGACCGTTGCCCTCGTCGACGGGATCGGGCGGGACGGCGGCGGCCGGGGTTCCCCCGAGCAGCGCGGCGAAGAAGCTCAGGGAAAGGAAGGCAAGGAGCGTTCCCCGCCTGATCCTGCGCCGATCACCCCGGCCGTCCACCCTCTCGCGAGCTACTACGCGGCGGCGCGTCCTTTGGATTCGCGTTTCGAGGGATCGAGCCGGGGCACCAGCGCCAGACGCACGCAAGCAACGAAAGGGGTGCCCGTGATTCTCCGCATCGACCGGCTCCAGGTGGAGCTGCCGCCGCCGTCCGAACCGGATCCCGCCGGGGCCGCCGCCGTACAGGAGCTGCTCGGCGGCAAGTTCGGCGAGATGTCGACGTTCATGAACTACACGTACCAGTCGTTCAACTTCCGCGGCCGGCAGGGCGCGCGTCCCTTCTACGACCTCGTCGCCAACATCGCGGCGGAGGAGTTCGGCCACGTCGAGCTCGTCGCGACGACGATCAATACGATGCTCACGGGCGCGACGAAGCCGGCGAACGGCCGCGCGCGGAACGGCGCGCTCGGCAGGGAGATGGGCGTCGGGAACCCGCACCACTTCCTCGCCGGCGGCCAGGGAGCACTGCCGCAGAACTCCCAGGGACGGCCGTGGAACGGCGACTTCGTCTTCGCGTCGGGCGATCTCGTCGAGGACTTGACGCACAACTTCTTTCTCGAGACGGGCGCGAGGAACAACAAGCTGAAGGTCTACGAGATGGTCGACCATCCGGCGGCACGGGCGCTGACCGGCTTCCTGCTCGTGCGCGGCGGCGTGCACCAGATCGCGTACGCACGCGCGCTCGAGAACCTGACCGGAGCGAACCTGATGAAGCTCTTCCCGTCGCCGCGGATCCCGACCGAGAAGATCCCGGAGTGCCGGCAGCACATCAAGCGCGGCGAGCACCGGCGCCTCTACCGCTTCTCGCCCGAGGACTACCAGGAGCTGCGCGCCGTCTTCAACGGGCCGCATCCCGAGACGGGCGAGGAGCTGGAGGTCGCCGACGAGCCGCCAGAGGGCTTCCTTCCGCGTGATCTGCCGCCGCAGACGGCCGTGTTCGCGCCCGACTACGCCCCCGAGGAGATCGCGCGGATTGCCGCGAAGCTGCGCAAGCAGGCCGGACTGCCGAAGGAGCCGACCGGTGCGGTCGCGAACGGCGCCGCTGCGAAGCGGACGGCCCGGCGCCGGGCGCCGGCCCGGGCGGCGACGAAGCGGAAGTAACGGGACCGTCGCGGCCGGCGCGGGGTCGCTTGACTCCGCGCCGCCGATGACGGACAACTGACCGATGGGCGAGACGCCGCTCGAGCGCCTCCGCGCCGAGCTCGACGACCTGCGGGCGTCGCAGGCACGCCTTGTCGGGGCGGTCGACGCTCGATCGCGCGAGCTCGAGCGCGACCTGCACGACGGCCTGCAGCAGGACCTCGTCGCGCTCGCCGTCATCCTCCAGCGGGCGCGGCAGCTGTGCGATTCGAACCCCGGCGAGGCGAAGGCGCTGCTGGAGGAGCTCTCGGCGGATCTCAAGGGGGCGATCGAGGAGCTGCGGCGCGTCGCGCAGCGCGTCTATCCGCCCGTCGTCGACGGTCCCGGGCTCGTCGCGGCGCTTCGCGCGGCGGCGGCCGGGCTCGGCGTGCCCGCGCAGATCGACGCGGGCGCCCTGGTGTCCTGCCCGCCCGAGGTCTCGGCGGCCGTGTACTTCTGCTGCGTCGACGCGCTGGCGCACGCGGGCAGCGGCGCCCGAGCGACGATCTCCGCGGCCCGCGCCGACCGAGGCCTGAGCTTCGACGTCGCCCTCGACCGCGGCGAGGCGGAGTGGGCGCTCGACCTGGCGCAGTCCCGCATCGAGGCTCTCGGCGGACGGCTGACCGTCAGCTCGCAGCCGGACGGTGCAACCCGCGTGTCGGGGACGCTGCCGCTCTCGTGACGCGCTAGCCCGCGTCCGCCAGGTACAGGATGACCGCCTTCACCCGCTTGTGGACGGCGGTCTCCCAACCCAGGCCGAGCTTGAGGAAGATCGAGTGGATCACCTTCTCGACCGAGCGTTCGGTGACGAACAGCGCCTCGGCGATCGCGGCGTTGTTCTTCCCCTCCGCCATCTCTCGCAGCACGTCACGCTCGCGGGCAGTCAGTTCCTGGAGCGGCGACTGCTCACCGCGAGCCTTCTCGGCCACGAGCTCCTCGACGACCTTCGGGTCGATCACCGACCCGCCGTCCGCAACCGCGCGGATTGCCGCCGACAGCTGTTCGACGTCCTCGACGCGCTCCTTCAGCAGGTACGCGCGTCCGGCCGTGCCCTCCTCCAGCAGGGTGAGTGCGTACGTGGGCTGCGAGTACTGGCTGAGCACGACGACTCCGACCTCCGGATGCGTCTCGCGCAGCTGTCCGGCAGCCCGAATCCCCTCGTCGATCCCGCCCGGGGGCATGCGGATGTCCGTGACGACGACGTCCGCCTGCTCGGCTTCGACCGCCGCAAGGAGCGAATCGAGATCGCCGCAGACGGCGACCACCTCCAGGTCCGGCTGCGCCTCGAGTAGACGGCGCACGCCCTCACGTAGCAGGTAATGGTCGTCCGCGAGGACGATGCGGATTGCCACGCGGACAACAATACGGCGATGACGGCCCAGGGACCGCTCGTCCTGATCGTCGACGACAACGAGCGCAACCGGAAGCTCGCCCGGGAGGTTCTGCAGCTCGCCGGGTTCCGGACGGTCGAGGCGGCGACCGGCCGAGCGGGCATCGAGGTGGCGGTGGAGCACCTCCCGGACGTGATCCTGCTGGACCTGCGGCTGCCGGACATGGACGGAACCGCCGTCGCCCGTAGCCTCCGCGACGATCCGCGGACCGCCCCGCTCCCGATCGTGGCGCTCACGTCGCTCGCTCTGCACGACGAGGGCGACTGGCTCCGGCAGGTCGGCTTCGACGGCTATCTCGAGAAACCGATCGACGTGCGGGAGTTCCCGGAGCACGTGCGCCGCTACTGCCGGTAGCCGGCCGGGTGTGGGCACGGCGCGCGAGACGGGTGCAGGCACGCTAGACGGCGCTTGTCCCCCGTGTCACGATCGTCGGAGTGCGGGCGCACACGTCGGGATCGGGAGGAGGCTGAAAGGGATGCGGAAGCTCGTCGTGGCGGGTTTGCTCACGGCTGCCGTCGTGCCGCTCGCCGCGTGCGGCGGTTCGAGCTCGAAGGCGGCCTCGGCCGAGACGGCCCAGAGGAACGCCGAGATGTTCGAGATCGACCAGATCGAGCGGACGTGGCACCAGGCGGCTTCGACGCACGACCTCGACCTGATGATGTCGATCTGGGCCCCGGACGCGTCGTTCACCATCGGCGGGAAGACCGTCACGGGCAAGACGGCGATCCGGGCGCTGCTCAGCAAGGCGGGGCCGTTCCAGCCGCAGAACCACTGGCTGTCGGACACGCCCGCCTACAAGATCCGCACGACCGTGAGCGGGGAAAAGGGGACGCTCTACTTCGAGTGCCACTACATCGACACGAAGACCGGGGAGGTCGCGTCCGTCGTCGGCGCCGACCAGGACGTCGAGAAGATCGACGGGAAGTGGCTGATCACCAACTCCGTCGCCGCGACGCCAAGGCTGAAGCCCTGAGTGGCAGCGAGAGCTCGCGGGCTGCCGCTCGCCCTGCGGGGGTTGCGGCCGCGTAGCGTCGACAACCCGATCGTGCGCGCGGTCGGGCGGATCCCGGCCAAGGTGCGGACGAAGCTCGTCGTCGCGTTCCTCGGCATCGCCGCGCTGCTCGTCGTCGTGGCGCTGCTGGGCCTTCGCGTCCTCGGCCAGTCGAACACGCGCGCCGAGGGTCTCCGGGCGCTGCAGGTCCGCGCGGCCGCGTACCGCGAGCTCGAGACCGAGGCGACGCAGATGCGCCAGCTGCTCGGCCTGTGCGCCGGAGGCGCCGACTCCGCCAAATGGGTCAACGGCGGCCGTCCGACGGCCGCTCCGTCACCGCAGTGTCTGCGGCAGATCGACGGCGTCGTCGCCTCGGCCCTGGGCCTCCTCGGCATCGCGACCCGACTCGGCTTCACGCCGGCCGCCGACGAGGCGGTGAGAGTCGGCGAGATCAAGGACATCTACAAACGGCTCCAGTCGGTGATCGGCGCGATCACGGCGTCGAGCAAGCCGTCCGTTGCCCTCCACGCGCGGGCGGAGAGCCTCGCGATCGACCTCGAGACGCGGGCGACCGCGGTCGCGGAGTCGACGACGCTGAAGACCGACGCGCTCATCGCCGAGAACCGCCGCTCGTACGCGAGCTCGCGCGACATCTTCATCGGCGTCACCGCCGGGGCGATCGTCCTCGCACTGCTCCTCGGCCTGATCCTGTCGTGGTCGCTGCTCGGGCCGATCCAGCGGAGCGAGGCACGGCTCGCGGAGATCGCGTCCGGCGACTTCTCCGGCCACGTCGACGTGCCGAACCGCGACGAGCTGGGCTCGCTCGCCGCCAACGTCAACCGGATGAACGACGAGCTCCGACGGGTCTACCGCGAGCTCGAGACGGCGAGCCGGCACAAGAGCGAGTTCCTGGCGAACATGTCGCACGAGCTCCGCACGCCCCTGAACGCGATCATCGGGTTCTCGCAGGTGCTGCGCGACGGCCTGTTCGGCGAGGTGAACGCGAAGCAGCAGGAGTATCTCGACGACATCCTCACCTCGGGAAACGACCTGCTCGCGCTCATCAACGAGGTCCTCGACCTCGCCAAGGTCGAGGCCGGCCAGGTCGAGCTCGAGATCGGCCCGTTCTCGCTCCAGGCGGCGCTCGAACGGGGGGTCGTGATGGTGCGCGAGCGCGCGACGGGAAAGGAGCTCCAGCTCTCGCTGGCGGCCGCTCCGGAGGTCGACGTGATCGAGGGCGACGAGCGGCGTGTGCGCCAGATCGTGTTCAACCTCCTCTCGAACGCGGTCAAGTTCACCCCGGCGGGCGGCAGCGTGGCCGTCGCGTCGGCGCGCGTCGACGGCGAGGTGCAGGTCTCGGTCACCGACACGGGGCCGGGGATCGCGCCGAGCGACCACCGCCGGATCTTCGAGGAGTTCCAGCAGACGGAGGTCGGCGTCGAGCAGCGTGAGGGGACCGGGCTCGGGCTCGCGTTGTCGAAGCGGCTGGTCGAGCTGCACGGCGGCCGGATCTGGGTCGAGAGCGACGTGGGTCGCGGCAGCCGGTTCGTCTTCACCCTCCCTCTTCACGCCGCGCGACGATGACCGGCGGCCGCGTCCTGGTCGTGGAGGACAACGAGAAGAACATGAAGCTCTTCCGCGACGTGCTTCAGGCGAAGGGCTACGGCACGCTCGAGGCCTCGTCAGGCGAGGACGCACTCGAGCTGGCGTCGGCCCACATCCCGGATCTTGTCCTGATGGACGTCCAGCTGCCGGGAATCGACGGGATCGAGACGCTCGAGCGGCTGCGGGAGAACGAGCGC
Source organism: Gaiellaceae bacterium (assembly GCA_035274625.1). Lineage (GTDB taxonomy): Bacteria > Actinomycetota > Thermoleophilia > Gaiellales > Gaiellaceae > DATBLE01. The sequence continues at coordinate 47,231 of DATENZ010000055.1, forward strand.
ACGGCGTCGATTCCGGTGCTCGCGCTCACGGCCCAGGCGATGCACGGCGACCGCGAACGCTTCCTCGCCGCGGGCTTCGACGGCTATCTCTCGAAGCCCGTGGACATCGCGGAGCTCGTGGGCGCGGTCGCGGAGCACTGCCGACCGGCGTAGGCGGTGGCGGCGAATGCCGCGCCGCCACCGTGTCGGGCCTACAGCCCGAACGCCTCGTGGAGGTCGTAGCGCGCGACCTTCACGCCGAGCGTGACGCCGGCCTCGCCGGAGAAGCGGTAGTGCAGCCCGCCCCAGTCCCGTGCGTCGACGATCTCGTGTCATTCGCGTGGTTCCGACGCTACGAACGCGCGGCTCGGGGGCCAATCGCGGCCATGTATTCCCGCGGGGCGCTGGCACGGCAGTGCGTGCCGGGTTGGCCCCCGCGTCAATCCGGCAAAATCTGCCCTTGTCTACAGCGGCAAAGGGTGCAAGTCTTCAGGGTGAGCTGCGCTCGGTGGCGGAGGGAGAGGTCGTCGCCGAGCGCGGCATTGCGTCTCTCCTGGAGGCCCGGACCCCGCCAAGCCGGTAGAGGTCGGGGGCCGCAGGCTAGCCGCCGGGCAGCTGCGCCAGAGTGACGCGAACCGTCCTGCGACCGTCTTCCGGGCTCGCGACGCTCACGGCAACGGTCTGACCGGGCCGCTTCGTCGCCAGGACCGAGGCGAGCGCCTGCGGGTCGGGTGTGCGCTGCCCGGCGATTGACACGATCGCCTGACCGACCTGGAGCCCGGCCTTCGCGGCGGGGCTGCCGGAAATCACGTCCGCGATCACGACCCCCGGGGCGCCGAGCGCCTGACCGACCCGGACGCCGAGGAACGCGCGGCCGGTGCTCGAGACGCGGCCGCTCGCGACGATCTGCCTCGCGATGAAGAGCGCGCGCCTGCTCGAGATCGCGAAGCTGATCCCGCTGGCGACCGTCCCGGCGGCGGGATTGACGGCGCCGAGGGTCGGGATCCCGACCATCTCTCCGCGCAGGTTGACGAGGGCGCCGCCGCTGTTTCCGGGGTTGATCGCCGCGCTCGTCTGCACGGTGTCCGGCAGGACGATTCCTCCACCCTCCTCGCCCAGCCGGCCGACGGCGCTGACGATCCCCTGCGTCACGCTCGCGCGCAGGCCCAGCGGGTTCCCGATCGCCATCACGATCTCGCCCACGGCCGCCGACCGCGCCCACGCGATCGGCCGCAGGTTCTGCACGTCGATGTCGATCACGCCGATGTCCTCGGGCGGGAACGACGCGACGAGCGTCCCGCGTATGCGGCTGCCGTTGTACAGCGTCACCGTGAACGTCTTGGCGTTCCCGATCACGTGCGCGTTCGTGACGATGTGGCCCGCGCGATCGAAGACGACGCCCGACCCGAGGCCTTCGGACGTCTCGATCTGCACGACCGACGGCTCGACCGCGCGGACGACGCGCTGGAACTGCTGCGAGAGCGCCTGCGCGGCCGGAACGACGGGAACCGATGCCGCGGCTGCCGGCGCGTTCGGCCGCGCAGCCGAGGCTCCGCCGCGCGTGCCGGAATAGGCGACCGCCGCTGCGAGCAGGACGGTGGCTGCGAGCGCGAGCGGGACGATCCGTCGGCGCATGGACGGGTGGGCTTCCCGGCCGGGGCGCTGCAAAACGTCTCGCAGCAGAGCGAAGGGCGGGAAGCCCCGCCCTTCGCGGCCCGACCTCGTCGTCGCTTCGGCTTACGCCCAGCCGAGCGACCAGGTCTTCGTCCAGATCTTCGTGATCCCGGTGCCGTCCGCCTTCAGCCGCAGCGACGCGGCCTCGCCCGTCGCGACCTTGTACCCGAAGACGTAGCCGACGATGCCGATCGAGAAGGGCGTCAGCGCCGTCCAGCCCCTGGTCCACCTGCTCGAGCCGAGGACCTGCGTTCCCTGCCCGTTCGCGTTCATCCGCTCGAACGAGACGGCCCCGGTGACGGCGCTGTAGGCGATCAGATGCACTGCACCGGCGTGGTACACGGGAACGAGCTGAGATACGCCCGCCGCGCGAGGCGCCGACGACATCACGTCGAAGGCGACGTAGTCGCCGCTCCCGGTGATCCGGTCGATCAGCGTGCTTCCGGTACCGCTCGCGTAGGCGATGAAGTACTGTACGCCGTTCTGGACGAACGGGACGAGGTGCGTCCAGCCCTTACCCCAATCCGCGGTGTAGAGGATCTTCATGGACGCGCCGTCGGGGTTGATCCGAAGCGTCTTCGCGGTTCCGCTCAGCGAGTTATAGACGACGAAGTACGGCTGGCCGTCGAGCGTGAACGGCATGAAGTGCGTCCACGACTTGCTGAACAGCGTCTCCCCCACCGTCGTCACGGAGGCACCGAACGGGGTCGCGACGAGGCGGTCGAGGTCGACCTCGCCGGTTGCCGACTTGTAGGCGAGGTAGTGGGGCACGCCGTCGACCTTGTAGGGCATGAAGTGCGTCCAGCCCTTGCTCCATGTCGCCGAGTACACCTCGGTCGTGCCCTTGCCGTTCGAGCCGACCAGGTCGATCGCCGCCGCACCGGTTCCGGGCTTGTACTCGAGCTGGTAGTGCGAGCCGCCGTAGTCGAATCCGAGGAACGAGTTCCCCGCGCAGTTCGCGCTGGTCAGGTGCTCGGCGTCCGACTTGCCCCACTTCCCTACGAGGCCTCCTCCCCACGTCTGCGCGGACTTGCCGTCGAACGTCGCCCGCACGACGTCGCCGTCCGCCAGCTGGCTGTAGTGCAGGTGATACGTGTCGTTGGCACCGCCCGACTTCCCGACGCGCCCGATCTGCTCGCCCTGCGCGACCGACTGCCGGACGGTCAGCGACGGGAGCTGCTCGAGATGGGCATAGCGGGTCTTCCAGCCGTTGCCGTGGTCGAGGACGACGTAGTAGCCGTAGTCCGGCGCGACGCCGGGGTCGTCGAGCCGGACCGTCTCCACGACGCCGGCCGCCGAGGCGAGCACCGGCTCGCCCTGGCTCATGTTGTCGCCGCCCGGGCTACCCCGCCACTCGCCGAAGTCGATCGAGTCCAGGTCGTCGTGGCCTACGTAGGTGGAGGCGTCCCACTGCTGTCCGCAGCTGAAGGGCAGCTGGAAGAGCGGCGTCGGCCCTTCAGCCCTTGCCGCCGGCGAGTAGAGGAGAGCGGTGAGCAGGAATGCCACGAGCGCGAGCCCGATCCGCAGGATCTTGCCGAGGCTGAGTGTGAAGCTGGTGGACATTGCGACTCCTTTCTCGTCGTGACTGACGAGTGGAGTCCTATGACGGCGCCTTAGGGTGACCTTAGGGCGACCCCTCGACCACCGCGGCGAGGGGCCGGAAGCGGCGCCGGCTCGATCTCGATCTCGGCCATCCGGTCGACATACATGCGATACCGGCGTCGCGCCTCGCCGTGCCTGCCCGCGTGAGCCAGCGCGTCGACGAGCGCCAGGTGCGCTTCCTCGTCGTGTGGGTCGCGCGCCAGGACGCGGAGCAGGTAGCGCTCGGCGGCATCGGCGTCGCCGGCCAGCGCGTGCAGCGCTCCGAGCTCCCGCGCGACCGCCATGTAGGCCGCGCGAGCCTCCTCGCGCAGGGCGGCCGCCCAGTCCTCGTACGGGTCGTCTTCCAGGAACTCGCCGGCGTAGCGCTCCTCGGCGAGCGCGAGCGCCTCCTGCGCGTCGGCCGAATCGGCGGCGCGCGCGAGCCGGAGCGCGTCCTCGGCCTCCCGCAGGAAGAGCTCGACGTCGACCTCCACGTGGGCGAGGTCGAGCCGGAGCGACGCCTTGTCGCCGTCGACGAAGTGCTCGGCCGGGAACCGACGTTCCGGATCGAGCACGGATCGTGCCGTGCTGATCGCGACCGAGAAGCGGTTGCCGAGCCGCGCCGGATCCTCTCCCGGCCAGAGCGCTTCCATCAGCGTCTCGCGCGGAACCGGGTGCCCGCGGCGGGCAACGAGGAGCTTGAGCAGATCGCGGGCCTTCTTCGACTGCCACTCCGTGACGGCGACCGGCTGGCCGTCCCGGAGGACGACGAACCCCCCGAGCGTCCGGATCGCGACGGGCTCGGCCGCCGTCGGCGGCAGGACGGCGAGGAGACCCGCCGCCGAGGCCGCCGCTTCGATCCGCACCCCGGCCTCGCGCAGACGCCGTTCGGCTCGCTCGGCCGACCCCGAGGCGGCGCTGCTCGTGCGGGCGATCGCGAGCGTGACGCGGGCCTCCCCGACCCGATTGCCGAGCTCTCGCCAGACCGAGAGCGCTTCCTCGAGCTGGCGGCGCCGCGTGTCTGCGTCGCCGGCGTGCGAGAAAGCGTCGAGCTCGAGCGCCTCGGCGAGATCGGCGCGATTGGGGCTGTCGTGCGCGCGCTGGAACGCCTCCGCGGCGAGCGCGCCGGCGCGTTCGGCCTCGCCGCGGACGAGCGCGACCCAGCCGGCGGCGAGCAGGGCGCGAACGAGCCAGAACTGGAGGCGGCGGCCCTCGTCGACCGCCTGCTCGGCGACGGCGGCGGCCGCATCCGGATCCTCGGCGGCGAGTGCGCAGGCAAAGCCGGCGCGCAGGTCGACGAGCCCCTGCGCATCCGCGGTCCGCTCGGCCAGCGCGAGCGCCTCCGTGTACAGAGTGCGCGCGAGCGTGAGATCGCCGCGCTCACGATGCACATGCGCCAGCGCGGCGAGGACGCGCCCCAGCCGCTTCGAGCCCAGGCGGTCGAAGATCGCCCGCGCCCGCTCCAGGTCAGCGATCGACTCGTCGAAGCGACCGAGGAAGTAGGTGTTCATCGCCCGCGCGTTCAGGACGGCGCCGAGATAGAGGTCCGCGTCGGCCACTTCGGCCAGGGCGACCGCGGGCTCCAGGTCGCGAATCGCCTGCGGCGGACTCGCCGGTCCGGCGCGGTTGATCCGGATCCGGATCACCTGGAGGACGTCACCCGCAGCCTCGGCCGCGTCCAGCGCGTCGTCGAAATGGGCGGTCGCCGCGCTCTCGTCCGCAGCCGCCAGCGCGATCAGGCCCATCGCGTTGTGCGCGGCGGCGAGTGCGCGCGGATCGTTCGCCGCCACCGCGGCGGCCATCGTCTCGTCGGCGAGGTCGTGCGCTGCCGCGGCCTCGCCGAGGCTGAAGTGCGTCGCCACGGTCGCGGCGAGCACCAGCGCCTCGTCGCGCGGGCTGGTGCCGTCTCGAATCGCTCGCCGGTAGGACTCCAGCGCCCGCGACAGGTCGCCTCGTTCGAAGTGAATCCGACCGATCCGCCATGCGAGGCCCGCGGGGATCGCCTCGCAGCCTCCGCCGGCACGCTCGAGGCACGCGAGCGCCTCCTGCCATTCGCCTCTGAGCGCGTGCGCCGCGCCGACCACCTCCTCCACGCCGGGCTGCCGGCGCTCGACGGGCACAAGCGCGGCGGCCTCGAGGACGTCCGCCACAGAGCCTGCTTCGAGCAGTGCGTGACCCCGGCGCGCGAGCAGGCCGGCGACGAGGTCGACGTCCCGAGCGGAAGCGGCAGCGTGGAGCGCGGCGCGCGAGTCGCCCAGCGACTCCGACCACCGCGCCGCTTCTCCGAAGACCCTCCGGCGTTCCGCGTCCGACACGGGCCAACGCTCGAGCACGAACTCGCGCACCAATGCGTGCGGCCGGTACCACCCGCCCTCGGGCGTCGGAGAGTGCGCGAGGAGCCCTCGCCGCACGAGCCGCTCGAGCACCTCTCCGGACCGCGGGCCGCAGATCGCCGTGAAGACGGCCGGCGCGAAGCCCTCGAGCACCGAGACCAGGCTCAGCGCTTCGCGCACGGCCGCGGGCTCGCGCCCGAGGACGCTCTCCGCGAGGTACGTGAACAGCGCACCGCCGGGCCGCCGCAGGCGGCGTAGAACCTCGTCGTGCTCCGCCGGCGGTGCCGTTTCGAGGGCGTCCAGCGCGAGCCGGACTGCGCCGGGCCATCCCTGTGTCGCCTCCTGCAGCAGCTGCGCGAGATCCGGATGCGCTTCCCAGAGCGACTCCGCCAGGAGCTCCTCGACCTCCCCTGGCTGGAAGGCGAGCGCCGCCGCGTCCAGCTCGAGCAGGTCGCCCTCTTTGCGCAGGCGGGCGAGGGGGAACGGCGGCTCGGCGCGCGACGCGAGCACCACGTGCAGCGTCGGCGGCGCCTGACGGCAAAGCTCCTCGATCAGCCTGGCCGCCGCCGCGCCGGTCAGGCGGTCGAGATCGTCGATGATCAGGACGACGTCGTACGCGAGCGACCGCTCGAGCGCCTCCGTCAGCAGCGAGGCGACGGAGGCCGCACGCTCGCGGTCGGCCGCCGCGTTGGGCGCCGGGCCGAGGGCCGCGAGCGTCTCGGCGAGCGCGTCGCCGAGCTGCGACCGCAGCGCCTCTGCGAGGCCCCGCGCGAGCACCGGCACGGACACGTCCTCGCGGGTGATCGTGTACCAGGCGCACTCGACGTCGGCCGCCCACGACGCAAGGAGTGTCGTCTTCCCGAACCCGGGGCCCGCGACGACGACCGTAACGCGCCGCCCGAACGCCTCGTCCAGCCGGGCCTCCAGCGCAGGCCGGCGTACGGCCAGTGCCGGCACCGCCGGCACGGTGGTCTTGGCGGTCGCCGTCGCCTGCCGCACTGCGTCATCTTCCGCCGCTTCGGCGATCAGCACAACCTCGCCCTAAGACCGCCCTAAGGGCGCAGCGGAGACTCGTCCGGACAGCGACGGCGGCGACCAGGAGGTGAGTTGCGATGACGGCAGCGCTCTACAACATGACGGCAGCGGATTGGCGGGAGCTCGACCAGCGAACCGTGGACGGGCTGGAGGTCTCACTGCTCTGGCCGGGGACGCCGGGCGACGTGGTGGTGCGAGTGCTCGATCGCAGAGCGGGCGACGCCTTCGAGCTGCTCGTCGACGGACGGGACGCGCTCGACGCCTTTCGGCATCCGTACGCGTACGCGGCGGTGCAGGGCGTGGCCTACACGGTGCCGGCGCGGGCAGGCGAGCCGGATGCCGAGCCCCTGGCGTGTTGACGATCGTTCGCGCGGTCGGCAACGGCTGGCAACTGCGACGTGCTACAACGACTGTGCGGAGCTCCGCTCGCCCAGCTCTCCGCCTGCTCGTTTCTCTCCCCAGAGCGGTGGAGTCTTTCGCGTGTAGCGGAGCTCCAGCCCTGTTACTTGACGGCGCGGTACTTGAGATGAGCGACGCCGGGCGCTTCGACCGCTCGCACCTGCTCGAGCTCCAGCTCGGGGCCGACTCCGGCGAAGAGCCGCGCCCCGCCGCCGAGCACCAGCGGGACGACGTGCAGCTCGAGCTCGTCGACGAGCCCGGCGGCCAGGTACTGGTCGACCGCGCTCGCGCCGCCGCCGATGAAGACGTCACGGCCCGCGGCGGCCTCCCGCGCCTGCTCGAGCGCCGACTCGATCCCGTCGGTGACGAAGGTGAACGTCGTGTCCGCCAGCGTCAGCGGCTCCCGCTCGTGGTGGGTCAGGACGAACACGGGCATGTGGAAGGGCGGCTCTTCGCCCCACCAACCGCGCCACAGCGGCTCGGCCCACGGGCCGGGTCCGCCGCCGAACTTGCCCCGCCCCATGATCTCGGCGCCGATGTTCGCGACGGATTCCTCGACCACCGGCGTGCTCGCGCTCACCTCGCCGCCCTCCAGCCCGTGCGGCTCGCGCCAGGCGCGAAGCGCGACCATCCACTCGTGAAGCCTCTCGCCGCCCTCGCCGAGCGGGTTCTCGAGGCTCTGGTTCGGACCCGCGACGTAGCCGTCCGCCGACACCGTGATGGATGCCCTCACTCTCGTCATACCCCTACAGACCTCGTTCCCCGCCGAAAGTCATCGCGATCACGCGGAATCCGTGGGCTCCACGGCACGTTGCATTCGTCATGAGCATCTTTGCGAAGGATCCCAAGCGGGACGAGCTCCGGCGTGTACCGCTGTTCGCGGCGCTTCCGCGCAAGCAGTTCGACCTGCTCGTGCGAGCGGCGGACATCGTCGAGTTTCCCGCCGGCCGAGACGTGATCCGCGAAGGCGACAACGGCCACGAGTTCTTCGCCATCGCCGACGGCGAAGTGGCGATCTCGAAGCGCGGCCGGCCGATCGCGACGGAGTCCACCGGCGACGTCTTCGGCGAGATTGCGCTCCTCCGCGGGATCCCGCGGACGGCCACGGTCACGACGACCGCGCCCACGCGGGCGTTCGTTCTCACCGCCCAGGCCTTCAGGAGCATCCTCGCCCCGAGCTTCGCGGGCGCGCCGCTGCCCCCCGACGTGAGGTAACCGCGCGACGACGTCTCGTCAGCGCAGAGCGTCGAACTCGGCGTCACTCAGCTCGATCTCCAGCGCGGCGAGGTTCTCCTTCAGGTGGTCGAGCGAGAGTGTGCCGGGGATCGGCAGCATCGCCGGCGAGCGCCTGAGGAGCCAGGCAAGCGTGATCTGCTCGGGTTTCGCGGCGTGTCGCTCCGCGATCTCGGTCAGCGCGCGACGTCCCTCGCCGCCGAGCGGAAAGAAGGGCACGAACGCGATCCCTTCGGCGGCGCAGTAGTCGACGACGTCCTCGTACCGGCGCTCCGAGAGGTTGTAGTGATTCTGGACCGCCGCGATCGGGACGACCGCGCGTGCCTGCTCGATCTGGCCGATCGTGACCTCGGACAGCCCGACATCACGGATCTTCCCGCTGTCCCGATACTCCTTCATCGCGCCGAGGCTCTCCTCGATCGGGGTCGAGGGGTCGACCCGGTGCAGGTAGTAGAGGGCGATGCTGTCCGTCGCGAGCCGCCGGAGGCTCTCCTCGATCTGCGCGCGCAGGACCTCGGGTCGCCCTCGCCCCGCTCCGCCGCCGCCTCCGCCCTTCGTCGCCACCACGAGCCCCTCCCGGAACGGCGAGAGAGCGGCACCGATCGTCTGCTCGCTCTCCCCGCCGGTGTACGAGTAGGCCGTGTCGATGTGGTTCACGCCGGCGGCTGCGGCCTCCTCGACGAACGCGACGTGCTCGGGCGTGTTCGTGAGCCGATTCGTGCCGAGGCCGATGCGGCTCACCTCGACATCGCCGAGTCTCACGCCGGTCATGCCCCCATACTGCCGTTACGCCTCGGGCTTGCGGGCTCGGCTGGGCGCCACCCGCGGCGGCTCGTCCGGCTGCTTCGGGTACACAGGCGGCCAGGGCGCGTCCTTGAGGCCGGCGGCCCGATCCCGCTCGTGAAGCATCAGCAGCGGCTCGAGGGACTGCGGCGGCTCGTCGATGCCCGCCCACGGGTCACCGGCGGCGGCCAGCCGCTCGGGCACGCTCGCGATCGTCAGCTCGTCGGGCTCCACGGTCTCGATCTCCGCCCAGGTCAGGGGCGTCGAGACCTGGCCACCGGGCCTGGCGCGCGCCGACCACGCACCGAACACCGTCTTGTGCGGCGCGTTCTGGTTGAAGTCGACGAAGACGCGGCGTCCGCGCTCCTCCTTCCACCAGGCGGAGGTGATCAGCTCGGGCCGGCGGCGCTCGAGCTCGCGTGCCGCGGCGACCGCGGCTGCTCTGACCTGGTGCGAGTCCCAGCGCGGCTCCAGCCGGACATAGACGTGCAGGCCGCGGCTGCCGGTCGTCTTCGGGAAGCCGGCCAGCCCGACCTCGTCGAGCAGGCGGCGGAGCTCGCCGGCGGCGGCCCGCACGTCGTCGAAGCCGACACCCGGCTGCGGGTCGAGGTCGAGGCGCAGCTCGTCGGCGACGTCCTGCCGGTCGTGACGGTACGGCCAGAGATGAAAACCGAGGCAGGCGAGGTTCACGGCCCAGATCACGTGCGCCATGTCGGCGAGAACCAGTGCGCGGGAGGTCGTCCCGTTCGGCGTGCTGACGACGGTCGTCTCCAGCCACTCCGGCCGGCTCTCCGGCACACGCTTCTGGAAGAAGGAGCTCCCCTCCGCGCCGTGCGGGAAGCGCTGCATGAGGGTCGGCCGCGCCCCGGCGGCGTGCATGAGCGGCTCCGCCACGGCGAGGTAGTACCGCACCAGATCGAGCTTCGTCTCGCCGCGCTCCGAGAAGAACACCTTGTCCGGGCTGGTGATCGTGATCTCTCGCCCCGCGACGTCCACGACGTGCTCCTCGCGCATGGACGCAACCGTAGCCGGGAGCACCCGAACGGGGTCTCTCAGACATTCGGCGGCTGAAGTCCGGTCCTGAACCCGGGATGAAGGAAGGTGTCCCTCGCCCGTCGAACCCGGCGCAATGCCGCTCGGCTTGCGCGAAGTGGACTGACGGCCGCGCGACTCCGGGCGGCTACGAGGCCGAGCCTGCCGCACAGCTCGGCCTCCTGAAGAGCGATCCTGGCCGGCCCTGTGTGCGTCGTCGACGGGGAGGTCCGGGCGTGGTCGTCGCCCATGCCGTCGATCTCCAGCTCTAGTTCGCGGGCCGCAGCTGTTCAATGCGACGCGGGGGAGGAGCAGTACCACTGCGCCGTCAGTCCCCCAGGCAAACCCGCGCCGCATGCGGTCCACCCGCACGAGGTGGTTTCGCCTCGCGAGCCTCGACTCCTCCCCGCGCTAGATCGCGACGCGGGATCAAGGGGCCGGAAGGCGTGAGCCGCACTTTGCCTGAATGCGTCCCGCCGCAGAATCCGGCCCCGGCCGAAACGCTAGAAGCGTTTCGAGGCGACCAACACGCACGCAAGGCGGGACAGCACTAACCGAGGTCTAGGGCCGAGCGCGCCGTTTACTCGGGTCGACCGCGGGAACGCGCGCGTCCAATGTCGTTTTCGCGGAAGGAGTTACGTTGATCGGGGCAGCTCTCGCACTCATCGTTCTCGGCGTCATCCTGCTGTTCATCCTGCCGTGGGTCGGGATCCCGCTCGGGATCGCCGGACTGGTCCTCGTCGCCCTGTTCTTGGCCGGCTTCGGGCGGCGGGCAGCGGAGGGACGGCCGTAGTCGCCGCCGCAACCCGCTAGCCGCCGGCAAATCTCGCGGAATCGTGTTGGGCACACCCTGGGAGTACCGGTTTCTCACCGAGTTCACCGACGGCTACCTCGGCGAACACTTCGATGTCGGCTGGTCGTGGGGCTTCACGCGCACAGATGAGGAGCACATCGTCCGGATCCTGCTCGCCCCTGGCATCGAGCGGATCCGCGACGCACCCCGGGAGTGCCGTGAGGCGATCATGTCCCGCGGCGGCAGCGTCGCCCGCGAGCTCGCGCACCGGGAGCGCTTACCGCCGGTCGTCACCATCACGGCCTCCGGGCTGACAGAGCCGTAGCTTCGGGCGATGCCTCGTCGTGGCCGAACTCTCGCCGTCGACGTCGGCGGCACCCACGTCAAGGCGCTCGTCGAGGGCGCGGACGAACGGCGGCGCTTCAAGACGCCGCGGCGACTCACGGCGGAAGACATGGTGGCGCGGACGCTCGAGCTCGTGGACGGTTGGAGGTTCGATCGTGTCTCCATCGGTGTACCGGCGCAGGTGGTGCACGGCCGCGTCGTGCACGAGCCCGTGAACCTCGGGCGAGGCTGGATCGGCTTCGACTACGGGCGTGCTTTCGGGAAGCCGACGAAGGTCGTGAACGACGCCGTGATGCAGGCGATCGGCGGCTACGACGGCGGCAAGATGCTCTTCCTCGGCTTCGGCACCGGTCTCGGCTCGGCGATGATCGTCGACGGCCTCGTCGAGGCACTCGAGCTCGGCCATCTGCCGTTCCGCCGTGCGACGTTCGAGGACTACGTCAATCGCGAGGGCCGGAAGCGACTCGGTCGAAAGCGCTGGCGGGCGGCAGTACTGGAAACCGTCGACCTCTTCCGCCAGGCGCTCCAGCCCGACTCCATCCTCCTCGGCGGCGGTCTCGCCGACGACCTCGGCGCCTGCCCGGCGAACGTCACGCTGGGAGGAAACGACGACGCCTTCACCGGTGGATTCAAGCTGTGGCAGCCACGCGCTCGTAGAGGGCAGCCAGCTCTCGGGTACCGCAGCTCCTGACGCACCGCGCGGTTGGGCCAAGACGAAGAACCGCGACTACTGGCGGTGCGGCCAGGAGGTCTACATCCGGCGGCGCAAAGAGGCGTGGACGCGTCACGACCGGCGGGCTGTCGCGGGGCTTCCGCTCCGCCGAGCTTGCTGAGGACGGCGGGAACGCGGTTTTTGTCTGGCCGGCCGGGGCAACGGATTCGGCATGGCGGTTCAGACGTCGATTCTGCCTCCGCGTTATCAGAATCCGCGTGAGATCGGCCGCGGCGGCATGGGCGAGGTCTACGCCGCCGACGACCGCGAGCTCGCTCGCTGCGTTGCCGTTAAGCTCCTCGCCGACCGGTTCGCGCAGAACGAAGCCGTCCGGCTCAGGTTCAAGCGAGAGGCGCTGACGGCTGCCAAGCTTGCCGGCGACGGCGCCGTGACGATCTTCGACGTCGGCGAATGGGAGGGGCGACCGTACATCGTGATGGCGTTTCTTCCTGGTGGATCGCTGGCCGATCGGGTCGTGGATGGGCAGCCGCCGCGACAGCAGGCGCTGGACTGGCTCGAGCAAGCGGCTGCCGCGCTCGATGCCGCGCATCGCAGCGGCATCGTCCACCGTGACGTCAAGCCCGCGAACCTCCTGCTCGACGATCGCGACCACATTCGCATCGGCGATTTCGGCGTCGCCAGCGCGGTCGGACTCGATTCGCTCACCGCAACGGGCACGATCCTCGGCACCGCCGGGTACCTAGCGCCGGAGCAGGCGCAGGGTGTACGCGCCGGCCCGCCAAGCGACGAGTACGCGCTCGGAGTGGTCGCCTTCGAGCTGCTGACCGGTGAGCGGCCGTTCGCGAATGACCTCCCGACCGTGGAGGCCGCCGCGCACATCCACTCGCCGGTGCCCTCCGCGTGTGCGCGGCAGCGGACGCTGCCATGTGAGGTCGACGCCGTCTTCGAGCGTGCGCTCGCCAAGGAGCCGGGCGAGCGGTACCCGAGCTGCCTCGCTTTCGTCCGCGCGCTTCGGGCGGCGCTCGATCCTCGTCGCGAACACACGACGCTCGTCGCCGCTCGGGCCGGCCCGGATCGGCGGTTCAGTCTGAAGCCGGTCTTGATCCTGCTCGCGGTGGCGGCCGCGGCGGTTGCGGGGGGCGTCGGCGCGGTGCTCGCGACGATGACCGACGATTCCGCGCCACCCCGGCGGGTCGTGGTAACCGCGCAGGGGAACGTGACCACGGTTCGCGAGACCGTGACGCAAACTGCGGTGCAGCCCGCGGCGGCGCCGCCGCCGGCCACGAGCCAGGCGGCTCCTGCCGCCTCGGGCGGCGCGGCGCTGAACGACAGCGGGTACTCGCTCATGCGCGACGGGCGGTATGAGGAAGCCCGTCCACTTCTGCAGCAGGCCGTTGACCGGCTCCGCGGCACGTACTCGAGTGGGAACCGCTACGAGGCGTGGGCGGACTACAACCTCGCCTACACGCTCATCCATCTCGGGAGCTGCGCGGCGGCATTGCCGCTCCTCGAGCGGTCCGAGGAGCTTCAGGGGCGCAGGCGCGAGATCAGCACCGCGAAGGCTGCGGCCCGCCGCTGCTCGTAGGGTTCTTGGCGTGACGGAACCGGCGCGGTGATCCGTGCACGCCCGCTCCGACCCCGGAGACGATTTCGCCGTCGTCGTCTAGAACCCGCGCGATCGCGGGCGACGTAGGGGCAAGACGACGATCGCGGCTACTGGCGGTACGGGCATCGAGGTCCGACGCGATCCAGCGCGGCATTGAGCGACCACAACCAAGGCGTGGTACAAAGCCGCGGGACGAAGCCCCGCTCGCGGCATCTCCCCGCTAGCTAGCTCTCTCCCCAGGCCGGCGGGAAAAGCTTGGTCACGCGTGCGGGGCTTCTCCGCCTGCGGCTTGTAAGGGTGGGAGCGGTGCGACCTCCCCCGACGCAACCGCTCCCGCGCGTGTCCGGGATTCTTAGGCCGGTACACGCAATCCGCAAGACCCCATGATGCGCTGGTCCGGCTGCGGCGACCGGTACCAGCTCCAATTGGATTCCCCGACCGCCGACGGGAAAGCCACGATCGGTGACTGTCTCGGTGTCCGAACCGGTGGCTCAGCGTGCGAACGTGCGTTCGTGACGTCGCAGGGGAGCGGCACGGCCGGTTCACCCTGGCCGACGCGTCCGCGGCCGCGAACTCTGGTGATAGAAAAGGCCCCGCAAATGGGGGCCTTTTCATCGGGGCGCCGAGATTTGAACTCGGGACCTCTAGTCCGGTCCGCGCGTCTGGGGGAAAGTCGCCTCATCAAGCCAAAACTGCGGGCAATGCAGCGAAATGTGGCTCTCGACTCTTGGGTGTTGTTGGTGGTGAATCACGACCACTTGGCGCGGTTCTGTACCCGTGGTGTGTACCCGCACGGGCCGCCCCCGGCCGCCCCAGCGATGTTCAGACACCGCTCTCGACGGACAGGCCGTAGGTTCTGTCGGCAAGGCGCTGCTCGGCCCGCTCTTGAAGGATCCGCGCCCTACACCGGCGGCCTGCCCTCGCGGACGCGCTCCTCGTCGGCCCTCAGCTCGGCTGTCGGGATCATTTGAGCAAGCCTCGGAAGCGTCGAGCGGCGTGAAGCTGTCCGCCCAGTACTACGTCCATGCCGCAGACAAGTCGGAACGGGCAGCCTCTACTCGGGCTCTTCGTCGGTCTGCTCTGCCGGCGCGGGTTTTCCGGTGATCTTCTCCGGAGGCGGGTAGAGCGAATCGCTAGCACGCGTGAGGGACGCCTTCAGGCGCTGCCAGATCACGCGAACGTTCGCGAGGCCGCTCAAGCTCCCCCCTCTGAGGCTGACGAGCTGCGGAGCCTACCGCCGAGGAGGAGGGGGAGGAGGAGAGGGCGACCCATGCGCATGAGCCGCCCCCGTGACAGGGCTTCCGGCCAACCTGCGGCGAGCGGCCGGCGACCCCTCTAGCCGAGTCCGGTCAGTGGGGAGGGAGGGACTCGGGTGTTCGGCGCAACTTGCGGCGCCTGCGCTCCGGAGTTGGGCCCTGGCCGAGCCCGAACCAAATCTCCTCGGGAGACCGATAGTCGATGCCGCTCGCGAGCCGCAACGCGCTCAAGAGGGGCGAGGAATCTGTGGCTGGCGCCAGATGCTGCCTTCCCCTGTCAGGCCGCATGTTCATCCCGACTGCTGGTACCCACCCGCTGAGACTCCCAACTCCCTCGATCGAGGGTTTCAGTACGGATAGGCGCCGGGGGTCGGGAGACGGATCGTTCCTCGACGGGCGACGGGGAGGAGAGCGCCCGCGCGGCGACTGCCTGCCATGGTGACCCCCGGCCCCCACGACCCTCACAGTTTCCCCCGCGGAGAACAAGAAATTGGAGCGTGATGACCGAACAGAAATACGCGGCCATCGACGCAGCCATAGACCTCGATCTCCTCGTCAAGACCTACGAGGTCGGACGCGAGAAGGTCTGGGAGGCTGCCGCCACCGCCGCTGACGAGACGCATGGCGACTATGAGCGCGTGGTCGCTCGGCTCGAGCGCCTAGACCGCCTGATCGAGGGCAGCGACGGAGAGACGTACGAGGAGCGGCTAGAGAACGCCGTCGACTCTCAGTTCGCGCACCTGGCCGATCTCATCGGGGTCGCGTTGTGAGAAGGAAACGGGATTGGCCTGCGGCAGCGCAACCAGGCGGCTCTGCACGGCGTTGGGCTTCGTAGTGGCCTGGGACTACCGCTTCCTGACCGAGTTCACCAATGGGTTCGAAGGTGAGGAGTTCGACGTCGGCTGGTCGTGGAGCTTCACGCGCAACGGCGAGGAGCACATCGTCCGGATCCTGCTCGCGCCCGGCATCGAGCGGATTCGGGACGCGCCGCGCGACTGCCGCGAAGCGGTCATGTCCAGAGGCGGAACCGCCGCGCGCGAACTCGCGCAGCGCGATCGCGGGTGGGTACCATCGACCCGGCATCAGGCGCGTGTCGCCTCTACGCCCCGTGCACGATCCGCGCGGAAACCGGCACACGACGGCCAAGCTTCACCGACTACTGAACCAGCTGAGCCTGCCGGAACTCGAGCAGATCCTCAACGGCGCACGGGACAATGGCTAGCGCTCCGGGGTTTGCCGAAAGAGCCGTCTAGCCCAGCTCGCACCTGCGCCTAGTCTGACCGGCGGGCCCGTAGGTGGGCGGGAGTAAGCGCTCCACGGGCCCGGGAGAGTTCGACCCCGTCCTCCGGCCCGTGCTTGTGAGGGGGCGCGGCCCCGGCCGCCGCGGCCCCCTCTTGTTCATTCAGTGCTGTGTTGTCGGGTCAGGAGACGCAGGTCACGTAAACGAAAACGTCTTCGTCGTGGGTGCTGTTGTTGTTGCCGTATGCCTGGGCGAAGTTCGAGCCCAGGGTCAAGGTGTTCAGGTTCCCCTCTTTTGCGCCTGACCAGGCGCCTGCCCCTGTCGCAACGCCGCCGGACGGGCACGCTGTGGTGGCGCCGGACTGGGCACCGGTGGCAACCGTGAACGTGTCCCCGCCGGTCGTGTATCCCGCCGGGGCCGGCTTCGCGCAGACGACGTACGTGGTTAGCTTTTTCGCCGCGCCGGTGTTGTAGTAGCTGTTCAGGTCGGTCTGCCAGCCTGCCGGCCGGCCGTAGAACTCGCCGACGGTGGGGTGGCTGCTGTTCAGGTTGGTCCGCAGATCGCGGGACGAGGCCAGGCCGCCGCCTGATAGCGCCGCGGCGCCGGCTGGACAGTTCGCCGTCGCAGTGTCGTTCCAGATCGGGGTCGTCGTAACCGTCTTCGCGACGATCTTGTATCCGAGCGGCTGAGCGGCACAGACCGCGGTGACGTTGAAGGTCGTCGCGCCGCCGCTCGTGTTATTCACCCACGCCTTCCAGCCCCTCTTAGTCGGCAACGGATACGAACTGTTCACACTCGCGCTGACGCTGCTCGAGCTGATGAAGACACCGCCTCCCCATACGACCGTCCCGGAGGGACACGTCGCCTGTCCGGATACCTGCGCCCCGTCGGGCGAGCTGAGGGCGCCCGAGTCGACGAGTGTGTACCCGCTTGGCGCCGACGGCGAAGGAGTTGCGGACGCTGACGGCGGCTGCTTGTCTCCTGGCGAGGCTTGACCTGCCGGCGCCGCGGCCGGCGACCCCGGCACCGGCGGTGAACCCCCGGACAGCTGACCAGCCGCCGCCAACCCAACAGCAACCAAGCCGCACCCGACCACCACGAGCGCTCCGAACAACCGCCACCTACGCATAAAACCCCTCCCTCGCCCACCGCAGATTCAGCACGCCGGCGGCGCGCCGGCCACCCGAACAAGCTCCGGAAAAGCCTTCCCCGTCGCCGCAGGACGACCCGGCCATCGTTACATCCGCGGGCGCGGACCTCAATCCCGACCGCGGCGAAATCCGGCTCTGCGAACATGCGTTCGCGACCTCGCAAGGGAGAGTAAGTCATTGGCCTGAGCCGACCGAGCGCGCAGCGTAGAAGGCCGACACCGCAACCGCGTACCTCGGCAGTTCCCCCGTTCCTCCTCCGTTGCCCTAGATCTGGCGATCGTCCAGACCGCGAGCGCCACGCCGAGGATGGCCGCAAGCGTGCCGCAAGCGGATAGGGCGCACGAGAGCTTGTGGGTTGAAATCACTATCTCGATCGAGTAGAAGCGCTCGTGCGGTTCGAAGCCTATGACGCCCGTGGGTCGAACACGCGCTGCGTCTTTGACAGGGCGGTCAGTCGCCTTGGGAGTCGACTCTCGCACGAGCTCGCACGCAGGAACTTTTACTCACTCGACCCGAAGGGCGGAGGCACATGAAGGTGAAGCTGGGCGTTCTCGCAGGAATATTCCTGCTGCTTGCCGCGGTTACCGGAGTGTTCGCAGGGATCGGTACGAGCTCTGGGAACAAGCCGAACATCGTTCTGATCTACAACGGCCCTGCAATTCCCAACACGCACTCCGCGCCGAACACGCCGGCGTTCACTGCCTGGTGCAACCTGAACGGCCCCTGCGCGCCGTCCGTGGCGCTACCCCAGTACGACGCCGCCACAGGGCAGCTGCAGGGCACGATCTACGTCTGGACCAAGAAC
>DATENZ010000056.1:0-2431 GCA_035274625.1 Gaiellaceae bacterium
ATGTTCGGCTGCTCGCGGTAGTCGGCCCAGGGGTGCGTGCCGGTCGCCCCGAGCGCGATGCCGCGCCTTCCGGCGAGCGCGAACAGGCGCTGGCGCAGCTCGCGCTGGCGCGCGAGCGCGTCGACGAGGTCCTCCCCGCGGCCCGAGCGGATCTCGATCTCGCTGGATATGAGCTCGCCGGCGATCGACTCCGACAGCAGCGGGTCGCTCGCGGCGGCGGCGTCGCGAAGCTCCTCGAAGCGCGGGACCAGGTCCAGCGTTCGGGCGTCGAGGACGGCGAACTCCTCCTCGATCCCGACCGTGAAGTCGGTCGCGTCCGCGAAGGCCTCCGCGGCGCGATCGGCGTCGATCGTCATGGCGGTGTTGTGCGTCTACGTGAGGTAGAAGTACAGAGCGTAGAGGAGGTCCACGGCGGGGCTCGACGTGTGGACCGTGACCTCCGGCGGGACCTGCAGCAGGGCGTCCGAGTAGTTGAAGATGATCTTCACGCCGGCGTCGACGAGGTTGTCGGCGAGCGCCTGGGCGGCGACGGTCGGGACGGCGAGCACGCCGACGACGATGTCCTCCTCCTCGACGACCTGGCGCAGGTCGTCGACCGGGCGGACCTGCTGCGTGCCGACGGCTGCGCCGACCTTCGCGGGGTCGTTGTCGAAGATCGCGACGACCCGGAAGCCGTGGTCGGCGAAGATGTCGCTCGACGCGATGGCCTGGCCGAGGTGGCCCGCGCCGAACAGCGCGATGTTGTGCTGGCCGGCCGTCCGCAGGATCTTGCGGATCTGCGAGACGAGCGAGTCGACGTTGTAGCCGACGCCGCGCTTGCCGAACTTCCCGAAGCCCGACAGGTCGCGCCGGATCTGGGTGGAGTTGACGTGCGTGTAGTCGCTGAGCTCCTGGGAGGAGATCGTCTCCTTGCCCATCTTCTTGGCCTGCGTCAGGACCTGCAGGTAGCGCGAGAGGCGCGCGGCGACGCCGAGCGAGAGCCGCTCGCCGCTGCCCACGCCGTTCCCGGCGCCAGGGGCGACCGACGGGGTGACGTCCCCAAGGCTCATCCGCGGTCCACTCTAGCGAGGCGCGCCCGCAGGTCGGCCTCGTCGACGTAGTAGTCGTACACCTCCTCGCCGTCGACGGACACGACCGGGATCCGCACGAGGTAGGCGCGCAGCAGCGCGTCGTCGTCCTCGATGTTCACGGTGCGCAGCTCGAACGGCGCGTCGGCCCGGATCCGCTCGAGGACGGCGACCGCGTCGTCGCACAGATGGCAGCCGGGGCGGCCATAGATGGTGACAACGGGCACGGCCGGATCGTGGCAGGCTGCCGTCATGGCAGTCCCGTTCCTCCGCGTCCTGCGCGGGAGGCTCGCGGTCGTGGGCAAGCGCCCGGACGGCGACTCGATCCGCTTCGTCCCGGCCCGGCCAACGCTGCTCGACGACCTGTATCGCGGTGACCGCGTCCGTACGTCGCGGGTCGACGGAAGCGTCCAACTGCGCCTCGAGGGCATCGACGCTCCGGAGACGCACTACGGCAAGGACGCCCAGCCCCACGGCGACGTGGCCCGCGACTGGCTGCTCGAGCAGGCCGGCTTCGAGAAGGTCGTGTTCGATCGATCGGCCACCGTGCAGTCGGCCGATCCGGCGACCCGTCCGGCGGCCGTCCTGTCCAAGGGCGTCGACCCCAACGGACGGCCGATCGCATACGTGCTCACCGAGGACTTCGACGACCTGCGCGACGGCGCCTGGACGGAGGTCGACACCACCCTCGTCGACCGCACGCTCAACGCCCGCTCCCTCACCGAGGGGCTGAGCTACCTGACGCTCTACACGTCGACGCCGGCGCCGCATCGCGAGCGGCTGCGCAAGATCGCGGCCGAGGCGCGAGATGCCGGCAAGGGCGTCTGGGCCGCCGATGAGACCGCGATGTTCCAGCTCGACAGCCAGGCGTCGATTTCGCCGCCCAACGGCGTGCTCGTCCTCCCCAAGCTCTTCCGCCGCTGCACCGACTACCTCAAGGACCGTCAGGACGGCTTCCGCGGGACCCTCCCCGACTGGCTCGTGTCCGTCTCGGCGAGCGGCACCCGGCCGGAGGACGACAAGGTCCTCGTCGGCGGACGCTCGGAGGTGAAGCTGTCGCAGCTCACCAAGCAGCTCAACGACCGCATCAGCTTCACGGCCGACCTCCTCGACATCGTCTTCGTCGAGAAGTAGGGCTCCGCGCCGACCGCCTCAGAGCCCGCGCTCGCCCGTCGCGTACGCGTCGAGCGCGAGGTAGTCGTGCAGCGGCGTGACGTAGCGGGCCGCGCTCGCGATCATCGCGGCGTTGTCGGTGCACAGCTCGCGCGGCGGGATGCGCAGCGGGACGCCCAGGCCGGCCATCCGCTCGCGCAGCGGGCCGTTCGCGGCGACGCCGCCGCCGACCGCGAGGCGGCCGAGACCGG